>NZ_JBWJFG010000003.1:0-308534 GCF_056388495.1 Corynebacterium sp. TUM25020 | reverse complement strand
TGAGTCGGTGGCTTTCCAGGCTGCGAAGGATTTGGTGTTTAAGGGTCTGGAGCAGCCGGCCGGTTACACTGAGCCGATCTTGCATGCCCGTCGTTTGGAGTTCAAGGAAAAGAACGGCATCGCCTAAAGCGACACGGATCTAACCGCCGGTGTGAGCCCGCCTCACCCGGCGGTTTTCCTATGCTCACTTCCGCACAACTTCCTTGCACGGACAGTTGTCCGACCCCTGGTTAGACTGGTGGACACACGATCACGCACGTACGAACGCACATGCACCAAGTCGCCCCGGAAGGAGCCCGACTTTGTCCGTCACCACCTTTGGCACCCCGCCTGCCCGATCTTTCTTTGATTTTGACGCCATACTTTTCGACCTCGACGGCGTGATCACCCCGACCGCAGAGCTCCACCGCCAGGCGTGGGCACGGATGTTCAGTGCGTTCCTGGAAGCCAAGGGGGCTGAGCCCTACACCGAACAGGATTACTTCGACTACCTGGACGGCCGTCGCCGCGACGAGGGAGTGGCTGCCCTCCTGGCCAGCCGTGGCATCGAGGTTCCGGAGGGCAACCCGGACGATAACGCGGATCAGGACACGATCCACGGCCTGGGATCCCGCAAGAACGCGGACTTTCTGAAACTGGTGGAAGAAGGCGTACAGCCCTACCAAGGCTCCGTGCAGCTGCTCGATGCGATCCGGGAACGCGCTACAGCAGGGGAGAAGACCCCAAAGATCGCTATTGTTTCCTCCTCCAAGAACGCGCGTCCGGTGCTGCAAGCAGCGGGGCTGCTCGATCGGTTTGAAGTGATAGTGGATGGCGTGGTGGCGTCAGAAAAAGAGCTACCGGGTAAGCCCGCACCAGACACGTACCTGTACGGTGCGCAGCAGCTCGGCGCGAGCGCTTCGAATGCAGTGGTGGTAGAGGATGCCACCAGTGGTGTGGCCAGCGGAAAAGCGGGACAGTTCGGGCTGGTCATCGGCGTGGATCGCGGAGCTGGTGCAGAGGCGCTGCGTGACCACGGTGCGGATATCGTGGTTGACGATCTAGCGGATCTGCTGGGATAGATCGCGCCAAAGAGACGCTTTAACCAAAGAATTTTTAATTAACGACTCGGAGAATCGCAGAACAACATGGGAATCAACGCCCAAAGAAAAACCAAGCGCACCCCTGCTGACCAGCGTCTAAAGGATTACCTTGCCACTCGGCGCGAAGGCGCAGAGACCGGCTTTAAGCGCCCTATCGACGGCGGCGACCTGCGTGCGGAGGGATTCCGCGCAGACATGAAGCACAGTGCTGTGAACCCGCTGGAGGCAGTGGATCGGGATAACAACCCGGTCGACGAGTGGGCGCTGATCGAGACGCGGCCCAACTTCATGGATTTAGGCGTTGCCGAGACCCTGTTTGCGCTATCCAATGGCTACCTGGGGTTGCGCGGAAACCCGGAGGAAGGGCGCGATTCCAAGACTCACGGCACCTTCATCAACGGTGTGCATGAAACCTGGGATATCGAGCATGCCGAGGATGCCTACGGTCTGGCGCGCACAGGCCAGAGCATCGTTTCTGTGCCAGATGCCAAAGCCATGCGCCTGTATATCGATGACGAGCCGCTGCGCCTGGGCAACGCGGAGGTTATGGAATACAACCGCAGCCTGGACTTCCGCGAAGGTGTGTTGCGCCGCAGCTTGGTCTGGCGCACTCCAGGTGGCAAGCATGTGCGCGTGACCTCCGAGCGCATGGTGAGCTTCCAAGAGCGCCACCTGGCTTTGCAGTCCTTGGAAGTCGAGCTGCTGGATGCACCGGCCGCAGTGGTGGTTTCCTCTCAGCTGCTGAACCGTGAGGATGGGCAGGGGGAGTTCCCGGATAATAATGCCCGCGTAGCGGGCGAAGAAGGCTTTGATCCGCGCAAGGGCGAGCAGTTCCAGGATCGCGTCTTCATCCCCAAGTACCAGTCCAGTACAGAGCCGGAACGCGCGACGTTGGGTTACCAGATCAACCACTCGGGAATGACCGTCACCGTGTCCATGGACCACATTCTGGAAGTCGATAACCCTGTAGATGATGCAGACGTGGGCATGGATACCGGCGTGGAGGTTTCCACGGAGGTGGAAGAGGACGTTGCGCGCGTAACGTACCACCTCAACGGCAGGAAAGGCATGAAGATGCGCCTGGAGAAGTACACGGCGTATCACTCTTCCCGCCACGTCGCCCCGCAGGAGCTCGCGTTCCGCTGCGCGCGTACGATCAACCGTGCGAAATCGGTGGGCTTTAGCAACTTGATGGATAACCAAGCCGAATGGCTTGCTCGCTTCTGGGAACGCTCTGATGTGCGCATTGAGGGGCAGCCTGCTCTGCAGCAGGCAGTGCGTTGGAATATCTTCCAACTGATCCAGGCCTCTGCGCGTGCGGAAACCAACGGAATCCCGGCGAAGGGCATGACCGGCTCCGGCTACGGCGGACACTACTTTTGGGATACGGAAATCTACGTCATGCCGTTCCTGTGCTACACCAACCCCAACCTGGCTCGAAATGCTCTGCGCTTCCGCTATGACATGCTGCCTGCGGCCAAACAGCGTGCGCTGGAGCTCTCGCACGATGGCGCGCTTTTCCCCTGGCGAACCATCAATGGCCAGGAGTCCTCGGCCTACTACGCTGCGGGAACCGCGCAGTATCACATCGATGCCGACATTGCGTTTTCCCTGATGAAATACGTCTACGCCACCGGCGATACAGAATTTTTGTTGCAGCAGGGGATCAGCCTGCTGGTGGAAACTGCTCGCTTCTGGATGTCCATTGGCTTCTTCAACAGCCAACAGGACAAGTTCGAGATCCACTCCGTGACCGGCCCGGACGAGTACACCACCGTGGTGAACAACAACCTGTACACAAACGTGATGGCTCAGTACAACCTGGAAGTTGCGGCGGCAGTGGTGCGCCAGATGAGGGAAGAGCGACCGGAGGAATATCGCAACCTACAGCACCTGAAGAACATCACGGTTGCCGAGGTGGATTTGTGGCGCAAGGCCGCTGATTGCATGTACATCCCTTATAACGAGGAGCTACAGGTTAACCCCCAGGACGATCAGTTCCTGCATCGCCGCATTTGGGATCTCGATGATCCGGAGGTGGGGCCAAAGCGGCCGCTGCTGCTGCACTATCACCCGTTGACGATCTACCGCTATCAGATTCTGAAGCAGGCCGACGTGGTGCTGGCGCTATTCCTACAGGGGCAGCGTTTCTCCACAGAGGTTAAGCGTGCGGACTACGACTACTACGACATTCTGACCACGGGTGATTCCACCCTTTCTGCGGTTGTGCAATCCATCATCGCCGCAGAGCTGGGTTACAAAGAAAAAGCGGAGGAGTTTTTCTACCGCGGTCTATTCGTGGATATGGGTGACTTGCACCACAATGCCTCGGACGGTGTACATATCGCCTCGTGTGGTGGCGCGTGGACGGCGCTGACCCATGGTTTCGGCGGTTTCCGTGATTTCTATGGGCAGTACACGATTGATCCGCGCCTGCCGGATGAGTGGGAATCTTTGACTTACCACATCACCCTGCATGGCGAGCGTCTGCGTGTAGAAGTCCGCCCCGGTGAAGTGGAGCTGGTAGTTGAGGAAGGCGACCACAAGGTTGGTCCGATTTGGGTCATGGGTGAGGAAGTTGTTGTCGGTCATGAGCCCGTCATTGTTAAGGGGCAGACGTTGCTCAGTGAACATCGCACCGATAGTGACTTTCCAGCCGGCACTCCGGACCACCGGGTAAACTTATAAAAATATATATTTATTGACGCCTAACGTCCCTGTGGATCCGTATTCTAAGTTACGTGTTTAGTGGGGTGGGGTTCTAAGGGGTGGGAGTGTGGTGTCATTAATAAAAACAGTCAAGAGTGGTACGAAAGTCGTGTGACCAGTGTGACGCAACGCTATGACCACCTCTCATAACGAACTTAACAGTACGGATGTACCGTTAGTCGTATTTTTGCAAGGCTTATATTGCGAAAATGTCATACCCCATAACGGGGTGTAAGTGGGTGAATCTGCAGGTACACAAGTAGTCCGAGGGGGGTCGCAAGATTTACAGTGTCTATGACACTGGAGGTGCCATGACTGTTAAATATGACGACCGTGAGGCAATCGCTCACGGAAAACTGAGAACTTCGAGCCTGCGCGAGAAGCCAGGCTTCCCTTCGTGGGCGATGAAGCTGACGATGGCCATCACGGGCATCATCTTCGCGCTGTTCGTCCTGGTTCACATGGTTGGAAACCTGAAGGTTTACATGGGGGCCGAATCCTTCAATACCTACGCCGACTTCCTGCGTGAATTTGGTTACCCGCTGCTGCCGCACGAGTCCTTCCTGTGGGTTGCTCGTATCGTGCTGCTGGTTTCCCTGATCCTGCACGTTTGGTGTGCTTTCGCACTGACCAGCCGTGGACACCAGTCCCGTGGCCGCTACCGCCGCAAGGGAATGGTCAGCAGCTGGAACACGTTCACCGCACGCAGCATGATCGTTACCGGTATCGTGCTGCTGCTGTTCATTATCTTCCACATCCTGGATCTGACGATGGGCGTGAAGCCGGTCGCTTCTGAGGACTTCCAGGGTCCGGTTGACGGTGCACACGCCGCGTTCCAGAACCTGGTTGCATCCTTCGATCGCCCGGCTGTGGCTATCTTCTACATCCTGGCGATGCTGATCCTGTTTATGCACCTGTCCCACGGCATCTGGACTGCTACCTCGGACCTGGGCATCACTGGTCACCGCACCCGCAAGGTCATGCTGTGGATCGCTTACCTGCTGCCCGCGATCGTGATGATCGGCAACATCTCCATCCCGCTGGCTGTGATGTTTGGGTTGGTTGATCAGGCCTCGTTCGTCCCGGTTGGACAATAACGGCGAGTCTGATTTCAAGGAGAAGAGAGTTAAATGAGCGAAGTAACTAACCACCCGCACAATCAGACCGCGGACTTCGACTACGACAAGGCCGTAGCGGCTTTCACCGCACCGGAATCTGTCGTGGAGGGTGTGACCGTCGGCAAGGTGCTGAAGGATAACGCACCGCACGCGGTCAGCCAGGATAAGCAGTGGCAGTACGCCAAGGAACACTTCGGCATGGTGTCCCCGCTGAACCGCAACAAGTTCCGCATTCTCATCGTCGGCACTGGCCTGGCCGGTGGCGCTGCAGCTGCCGCACTGGGCGAGCTAGGCTACGACGTGAAGGTGTTTACCTACCACGACTCCCCGCGTCGCGCGCACTCCATCGCCGCGCAGGGCGGTGTGAACTCCTCCCGCGGTAAGAAGCTGGATAACGACTCCACCTACCTGCACGCGAAGGACACCGTCAAAGGCGGCGACTACCGTTGCCGCGAGAACGATTGCTGGCGTCTGGCCATGGAGTCCCCGAAGGTTATCGACCACATGAACGCCGTGGGCGCTCCGTTCTCCCGCGAGTACGGCGGCACCCTGGCCACCCGTTCCTTCGGTGGTGTGCAGGTTTCCCGCACCTACTACACCCGTGGTCAAACAGGTCAGCAGCTGCAGCTGGCTACCACCTCTGCGCTGTACCGCCAGATCGGTGCCGGTCACGTGGAGATCTTCACCCACAACGACCTCGTTGACCTGATCGTCAAGGATGGCCGCTGTGAGGGCGTGATCATGCGCAACCTGCTGACCGGCGAGCTGAAGGCTCACACCGGCCACGCAACCGTGCTGGCTACTGGCGGTTACGGCAACGTGTACCACATGTCCACGCTGGCCAAGAACTCCAACGCCTCGGCTATCATGCGCGCCTACGAGCTGGGTGCCTACATGGCGTCCCCGTCCTTCGTCCAGTTCCACCCGACGGGTCTGCCGGTGAACTCCACCTGGCAGTCCAAGACGATCCTGATGTCCGAGTCGCTGCGTAACGACGGCCGCATCTGGACCCCGAAGAAGAAGGGCGACGACCGCAAGCCGAACGATATTCCGGAAGACGAGCGCGATTACTTCCTGGAGCGCCGCTACCCGGCCTTCGGCAACCTGGTTCCGCGTGACATCGCTTCCCGTGCTAACGCTCAGCAGATCAACGCTGGCTACGGCGTGGGTCCGATGAAGAACTCCGTGTACCTGGATCTGGGCGACGCTATCCAGCGCCTGGGCAAGGACACCATTCGTGAGCGTTACTCCAACCTGATCCAGATGTACGAAGAGGCCATCGGTGAGTCCGCTTACGAGACCCCGATGCGCATTGCCCCGACCTGCCACTACACCATGGGTGGCCTGTGGACCGACTTCAACGAAATGACGTCCATCGACGGTCTGTTCTGCTCTGGTGAGTCCTCCTGGATGTACCACGGTGCGAACCGCCTGGGAGCTAACTCCCTGCTGTCCTCCTCCGTGGAGGGCTGGTTCACCCTGCCGTTCACCATCCCGAACTACCTGGCGCCGCACCTCGGCGAGGAGATCCCGGCTGCGGATTCTCCTGCCGCCCAGGAAGCTCTGCAGCGTGCAAAGGATCGCATCGAGCGTCTGACCAGCATCAAGGGTGACAACCCGCACGGTCCGGAGTACTACCACCGCCAGCTTGGCGAGATCCTCTACTTCTCCTGTGGTGTGTCCCGCAACGTAAAGGACATGAAGGACGGCATCGAGAAGATCCGCGCCCTGCGCAAGGACTTCTGGGCTAACCTGCACATCCCGGGCGGTACCGAGGAGATGAACCAGACCCTCGAGTACGCAACCCGCGTTGCCGACTACCTGGATCTGGGCGAGCTAATGTGCGTGGACGCACTGGACCGCGACGAGTCCTGTGGTGCCCACTACCGCGATGACCACCTGTCCGAAGACGGCGAGGCAGAGCGTGACGATGACAACTGGTGCTTCGTTTCCGCTTGGGAGCCGAATGGCGAGAACAAGTTCATCCGCCACTCCGAGCCCCTGTACTTCGACCGTATCCCGCTGATGACAAGGAATTACAAGTAATGAAACTGCATCTTGAAATCTGGCGTCAGGCGGGCCCGAATGCCGAAGGCCACTTCGAGTCTGTTGACGTTGATGACGCTGCCGAGCAGATGTCCATCCTGGAGCTGCTTGACCACGTAAACAACAACTACGTAGAGGCGGGCAAGGAGCCCTTCGCTTTCGCCTCGGATTGCCGCGAGGGCATCTGCGGTACCTGTGGCCTGATGGTCAACGACCGCCCCCACGGCCCGGACAAGAACAAGCCTGCCTGCCAGCAGCGCCTGCTCTCCTTCAACGATGGTGACACCATCAAGCTGGAACCACTGCGCTCTGCCGCATATCCGGTGATCAAGGACATGGTCGTCGACCGCTCCGCACTGGATCGCGTGATGGAAAAGGGTGGCTTCGTCTCCGTCATGGCCGGCACTGCCCCGGACGCTGACTCCCTGATGGTTAACCACTCCGACGCTGAGAAGGCACTGGATCACGCAGCCTGCATCGGGTGTGGTGCCTGTGTTGCAGCGTGCCCGAATGGTGCGGCTCACCTGTTCACCGGTGCGAAGCTGGTGCACCTGACGCTGTCTCCGCTGGGCCGCGAGGAGCGCGGTCTCCGTGCCCGCAAGATGGTTGATGAGGTCGAGGGAACCTTCGGTCCTTGCTCGCTGTACGGCGAGTGCGCCGACGTCTGCCCGGCGGGTATCCCGCTGACGGCTGTGGCAGCTATCACAAAGGAACGCACCCGTGCCGCTTTCCGCGGCAAGGATGACTAAGATCAACTCCAAGAAAAGTATCAGGAAAGTAGGAGAGAACCATGGCACTCAGTGAGAACCTGCACATGGAGCGTTACTACGTTGATGGCTACCAGCCGTCCAGCTTTGATGCGCCGCACTCTTCCCTGCAGCGCTCCCTTACTTGGATCGGCATGGGCTTTTGGCTTCTGCTGATGCCGGGTCTGGGTACCATCGTGTTCGGTCTGGCTACCAACATGTCCGGCACTCAGGAAGACGGCATGCTGTACCTCATCATCGGCATTGTCATGTCCGTGGTTGCTGTTGTTGCGGGTTCTGCGTGCATCCGCGCAGGTCGCAAGAACTACCGCGCGTACAAGAGTCGCTCTGGGCGCATCATCTAGCGTCGGCTAGTCGCCGCTAAGCACCGTCTGCCGGTGCTTGCATGCACCTCCATTTGCGTAGACCGCGTCGCTCCTCTTGGGCGGCGCGGTTTTGCTTTGCCCAGTGTGGTTGTGGGTTGGCAGGGGGCATGTCGTTAGAACGGGAATGTGTACGCCCAGCTACCCGACTTCCGAAAATAGTCAGCGCTCTGACCAGGAGTTTTGGATAAATGAGAAGGGTTGTCTTTAACACATTCCCGATCTAGCGACATCGCCGCAGTGTACCCGCACTGGCAACCAGCACATGCGGTGATCGCTGGAACCCAACAGGACCCATATTGACGCCCCAAGTGGTGACATAATTGAACAATGACTGCGTCCGAAAACTCCACTGCATCAGGCCGACCCGAGCCTGTGCATCAGCAGCAACCAGTGGCCCAGCCAACATCGCCCCAGACCCCCAGGCCGTCATCGCCACAGGCCGCCCAGGCATCACCACGCTTGGACTCACCACTGTCCCAAGTGCCCGGGCCAGATCCCGCCACCGAAGCTGCTCGCCGAGCCGAGTTGAGAAAGCATAAGACCATCGCCACTGGCCTCCTGGTCATCGCCACCCTGATCTACATCACCATGCGCTGGCTCGAATACCAGGGCAACCCCGGTGCCTGGATCGGCTACGTTCGCGCAGCTAGCGAAGCCGGTATGGTCGGCGCACTCGCCGACTGGTTTGCCGTCACCGCGCTTTTCCGCCACCCGCTGCACATTCCCATCCCCCACACGGCCATTATCAAGCGCAAGAAGGATCAGGTCGGCCACGCGCTCAGCGAATTCGTCGGCGAGAACTTCCTCAATGCTGCCCTCATCAGCGACAAGCTTCGCAAGGCACGCATTCCACAACGCGCCAGCAACTGGGTCGTCGATGGGGGTGGGGCGCAGCGCGTCTCCCAGGAAGTCGGAAAGATCATCGACCTCACAGTCAACGGCATCAATCCCGCAGAAGCAGAGCAAGTCCTCCGCGCCCTGGTCATCGACAAGCTCAGCGAACCCACCTGGGGCCCGCCCCTGGGCCGCGGCCTGGAGCAACTCATCGAGGAAGGCCGCACCGAGCCTGCCGTCGACGCAATCGTCGTCTGGATGGACGATAAAGCCCGCACCTCCGAGGACTTCGTCGTGCGGCTCATCGACGAGCGCACACCCACCTGGGCACCGCGCTTCGTCCGCGAACTCGTCGGCTCCCGCGTGTACCGTGAACTGGTGGAATTCACTGGCGACGTCCGCCGCGACCCGAACCACGATGCCCGCCGCCAACTGCGCTCGTTCATTTACCAACTCTCCCAAGACCTGCAACACGACGAAAAGATGATTGCGCGCGTTGAGGGGTTCAAGAACGATGTAATGACCTCCGGGCCTGTCACCGCAATGCCCGGCCGCCTGTGGGAGTCCGCCCGCGTGACACTTACCTCCTGGTCCCGCGACCCAGATTCCCTGCTGCGTCGCAGGATCGCGCAATGGGTGGAGGACTATGGGCGTCGAGTCCAAGAAGAACCGAAGCTCCGCGAAGAGCTAGAACGCCGCATCGTCGGAGCAGCCAGCTACCTTGCCGACAATTACGCAGGCGAGGTCACCGGCATCATTGGCGAGACGGTCGAGCGCTGGGACGCGCAGGAGGCCTCTGACAAGATCGAGCTGATGGTGGGCAAAGACCTGCAGTTTATTCGCGTCAACGGCACGATCGTGGGCGCATTAGCTGGCCTGGCGATTTACTCCCTGACTGAATTGATCTTTGCGTTAGGCTGAGGGGCATGAATACGGTTTTCACGGCGTTCTATTACGCCTACTCGGGCATTAGTCTGGCGCTGACTGTCGCGATTTTCGTGCTGGCGGCAATCGGGCTGGCGCAGCTGCTTAGCACCCGCGACGATGCCTTTACGGTGATTGATCGCGAGAAGCAGAACTGGTCGATGCTGATGGGCGCTGCGGTGGCGCTGTCCATCCTTAGCTTCTTCATTTCCATCGAGCTGCTGTGGATTATTGCAGCCGTCATCGTCGGTATTTACTGGCAGGACGTGCGCCCTGCAATCCGCGATGTGCTGGATAATGCGGGTGGTTCCTGGTGAGCCCGCTCGACCGCGCTGAACCGAGCCGTGAGGCCGTCGCCGCAATTCTGGATGCGACTCTGTTGAAGCCCGAAGCCTCGCGCGATGATGTCGCCACCTTGATCCGCGAAGCCAGCGACTTGGGTTGTGGCGCGGTGTGCGTCTCGCCCTCGATGCTGCCTGTGGGTTCTTTGGTTGATGACGCCACGCTGCGCATCGCCACCGTGGCAGGGTTCCCCAGCGGCAAGCATGCCTCCTTGGTGAAGGCCACTGAGGCGCGTTATGCCGCGCAGTGCGGCGCCGACGAGATTGACGTGGTGATCGACGTAGCCGCGGCGCTGGCGAAGGATCAAAACGCGCTGCTCGGAGAACTGATCACCGTGCGCGAGGCCGTGCCGCACCCGTTGGTGCTGAAGGTAATCCTGGAGTCTGCAGCGCTAGATGAGGAGCAGCTGCGCACGGCTGTGCGCGCGAGTGTGCAGGCCGGGGCGGATTATGTGAAAACCTCCACGGGTTTCCACCCTGCAGGTGGAGCGAGCGTGGAGGCTGTGAGCATTATGGCCGACGAGCTGCGCAAGCTGGGGAAGCTAGCGCCATTCGGCATGGGGGAGGAAGAGCGCATCGCCGCGGGACTGGTGGGCATTAAGGCCTCTGGTGGTATCCGCGACTGGAAGGCCGCCGTGGCGATGATTGAGGCCGGGGCTACGCGCCTGGGTGTTTCCGCTGCCGCGCAAGTGCTGGGCAGCTAGCCAGGCCTGTTGGAGAGCTGCTAGGCCGCCAGGGCGGAGGAACCTACCGGGCCGTCGTTCTTCCAAGGGCGGGTGACATCGGTGTTCTTGCTGGAATCACCAGAACCGCTGCCGGTGCCTCCGCCGTTGGTTGTGGTATCTGATTCCAGCTCGTTAAGGCTAACGTCCTGGCCGTACATGTGAATCTCCATACCTGCGTCCGTTACATTGATGGACTCGAACTTCATACCGCCCTGCAAATCAGTTGGGACGGAATCCTCCAGCTGAGATTCCAGCTGGCTAGTGAAAGACTCCGGGAGTTCGAAGCCCAGCAAGGAGAAGCTGTCCATCTCCATTTTCATCTTGCCGTCCTGGACAGTTGGCTTGACCTCGAAAGTAGCCAAACCACCGGTGATTTCGAAGGTCAGGGTTTGTTTATCCGGGTTCGGCTTGACGTCAGTAAGCTGCATCATCCCGCTGATTGGATCACTGCTCTTGTCATCGTCGGCGCTCTCATTTGCTTGTGCCAGGAGCATTTCCTTGGGGATGGTCGTTTGACCCTTGAGCTCGCCTGCTGTGGACTTGTTCGCATCCTGACTGTCAAACTCGATGTCTCGCAGTTCCATGTGCACCGCAGGCTGTCCCTTGACAATCGGCTTGGATTTATCCTGCCCCTCGTAGGAAATATCCAGCGTAGAAGGAATGTCGACCGTCATCTGAGGGATCTTTTGCTGCACCAGTCCCAAAAGGAGGGGTGAGGTGCCGAAGGATACCTTGGGATCCTCAGAAGAAGAGATGCCGGATTCCTGCATCTGCTCCTTGAAACCGGCTTTAATTTGATCCTTCATGAACCACCGCACACCGAACTCGGCGAGCAGCAAGAGCAAGATGATGACGATGAGGAGGCTGATGAAGATCTTCAACCCTAGATGCCTCTTCTTCGGCTGCTGGATCATACCCTGACCCGGCTGGCCGAATTGCGGCTGCTGGTTCGGCTGCCAGGGCTGTGCGCCATGCTGCTGGGCACCATACTGCTGATTCTGCTGCGCGCCGTATTGCTGGGGCTGCCGAGTCTGTTGCCCGCCGTACTGTGGTGCGTTTCCGGACATGCCGTTACCCGGATTGTTGTTCCAGACGGCCGTCTGATTTTCGTCATTGTGGGAACCGCCGAAACCGCCGCTGGGGATTGGATCCCCGTTGCCGGAGTTCGGATTCGGATTCTGTGAAGGGTTTTGTGGGGTAGTCACCCGTATCAGTGTTCCTTATCGTCGAAATTGTGCCAACCCGTATCTTAGCTTTCGTCTGTGTTTGTCAGGGAACGGACAATTAATCCACAGACTCGCACACCACTGACCATGGCAGAGTTATTGAGTTGTCCGCCAGGCGGCGGCGCGGGTTGAGCCGCGCCGCGGGGAGGTAGGCGTCGCCAAGAGAGTCCAAGAACTCCCGCTTTGCCGAGCGCCACCGCACCCGCGGGCCAAAGACAGCCAAGGGAGCAGCGTGCTCCCAGCAACGGTCGAGCTCGGCCAGGACGTCGTAGATGCGATGCCCCGGAGTATTCCGGTGGATCAGGACTTTCGGCAGGCGTTCGGCAAGGTCGGACGGGGTTTCTATGTCCTGTGGATCCCAAGCAAGGGTCAGCGATTGTGGCCCCTGTTCGTCGAGCAGAACCCAGCAAGAGCGACGACCGATCTCATCGCATGTGCCCTCGATAATCACCCCACCGGAGCGCAGATTCGCGCGCATTACGTCCCACGCAGCCTGGACTTGGTCTACGTCGTACTGCCGCAGCACATTGAAAGCCCGCACCACGTCGGCCTGTAACCCCGCCAGCTCGAAACCCCCGAGGGCAAAATGCACGCCCTCACGGTCCGGCAGCACGCGGGAAGGCTCAATCTCCAACCCCGTAACGTCCACAGTGGGCGCGATCGTACGGAGCCAGCGAGCCCACTCGCAAGTAGTGGTGTGGGAGGCTCCGTATCCCACGTCTACAGCCACTGGAGTGCGGTGTTCGTGGAGTACCGCATTCCGCAGTTGAGCTTGCACCCGCGGCTGCGCTATCAGCCAACGGTCGGATTTGCGTAGTCGGTTGTAACCGGTGGTGCCACGGGTAGGTACGCCAACAGGCCCGTCCGTGTTCCACGAACGGGCCTTGAGATTGTGGGCGTGGTCAGCCACGCGGGTTAGCCGAGCCTTTCGGTTTTGGTGGGTTAGCTAGAGTGAGTTGGTTTTGAGGCGAACGCCCCGAACCTTAGGCGTTCGGTCCTTAAGCGTTGTCGCTGATCCACTTCTGAATCAGAGAAGCTTCGCGGGTCAGGAACTCCTCGACCCACTCAGCGACCTTGGGCTCCAAAACGGCGCCCATCATAGGGATCTTCACGTCCACGGCGCAGTCGGCCTTCAGCTCGGAAGCGTCGCCATTGCCATTCAGGGTGACGTCTGCAGAGAAGGAAACCGGAGCGCCCTTGACCTCCGCGTTGACCTTGCCGGTAGTGGTGCCGTCAGCCAGCGGGCCGAACTCGACGACGCGCTTGAGCTTCAGATCCTGGGACACCATGCCGCGCACGGCCTCCGGCAGCGCGGACTTCGGCAGCAGCTCGTAGAGGACGACCTCGATCGGATCCGGGGTGAAGGAGTTCACCTCGCCCGGCTCGTCGCCAATGTTCTCGGCTTCGTAGGCCCAGTAGTTCGCAGAGGAGAGTGCCTCGTAAACCTTTTCAATAGGGAAGTTAATCGTTGCAGTGTTCTCGCTGTGAGTAGTCATGCCAACAGACTACCTTTAGTGGTGTGACTGATTCGACAAACTTCGCACAAATCACGCCCGAAGAACGCGCGCAGCACCTTTTGGAGCGGTTGCGCGGCAATGTAAACGACTCCGCAGCCATCCCCGGCGTGCACGTCACCAGCCGTTCTTTCGCCGACATGACTACTTTGCGCATCGGCGCCGCGCCCGCCGGAGTTGTAGTGTGCTCGTCGGCTGAGGCTGTTGCCCAGGTTGTTTTTCTTCTTGACGCCCACAAGCAACCACTCTTGGTCGTCGGCGGAGGATCCAACCTCGTGGTCGGCGAGGGGGATGAGGTATCTCAGTTGATCGTGGTGCTGATGAGTGCCGGCGACGGGGGAGCGGGCGTCGAAAACCAGGGCGCCGGTGCCGAGGCCAATGGAGAGGCTAAATCCGAGGTAGAGGTTGTGATTGACCGCGAAACCGGTGTGGTGCGCGCGTTTGCGGGCATCGAGTGGGATCAGCTGGTAGCGGCGACCGTTGAAGCTGGGCTCGGCGGACTGGAGTGCCTGAGCGGGATTCCTGGATCCGTTGGAGCCACGCCGGTGCAGAATGTGGGGGCTTATGGCGCAGAGGTGGCTCAGGTGCTGCGGCGTGTGCAGTTGTTCGACCGGGCAAGCGGGGAGCTGGAATGGGTTGAGCCAGCTGCGTTGGAGTTGGGATATAGGTACTCGAACCTGAAGTTCACGTCCCGAGCAGTAGTAACTGCGGTGGAGTTCCAGCTGACCACCGATGGGCTGAGTGTGCCGTTGCGTTTCGGCGAGCTGGCTCGGCGCCTGGGGGTGGATGCAGATGAGGCTGCTGCCGGGGAGATCCGCCGGCCCGCCGCTGATGTGCGACAGGCTGTGCTGGAGTTGCGCGCCGGGAAGGGCATGGTTCTGGACGCGTCGGATCACGATACGTGGTCGGCCGGTTCGTTCTTTACGAACCCGATTGTCACTGGTGAAGAGGCTCGCGATGCGGTGGTGGCTGCAGTGCGCGAGCGATGTGGCGAGGCGGAGGCGGAGTCGATGCCACTGTATCCGGTGAAGGGTAGCGGTGCTGGCGGCGTGCAGCAGTTCAAGTTCTCGGCGGCGTGGCTGATTGAGCGTGCTGGCTTTGCCAAGGGCTGGCATGTTCCGGGTAATGACCGTGCATCTTTATCCACTAAGCACACCCTTGCCCTGACCAATCGCGGGTCTGCTACCAGCGAAGATGTAGTGGAGTTGGCTCGGGCTGTGCGCGCCGGAGTACACGAGGCCTTCGGAGTAGTGCTGGAGCCGGAGCCAATCTGGGTGGGCGTGAGCATCGACTAGCTGGCTGCTCAAATCGGCTCCAAGCCACCCCCTGAATGTCGCTAGAACGGGAATGTGTCGCTGAGTTTGCAGCCGCCCAATTTTTTGCAACGCTCTGACCTGGGCTTTTGTTTAAGTGGTGATAATTCTCTTTAAGACATTCCCGAAATAGCGACATTGCGGCGCTTGGTGCCCCGCTAGAAAAGCAGTAGCTTTCTTTTATAGTGCTCTAAAACGAAAGCGAAAGGGGCGACCATGGCCGCATCCGCCCAGCTCAACTGGGAAGGTATTACTGGCGGGGTAGTGCACGCGCTGCCTGAAGATCTCGGCACTGCCCTTCGCGCCGATGCTAGCGCCCTCGAGGTGTGGGAAAGTCTCACTCCGCTTGGTCGCAACGAGTTTATTTGTTGGGTCACGGACGCCAAGAAAGCCGAAACCCGAGCCCGGCGTATTCGCCGAACTCGGGAAGAGCTCGAAGAGGGGAAGCGTCGCCCGTGCTGCTGGCCCGGTTGCAAGCACCGCGAGCGCACCGGCCACGCCTAGGGCGATTTTTCGACGCCCTCACGCCCCCACTACAGCATCGTTTGAACTAGATCCTTCACTTCGCGGCGCCGGATCTTGCCGATCAGATCGGTCGGCATCTCATCGATCACAAAGAAGCGGCGCGGCACCTTGTAGCGGGTCAGTCCCTCGCGAGCCCACTCACGCACGGCTTCCTTGTCGAAGTCGGCCTCGCTGACACCATCCGCCAGGACAACCGCTGCGACGACTTCCTCGGAGCCGTCGTCCTGTGGCAGACCAACCACGCCGGCGTTCTGGATCTGCTCGTGCTCTTCGAGGAATTCTTCAACCTCGGCTGGGTAGACGTTGAACCCGCCGGTGATGATCATTTCCTTAATGCGCGAGACGATCTTGATGAATCCATCCGGCTCCATTACGGCCATGTCTCCGGTGCAGAACCAGTCCTTGTGGAAAGGCTGATCCTCGTCTGGGATGTTGATGTACCCGTTGAACACCTGGCGGCCGCGAGCCAGCAGCTCGCCGGCCTCGCCGTCGGGCATGGTCTTGCTGAAATCCTCCGGGTCAGCCACGCGCAATTCAGTATCCGGGAATGGGATGCCAATGTAACCTGCGCGACGCTCCGGAGTGACGGGGTTCGCCACAAGGATCGGTCCGGACTCGGTCAGACCGTAACCTTCGACGATCTTTCCGCCAGTCTGCTTCTCCCACTCCATGGTGGTGTGTACTGGCAGCGGAGCGGCCCCGGACAACGCGTTGGCGATGCCGCTCAGGTCGAGGTTGTGCTCCTTGGCGGCCGTCAGAATCTTGTCATACAGGGTCGGCACACCCGGCATGTAGGTGGGAACCTCGCGCTTCAGCTGGTCCACGATCAGTGGGATCTCCGGCTTCGGCAGCAGCAGAAGCTTTCCGCCGGTGGACACAGCCAGTGCAGCGGTGAGCGTCAGCCCGTAGATGTGGAACAGTGGCAGGGCGGCGAGGAACTTCTCCTGGCCGCGTTCGCCGATGCCACTGATCCAAGAACGCCCCTGGACAACATTGGACATGACGTTGCCGTGCGTTAGCTGTGCACCCTTTGGCTTACCGGTTGTGCCGGAGGTGAACAGGATGAACGCAGGGGAGTCCTGGTTCGTATCCGGGCAGTTCTGAATATCGGCACCGTCGCCGCCCATCTTGGGGCTCTGCAGCTCAGAGAAAGGAATGGTGCCAGGCGCCTCCGCGTGCAGCTGTTCACGCTTTTCCTTCAGCGACTTGATCGGCAGTTTCAGTGCCAGGCGCTTAACTAGCGGCATGGCATCGATCATGTTCACGCTGACGACCTTTTCGATCGGTGTGGTACGCGAAAGTTCCTGGAATAGCGGGGCGATCTTGTCCCAAACTACCGCGACCTTCGCGGCATGGTCCTTGCACGGACCTTCCAGCTCGCGTGCGGTGTACAACGGGTTGTGTTCTGCCACGACGGCACCGAGCTTGTGTGCGGCGAAAATTGTCAGCAGGTGCTGCGGGCAGTTCGGTAGCGCCACCGCTACACGGTCACCCGAACGAACTCCCAGCTCGCGCAAGCCGGCGGCAACGCTCTTTACCTGCTTCAGGAATTCGGCGTAGGTCATGGTTTGGCCGAAGAAATCCAAAATGTCGGCGCTCGAGTGTTCGGCGACGGTGCGGTCGAGAAGCTTAGCCATGGTGTCATCCGTGTACTCCAGGCTGTGCGGGGTCCACTCCGCGTAGTACTTCAGGTAGGGCTTGTCCTTCCAGGCCGTTCCCTCTGGGCGCTCGGTGTCAGTCATGTAGATCCCTTTGGTCTTAAAGAAACAGTCTTTAACGTGATGCACGTTACTTTGGAAGACTAACTAACTTCTTCTCTTTCTTTGGCCGAATTAAGCAAATTTTATTGACGCCACCTCGCTCCCCAGCTCCGCCCTAATCTGTCTAAGCTGGGGCGGTATGCGCGTCGCAATGATCTCCATGCACACCTCACCCCTCGAGCAGCCTGGTACGGGGGATGCCGGCGGAATGAACGTATACGTCAAAAATACCGCTGAGCAGTTGGAACGTATGGGCGTCACCGTCGATGTATTTACTCGTGCAACACGTCCACTGCAGGGCGAAGTGGTTAACGTTCGGCCGGGGTTGCGGGTGATTAACTGCGTGGCTGGTCCTTATGAGGGGTTGTCGAAGGAGGAGCTGCCTACGCAGCTGGCAGCGTTTACTGGGTCGATCCTGGCTTTTTGTCGCGAAGAGGGGGTCACCTACGACTTGATCCACTCGCATTATTGGCTGTCTGGTCAGGTCGGATGGCTGCTGCGCGATTTGTGGCAAATCCCTTGGGTGCATACCGCCCACACGCTAGCGGCCGTGAAGAACAACTCCTTGGCCGATGGTGATTCGCGCGAGCCGGAATCGCGCCGCATCTGCGAGCAGCAAATTGTGGACAATGCGGACTTGTTGATCGTCAACACGGACCAGGAGGTGCAGGATCTTATTGAGGGGTACGACGCCACAACGTGCGCTATTAAAGTCGTCCCACCTGGCGCAGATGTCGACCGGTTTACGCCTGGATCGGATCGCGCGACTGAGCGTTCGCGCCGCGATCTAGGTATTCCCTTCCGTGCGAAGGTGATTGGTTTTGTTGGTCGGCTGCAGCGATTGAAAGGCCCACAGGTGCTGCTGCGGGCGGTGGCGGAGCTGCGCCGCCGGCATCCGGAACAGCAGTTGGCGGTGGTAATTTGTGGTGGTTCTTCTGGGGCAGGCGGCAACGAACTAGAAAGACTGCAGCTGCTGGCCCAAGAGCTGGGGATTAGTCGGTTCGTGCGTTTCTTGGCGCCGCGCCCGCCCGAGGAACTGGTGGGCGTTTACCAGGCAGCCGACATTGTGGCGGTGCCCAGCTACAACGAATCCTTCGGTCTTGTGGCGCTGGAGGCGCAGGCGTGCGGCACACCGGTCGTGGCCACTCGGACAGGTGGTTTGCCGATCGCAGTGGACGATGAGAAATCGGGCCTTTTGGTGGAAGGGCACGATACGGATGCCTGGGCGGATGCGTTGGGCAGACTCGTGATGGATGATGACTTGCGCATCGCTATGGGGGAGCATGCCCCCAGTCATGCTGCGAAATTCTCCTGGCAGGCCACTGCGGAAGCTCTGTACGACTTGTACGAAGAGCTGCCGCCGGCGGGGCACCGTGGGGAGCGCCAGCCTGCCGGGTAGAAGCCAAGCATCCAGACAAACCTCATCTCTGGATAACTGCTAATCTCCATAAAAGGATTGGAAGAATAGTTTCATTACACTTTCTCAAAGCTATCTAGGAGATAAATAAGAATGCCTGGAAATGTTTACGGGGAAAATGAGGAATCGCTCGACTTGGCGCGCATTGGATTGTGGTTCGTATCGATCCTATTATCACTGTCGACTATTGCGTTGTTATGTAGTTGGCTATTCTTTCACCGCTATGCAGATGCTTTTGTTGCGTCTCACTCCTCTTCATTTGAAGGGGTGGATGATCCAGGGGTTCGAAGCGGTGTGATCCTTGGAGCACTAATCCTCCGTACTGTGGTTGCTCTTACCTGGGGTTTCTCTGCCGTTTACCTGTATAGGGAGTTGCAAAAGCGGCGCGAGCAGGCCGGGGTGATTTTGATGTTCTACGCGGGCGTGTGTCTTGTGAGTTTTTCGTATCTGGCGTTCCGTGCAGATCTACCCGCAATTACTGTGGTGCGTATCGTTCAGGTAGTAGTTTCAATAACATTATTGCTTTACCTTTTCTTAAGGAAAATTCGCAGTTTTTAGTCTTGCTGAGATAATGGTTTTGTTGTTACCGTGGAGAGGTAGTTGGAAACCTTGAATCAGGAGTTTTTCGGTAATGGATCGCCTGAAAATTGAACAACTCAAAGCGGTGGTCATGTCGATCATCGCATTGCTTACATTGGTCGTTGCTGCCATGACACATGACTATGCAATGACCTGGGTACCCGTTCTGCTAAGTGCTTTTGCTGCTTGGTTCTGGTGGAAGTGGAGCGCGCTTTCCCAGCGCGGGGAGTAACTTCCTTGGATAAAGGCTGAAGCTACCTGCGCCGGGGCAAGGGGAAATGTAGTTTGGGGCGTATGGATCGCTCAAGGATTTGTGAACTTCTGGACGAGGCGGAAGTTGAATACACCGTCCCCGAAGGACCGGCCGGTAACGATGGCAATGTTGTAGTTGTGCTGCCGGGGGAAAAGCGCCTGAAGACGAATTGCATCTTCATCCCGCAGGATGGCATGTTCCGCGTGGAGGCTTTCGTCTGCCGTGCCGTTGAAGAAGGCCAGGAAGAGGTCTACAAGCTTCTGCTGCACGCCAACCGTCGCTGCTATGGAGTGCACTACACGCTGGATCGAAACAACGACATTTATCTGGTCGGCCAGTTTTCGGACAATACAAGTAGTGAGGAAATTCAACAGATCCTCGGCCAAGTGCTGGAGAGGGCGGATGCGGACTTCAACCGCATTTTGGAACGCGGTTTTGCGTCCTCCATCCGCCACGAGTGGGCATGGCGCCTGTCGCGCGGCGAACCCACGATGAACCTCGCTGCATTTGCACACCTCAAGCCCTCCGAACAAGAGGTTCAGTTGTTGGCTCCGCCACCGGGCTCCAAGTTGGCGTCCGAAGCAAAGAGCCCGAGCGTCCCGGATCTAGCCGGTGACGGCGAAGGCGAAGAAACAGACACAGAATCGGGAGAATAGCCACGGTACCGCCGTATCCGGGGCGCGCAGGCGCGCAGCATGGCAGAATTGAGAGTATGAGCGAGCAAAATAATTCCCACGGAAATCTGATTCTGCTGCGTCACGGCCAGAGTGAATGGAACGCCTCCAACCAGTTCACCGGCTGGGTGGATGTAGCGCTGACCGAAAAGGGGCGCGAAGAGGCGGTTTGCGGCGGCGAGTTGATCAAGGAAGCCGGCCTGGCTCCGTCCATTCTGTACACCTCCCTGCTGCGTCGCGCTATTACCACCGCAAACATCGCCCTCGACGCGGCGGATCGTCACTGGATCCCCGTTGTTCGCGACTGGCGCCTGAACGAGCGCCACTACGGCGCACTGCAGGGTCTGAACAAGGCTGAGACTAAAGACAAGTACGGCGAAGATCAGTTCATGGCATGGCGCCGTTCTTACGACACCCCGCCACCAGCTATTGACGCTGACAACGAGTACGCACAGACCAACGATCCGCGTTACGCCGACCTGCCAGAGGTTCCGGCCACGGAGTGCCTGCTGGATGTCGTCAAGCGCTTCATCCCCTACTACCAGGAAGAGATTGAGCCACGGGTGAAGAACGGCGAGACCGTACTGGTGGCCGCACACGGTAACTCTCTGCGCGCGCTGGTTAAGCACCTGGACAACATCTCCGATGAGGACATTGCGGCCCTGAACATCCCGACCGGCATTCCGCTGGTGTACCGCATTGACGCGAATGGTCAGGTTCTCAACAAGGGTGGCGACTACCTGGATCCGGAGGCAGCAGCAGCTGGCGCTGCCGCCGTCGCCGCACAGGGTCAGGCTAAGTAATAGTCTTGGATTTCCTTACCTCTGGGCTTGCCCTCGGGGTTCTTTTGGGGCTGGTTTTTGGCGTATGCCTCGGCGCATTCGGCATGTGGGTATACCGCAAACGAGTGCAGGCTCAACGCAATACCCGCACCCAAAAGGAACTCGAGGGCAACCGTGTTTCTACCGTCGCCCAGGTCCTCCACTTCACCATTCAATCCGCGCCCGATGCAGTGGCGGTGGTGGACCGTAAGCGCAATGTGGTGCTGTCGAATCCCCGAGCCCACGAGCTCGGGCTGGTGCATGAGCGAAACCTCAATGCCGAGGCGTGGAAGATGGTGGAGAGAGTCTTTGCCGACCAGGAGCCGCGGCAGTTGAACTTTTTGCCACCACCACGCCGCAGCAATCGTCCCGTTATTGCGGTAGCCGGTCAGGTACAGCTGCTCTCGTTAGCGGATGATCGTTTTGCGGTGGTGTACGCCGCCGATGACTCTGAAACAGTGCGCATGGAATCCGCACGCCGCGATTTCGTGGCCAATGTCTCCCATGAGTTGAAAACCCCGGTGGGCGCTATCTCTTTGCTGGTGGAGACTCTTATGTCGGTGCGTGACGATGAGGAAGCGGTTGAGTACTTCGGCTCGAAATTGATCGTTGAGGTACGCCGCATGAATCAGATGATCACCGAGCTGATCAGCTTGTCTAAGTTGCAGGGTGCCGAATCGCTGCCGGATCTGGAGGTCTTGAGCATCGATAAGGTCATTGAAGATGCGATCGATCGCTGCCGACTCGCAGCGGAGGCGCGAAACATCGAGATCGTGAAGGATTCGCGGTCCGGCGTGATGGTGAAGGGTGATAAGGGACTCTTGGTTACCAGTGTCTCCAACCTGCTGACCAACGCAATCAACTACTCGCCCGAAGGATCACCCGTTTCCATCTCCCGCGACGTGCAAAACGACATGGTAGTTATCCGAGTCACCGACCGGGGTATTGGTATTTCGCAGGACGATCAAAAGCGCGTCTTTGAGCGGTTCTTCCGAGTGGACAAGGCACGGTCCCGTGACACAGGTGGCACGGGCCTGGGGCTTGCAATCGTTAAGCACGTCATGGCCAACCACGGGGGCAGCGTGTCTTTGTGGTCCCGCCTCGGAACTGGCTCAACCTTCACTCTGGAGCTGCCGCGATTCGAGGAGGGCAACGCGAAGAACTTGCCCAGTGGTGAGATTCCGGTGATTCCCGATAAGCGGCGGCTGGACGATGCAAAGGCTGCAGGGAATACAGAAGTTACAAATAACGAGGAGGCCACGGGGGATGAAGAACGCGGCCGTGAAGGGTAGCCGCCCGGTTATCGTCAGGTAATCCCCCAATGAATTACGTGTATTCGGGGTTGCTACAGCCTAAATCCTGCGCGGACGTTAGCATAGGGGCGGTAGCTTGAAAATATTCTTTTGAAAGGTATTCGGCAGCTGTGACGAGCGTTTTGATTGTCGAAGACGAAGAGTCTTTGGCGGAACCCCTAGCGTTCCTTCTGAAGAAAGAAGGTTTCGAAGTCTTCATGGCCCCGGATGGCCCGACTGCGTTAGACACCTTCGCAGCTGAGGACATCGACATCATCCTTTTGGATTTAATGCTGCCCGGCATGTCCGGCACGGAAGTCTGCCGACAGCTGCGCCAGACCTCCAGTGTTCCGGTAATTATGGTCACCGCTCGCGACAGCGAAATCGACAAAGTCGTTGGCTTGGAACTCGGCGCCGATGACTATGTGACCAAGCCTTATTTCGCCCGCGAGCTGATCGCCCGCATCCGCGCGGTGCTGCGCCGCGGTGGCGAAATCGAGGTTGAGACTCCAGCTGAGGATGGTTTAGTACTGCAGGAAGATCGCGTGATGATGGACGTTGAGCGCCACATCGTCACCGTTGACGGCCAGAAGGTTCCGATGCCGCTCAAGGAATTCGACCTGCTCGAATACCTCATGCGCAACAGCGGGCGCGTGCTCACCCGTGGCCAGCTGATCGATCGTGTCTGGGGCGCCGATTATGTCGGCGACACCAAGACCTTGGATGTCCACATCAAGCGGTTGCGTTCCAAGATCGAGCGTAACCCCTCGCGCCCAGAGATTCTGGTGACCGTCCGCGGCTTGGGCTACAAGTTCGAGGCTTAGAGCCCGCGCCGCCGTGCCTCCGCCGTCGCCGGGTGGATCGATAGTAGTGGGAATCCGCTCGGTGAGATCTGCGCCAGCTTCTCACGTTCCGCGCAGTGAGCCGCGACGACTTCATAGGCTTCTGCACCGATGAGCTCTGTCAGCTCCTCGCGCCCGGTGCGCCATAGCGCCTCGCTACCTGCGTGGCAGTTCGGATCCGAGGAGCAGTACCAATCGAAGTCCTCGCCGCCGTCGCCCCACCCGCGCCGGTTGTATTCAGTGACGGTCGTACGCAGCATCTCCACCCCGTCGGGCCGCGTTTCCCAGTCCTCGAGTCGCCGCAGTGGCACCTGCCAGCACACCTCGGGCTTTGCCGCAGGCAGTTCCACGTCGTTGCGCAGCGCCCAGGCATGCAATGCACACCCCTGACCCGCAGGGAAGCCCTGGCGGTTAGCGAAAATGCACGCACCGTTCGTGGTTACCGTCTTGAGGGCGGGTTCCATCTCGCCCTCGTCGTTTTCAAGCTCGTCCCATTCGAGCCATGGCTCGAGTTCGTCTGTGCTCTCGTTGTCGTTGCTGTAGTCGCTGTGTTTTTTATGACGCCCAGTCGCCTCCCATTCTTCCATTTCAGCGGGACGGTTCTGCCAATCTTCCGCGGTGAGCTTTTCCGCGACATTTCGCAGGGTCGCACGGTCGTCTTCATCCGTGAGAAATGCTCCGTGAGTGCAGCAGCCGACGTCCGGATTCTCGGCGTCAATACCTAAACACGCTTCGGTGCCAAACCGGCAACGGTACGTGGACAGCAACCAGGTGAGATCCACCTGAATAATGTGTTCTGAATCGGCGGGGTCGATGAATTCCAGCCATTCGCGTGCGTGGTCAGCGGGCATTTCGCGGCCGGCTCGGATGGAAAGATCGGCAGGGGTTCCCTCCGGGTAGCCGGTAGCCAGATTGTTGTTGGGACCTTCTGGCTGAACCGTCGAGGGGGTTGCAGATTCGCTTTCCATAGACGTTTCATTCACGAGTTCCACCGTAGACGCATTAGGCTGGGAGGCGTGCGATTAGGTGTGCTTGACGTAGGTAGCAATACAGTTCATCTGGTGGTCGTCGATGCACAGCGCGGCGGACCGCCGACCCCCATGAGCAATTGGAAAACACCCATGCGCTTGGTGGAGTACCTGGATGACAAGGGAGCGATTAACCACAAAGGGCAGGAAAAGCTCCTCAACGGTGTGGCATTGGCGAAGGAGATGTCCGAGCAGTTCCGCTGTGAGGAAATGCTGCCTTTTGCCACCTCCGCAATCCGTTCAGCGGAAAACTCCGACAAGGTGTTGGACAAAGTGGAGAAGGAAACCGGGGTGCGCCTGCGGATTCTTTCGGGGGATGATGAAGCGAGGCTGACGTTCCTGGCGGTGCGACGTTGGTACGGCTGGTCAGCGGGACGGATTTGCGATCTGGATATTGGCGGTGGATCGCTGGAAATGTCCATCGGAATGAACGAGGATCCGGATGTCGCCTGCAGTGTGAACCTGGGAGCTGGGCGGTTGACTCGCGAATGGTTCGATACCGATCCGCCGTCGAAGAAGAAGATTGCTGCGCTGAAGGAATTCATCGACGAAGAGCTGAATGATCCAGTGGAGAAGCTGTTGGACTCCGGTGATATTGACTTGGCGGTGGGTACGTCTAAGACCTTCAGAATGTTGGCGCGACTCACAGGTGCAGCGCCTTCTTCTGCAGGCCCGCGGGTCAAGCGCACGCTGACTCAGGCTGGTCTGCGCCAGTTGATTGCCTTTATATCCCGCATGACCGCCGCCGATCGCGCGGAGTTGGAGGGAGTAAGTGCCGAGCGCTCTCACCAGGTGGTTGCCGGTGCACTTGTGGCGGAAGCGACGATGCGCAAGCTAGAGATCGATGTGCTGCACATGTGCCCGTGGGCGCTGCGCGAAGGAGTGATCTTCCGGCAGCTCGACCATAGTTCGCAGACGAACTAACAATCCTTAACCTGGTTGATAGACCCCGTGGTGCTGTTGCAAAGTTGGGGCAGTAGGAAGAGCGACGTGAAATAGTCACAGCCATGGGTATCTTCTCCGGTTGTCATTTCCCCTCGTGGCATCATTCTGTGGGCAGTGCGGTGGTACTGCCGCTACGGGGTGAGCTACCGCGATCTGGAGGAAATGATGACTTCAGCGGGGCGTGCCGGTCGATCACACCACGATCTACCGCTGGGTCCAGAAATACGCCCCTGAGCTGGACAAGCAAACACGGTGGTACCGGCAGGTACCTGACTGGCAGGCTAGTTCCTGGCGGGTGGATGAGACCTATATCCGGGTCGGCGGCAGGTGGTGCTACCTCTATCGGGCGATCACCGCCGGTGGCCAGACCCTGGACTTTTACCTCTCTCCGAAGCGAAACGTGGCCGCAGCGAAGCGTTTCCTGGCCAAGGCCCTCAGATCCAATGCGTCAGCCGGGTATCCCAGAGTGATCAACACCGATAAAGCACCCTCCCTAGCCAGGGCAATCGCCGAGTTGAAGTCAGAGGGAATCTGCCCGCCAACAGTGGAATACCGGCAGGTGAAATACCTCAACAACATCCTGGAAGGCGACCATGGTCGGCTGAAGCGGATCCTCGGGCCGAAAGGCGCGTTTAAGAACCGGACATCTGCATATCGGGCGTTGAAAGGGATGGAGGCGATGCACTCATTGCGGAAAGGGCAAGGCGCGATGTTTGCCTACGGGCAACCGAACCCGGACGCGGTGATCGTCAACCGGGTCTTCGAGACGGCCTAACAACGCCCACACGCAGCGGCCATCAGGGAATGAGAAACTGAGTCTTCGCTGCTCTCCGCCCAACTTTGCAACAACACCGTTTTGAACTTCTTGCAGCTTCATATAGATGCGATGGCTCAATGAATAAGGCACCGCACCAGTCGGGTTCCTCTAACCTCATGAAAGCTAGGTGCACTAGCAGTCCACCGAAAGAATGCCCTATGACAGTAACCTGCCGGTTAGTTATCGTGTGGTGTGGTCGGCCCAGAACTGGATTTCTTATAAGTGGGGCGACAAGCGCCAGTTGCTCCAAGCCAGGTGCGGGGGAGTACAGTACTCTGTTTGAAGACATATGTTTAAAGTGACACTTGAGGGCAGAACGTAGGCGAATGCCTCGTGCCTCTGCTATTCAGGTGGTCAAGTGATGGGATCAATGGATGAGTGAGAAGCTGACAGTCGCCGAACTCCTCGCCCGCAATGGGCGAGAAAGCAGTTCCGCTGACACTGGCCGGCGTCGACGTCGTCACCGCAACTTGGAACAGGGCGGCGTGTCCGTTGCCGAGCTGACGGGTTCCATTCCAGTAGTCCAGACTGAGGACGACGTAGCTAAGGCAGCTAAGCCGGAAGACGCGGCTGCGAAGGTAACTGAGAAGCCCGCAGCACCGAAACAAGAGCCAGCAACTACGCAAGAGATCCAGCAGGATCAGCGTTCCGTGAGCCGCACTTCGGAGCGCCCGGAGGAAAAGACTGGTCAGCTTTCCAACGTTGAGTCTTCCCCAAAGAAGGCTGCCGAGGCGCCAAAAGAGCGAAAGGCAACGGAGCCTACCTTTGGAGATGTTGCGCGTGGTCGCGTAGCGGAAAAGCCCGCTGAGCCCACTCAGCCCACTCAGTCCACTCAGCCCGCTGAACCCGCTAAGACTACTAAGGCCACCAAGGTCACCAAGCCGATCAAGCCATCCAAGTCTGCAGTAGCCGGCACGGCCGCAGGAACCGCGGCTGCAGGCACCGCTGCGACTGAGGCGGCTTCGGGTACTGACGCTAAGACCCCTGAAAAGGGTGGCGTCACAAAGCGCGAAAAAGACAGCGCAAAGAAGAAGGCAGTAACAGCTGCAGCCGCGCCTGGCGTGTCGAGTGACGAGCGGGCGCAGTTCGCGGAGCTCGAGCGCACTCTCGAGGATGGCGAAGTCGTCGAATACGAAGACGACACGATTTCCTGGCCAATGATGATCCTGCAGGCGATCCTTGCTATCGCTGTGGGCGTGGGCGTGTTCTTCGGATTCAGCCTGGTATGGGCCAAGGCGCCGACGATCTTGGCACTGGTACTGGCAATCGCCGTGACGCTGCTGCTCGTCGGCTTGGTACACGCACTGCTACGCCACCGCGACAAGCTGCTGATGATCCTCGCAGCCGTCGTTGGACTCGTGCTCACGATCGGGCCGCGTTTGGTTCAGGGGCTATAGAAGCCCGATATGTTCACTGGCATGGGGGGAGCCAGCGGGGAGGTAGCAGGAAGCCGCCAATCCTGGCACGCTGGGTTATATGACTCAAATTGGAATTATTGGCGGAGGAAATATCGGCGAGGCCCTGCTGGCCGGAATCGTTGCGGATACGAAGGATGCCGCAGACGCTAAGAAAATCATCGTTGCGGATCCGTCGCAGGAGCGACTCGACGAGCTGAAGGATAAGTACGGCATGGTCACCGCCCACGAGGGGCGCGAGGCTGCTGAAGGTACCGATATCCTCTTCATCTGTGTGAAGCCCAACATCGTCCCCATTGTTTTGGATGAGGTGGCGGAGGTGCTGGATAGCAACTCGCAGGACACGATCGTGGTTTCCCTGGCTGCGGGCGTCACCATCGGCACTATGGAATCCACTTTGCCGGCCGGTACCACCGTGGTGCGCACAATGCCGAATACCCCAATGCTGGTCGGTCAGGGCGCCATCGGTATTGCGGGCGGTCGCTTTGCCGAAGAGGGTCAGCTGAAGACGGTGCAGGACATCATGTCCAAGGTCGGCGAGGCTGTCATCGTCAAGGAAAAGGACCTGGATGCGGTGACGGCTGTGTCCGGCTCTGGTCCGGCCTATATCTTCCTGGTTGTGGAAGCCATGATCGAATCGGCAGTGCAGCTGGGGCTGGCACGCCCGCTGGCGGAGCAGCTGGCTATCGCTAACGTGCAGGGCGCGGCCACCATGATGTCCCAGAACTTCGCCGAGGGCGGGGATACACCGTCTGTTCTGCGCACCAAGGTCACAAGCCCGGGCGGTACCACGGCGGCGGCTCTGCGCGAGCTGGAAGAGTCCGGCCTCCGCGGAGCCTTCTACCGTGCGATGGAGGCATGTAAGGATCGTTCTGAAGAGCTGGGTGCGCCGAAGCCGAGTGCACAGTCTGCGAACAACGACGACTAGTTCGGCGCATAGCGGTAGCGTCACGCCCATTTGGGGTTAGTTTCACCGCTACACAGTCGACCCCAGTGATCTTTTTAGACACATTTATTTAACACAAATCACGCCTGTTCAATCCAGTCACGAGCGATCACTGGCGTGAGCTTTATTACCCCGAGTTGCGTGAGTCACTCGGGGCAAACTGCCCTCAATGGTTCCCCTTGTTGCACATTGTTCACAGGTTTCACGTTATGATGGTTCGCGAGCGATCACGTGTGACGTCCTGCAGGAGGGGAAGCCTGCAGCGCATGAGAGCGCAAAAGAAAGAGAATGATCTATGGCTAACACCGATAATGGAACATTTCTGACCGTCGCAGAGGTCGCTGATCTGATGCGCGTGTCGAAGATGACTGTTTACCGCTTGATCCACTCGGAGGAGCTGCCTGCCGTTCAGGTTGGCCGCAACTTCCGTGTTCGCGGATCTGCCGTTGATGCGTACCTCGGAGCTTCCGAGTACAACCCCGGCCAGACCGGCTAAAGAACCGTACCTGTAGTTCTCAGATACGGTCTGATTTAGCAGAAACAACAGTCCTCCATTATCGGTACTCAGTGGCTTCGACCGCTGACCCGGTGATGGGGGATTTTTGTTTCTCCGCGGTGGGGGAGGCTAAACTGTGGAACATTCGTGTCTGCGAGTGTGAGCAAACTCTTATGCGGTCGCCCGTCGCGGCGGCTCGCGCACATTCGAGGACACATCTTCCCTGCCGCCGTAAAAGGTCCGGCGGTGGGGGAGCAGACCTTTGCATTGAAGAGATAACTAACCGAGAGAAACGAGGCTTACCCCATGGGTTCTGTCATCAAGAAGCGCCGCAAGCGCATGTCCAAGAAGAAGCACCGCAAGATGCTGCGCCGGACTCGCGTTCAGCGTAGGAAGCTCGGTAAGTAACCTCCGCTGCCGCATATAAATAAACCCACCGCGGACGCCCCGATATAAGGCGCAGCCCCGGTGGGTTTTTGCGTGCTTGCGGGGTGACACTGGGCGCTAGCGGGACTGCTTCCGCCAAACCCACGCCCAACCGCTAGCCAGCCCCAGTGCACCGGCTCCTAGGGCAAGGCGCAGGCCACCTACTCGTCGGAGCATGCGGCGTAGTCGCCGATAGTCACGTACCTCCCAGCCCCGCTCGGTCGCAGCCTTTCGCAGCTTCGAATCCGGGTTAATAGCCACCGCCGTGCCCACGGTCGACAACATTGGCAGGTCATTTACGGAATCGGAGTATGCGGTACAACGGCTCAGATCCAGCCCTTCGTAGTTCGCCAGGGCGATCACCGCATGCTTCTTTTCCTCACCATGCAGCAAGTCACCGACCATGCGGCCGGTAAAACGACCATTCTTTACCTCGGCCACCGTGCCCAATGCGCCGGTGAAGCCAAGCTCCTTAGCGATGATCTGAGCCAGCTGCACTGGCGAGGCCGTCACCAACCACACCTGTTGCCCTGCCTGGATATGCATATCGGCCAGTTCCTTGGTGTCCGGGAAAATTCGCTCCGCTATGGTCGCGTCCCAGATCTCCTGTGCCATCTCGATAACCTCGGACTCCTTACGTCCCTTCACGAGTGCCAGGGCTTGTTCGCGGCCACTGGAGATATCGTCGGCGCTTTCCTTACCCAATGTGCGAAACTTCAGTTGCACCCAGATGAAGCCAAGTAGCTGCCGGGCGGTGAAGAAGCGACGCTTCGCCAGGCCACGCGCGAAGAGCAAAATTGAAGCTCCTTTGATGAGCGTGTTGTCCACGTCGAAAAATGCACCTACGCCCGTGTCCTGCGGAATCGATGGATCCGGATGTTCCAGGTGGCGCGGCGGCATCGCTGCGATGCCCGCACCTTCCAGGTTCGCTAGGCCGGTGCGTAGCTGATTGCCGTCAATCGCGTAGTTGTGCGCGAGCTGATCCAGCTGCGCTTCGCTGAGCTCCCACAGTGCTTGTGGCGCCCCGGTGCCGTACCCGACCTGTAGGTTTGGAGACGACGCCACCTTTTCCTTTACTTCATGCTCAGTAGCGGCCTCATGATCTGCGTGGCGAACCTTTGCAGCGCGCTCGTCGCGGAGCTCGCGGAAATATGCCCTGGCGCTCAGCGACAGGGCGCGCAGGTAACCACGCCATTCGCTACTGGTATCGCGCCAACCCGCGCGCCAGCGAGGGCCTGGCTTGGGGGTGTTCGACGGTTCCAGATCAGGCGCTTCATTCACATAGACAAAGTTACCCTGAAAGCACCGCATAAGCGTCCCTCTGCAAGAGCGCTTGTTCCGTCCATGCTGACGGGTAGCATGATCACCCGTGAGTTCCGACAACATCGCAGCAGATAATGCTTTCGCCACAGCTGGGCAGCCGCAGGTACGCGTGCAGCTGATTACCCGTTCGACTTGCGGATCCTGTGCCCGCGTACACCAGCAAATCCTCCCCATCGCACATCGCTATGGCACGACGGTGGAAGTGATTGAACTGGACCGTGGTGGCGTCACAAAGGAAAAAGAAGAATTGGCACAAGAATTTGGCGATCGTGTACCGGTCGTGCTCGTCGACGACGAGGAAGTCGCCTGCTGGGAAATCGACGACGATGACCTGATCGCAGCGCTGGAACAGAACCACTAACTGAATCGATCGGGCGCAAGGGGAGCCCAGCGAGCCCCATATATCAGCCGTGGGAACTCGTTTTGGCAACGGGGTGGGTTAAGGGCTACCGTAGACACTCGTAACAACTTGGGGGTGAGCCACGTGCTGCCGCCCTAAGTGATCCCCGCAGGAGGCCTGAAGACAAATGAGTAGTAACACCCGGACTGGTTCCGCGTCGGTGTTGCTGGTCGGGCTGTCTTTCCGTTCGGCGCCGGTGACGATGCTGGAGCAGGCCTCGGTGGCTGATGCGGATCTTCCTAAGCTGCAGCTTTCGTTGGTGGATAACGATGTGATTTCCGAATCTCTTGTGCTGTCCACGTGTAACCGCATGGAGTTTTACACTGTCGCCAACGCCTTCCACTCCGGGTTGGATCATGTGGTGGAGACGGTTGCGCAGTTCTCTGGCTTGCAGGCCGCGGACTTGGAGCCGCATTTGTATGTGCACTACGCCGACTCCGCGGCGGAACATATGCTGAAGGTCGCTTCCGGGCTGGATTCCATGGTCGTGGGGGAGCAGCAGATCATCGGCCAGCTGCGCAGCGCCTATCAGTCCGCCAATGAAACGGGCACAGTCGGGCGCACCCTGCACGATCTGACGCAGCGCGCCCTGCGCACGGGTAAGCGCGTACACGCCGAGACCAGCATCGATTCGGCAGGTGCTTCCATGGTCTCCTTCGCGGTGGATCAAGCTCTGCGCTATGTCGAGCCCGCGCACGTTCTTTCCTCTGTTGTGGATGACGCCCCTACGTCCCAACCCCTGGCAGGCCACCGCGCGCTGATCATTGGAGCGGGAGCTATGGCCTCCCTGGCATCGACCTACCTGGGGAAGCTGGGTATCGACCACGTGACTGTGGCCAATCGCACGCTGTCGCGGGCGGAGAACTTGGTAAACCATGCTCGCGAAGCCGGGGTGGATGCCTCTGCTGTGCCACTTGATGGAGTGGCGGATTGCCTGAATGCGGTGGATATTGTGGTATCCGCGACCGGTGCTGTCGGAAATGTCGTGACCGAACAGGCCGTGCGAGCCGCGGTAGATGCCGGGGCTGGCTTCGGTTCTGCCTCCAGCGCCGGGACAAAGGTGCTGATCGATCTATCTATGCCGGCGGACATTGAGCGTTCCGTGGCCGACGTTGAGGGCGTCAAGCTGCTGAACATCGAGGAACTCACCACGATGGCGGGCGAACGTGTGAAGGACGAGGATCCCGCCCGAGAGATCGTCGCTAACGAGTTGCAGAGCTTCTTGGAACAGCAGCGTGCGCAGTCCGTGGTGCCCACTGTTAAGGCTCTGCGTAAGAAGGCCGGTGAGGTTATGGCCGAGGAGCTAATGGCATTGGAGCGCCTGACCCCCGACATGTCCGAAGCGGATCGCGCAGCAGTAGCTAAGTCGATGAAGCGTGTGGTGGATAAGTTGTTGCACACGCCGACGGTGCAGGCAAAGAAGCTTTCCGCCGGAGGCCAGCAGGTTAGTTACCCGGATGCGCTCGCGGCGTTGTTCAACTTGCCGAACGGCATGGTGGATTCTGTTACGCAGCCGGGGCAGGTTAAAGCAGGCACACCCCAGACTGTGAGATCTACTACAGGAACCGTTGCCCGCGCCGATCAAATCCCAAGCGCTGCCCGTATTAGCCAGGTAGCGAAGGAGGCTTAAGACTTTTCATGTCCAATACCACGCCTAACCCGACCGCTGAACACAGCCGCACTTTCCTGATTGGCACCCGTAGATCCGCCCTGGCAACCACTCAGACCAGTCATGTCCGCGCAGCCATGCTCGCTGCGGGCTACCAGGCAGAACTGCACCTCGTCCATACCCCGGGTGATGCCTCGCAGGCCGCACAGACACCGGTCGCGCAGATCGGCGTGGGCGTCTTCACTGAGACCTTGCGTAAGGCTCTCGAAGCTGGCGAATGTGATGTCGCCGTGCACTCCTTCAAGGATCTGCCCACCGCACCCGACCCACGTTTTCGCACCGTAGTCCCGCGGCGAGTGGATCCGCGTGAGGTGTTGGTGAGCCGCAATGGCGAAGCATTGCTGGAGCTGCCACAAGGCGCCAAGGTAGGTACGTCTGCTCCCCGCCGTGTCTCCCAGATTCGGGCAGTCCGCCCCGACCTGGAACTAATGCCACTGCGCGGCAATATCGATACCCGCATGGGTCGCACGGAAAAAGATCTGGATGCGGTGGTTCTAGCCCGCGCCGGGTTGGAGCGCGTCGGACAGCTGAACCGCGCTGCCGAGTCGATCGACCCGAGCACGATCATGCCCGCGCCAGCTCAGGGTGCGTTGAGCGTGGAGGTACGCGCTGACGATGACGCTGCCTGGCAGGCGGTTAGCCACCTGGATCACCTGCCCAGCCACATGGCTGCCGTCGCGGAACGTGCCGTCCTTTCCACCCTGGAAGCCGGCTGCACCGCCCCCGTAGCGGCGTATTCCCTGTGGACAGAGCCGGAGGACACCGCAGACAGTGCGCCGGAACAGCACGTTCTGCGCGTATTCGGTGGCGTATTCGCTATGGATGGATCCCGCAAATTAGTGCAGGTTGGCGAAGCTACCTTCGACATACCATCTCCCACCTCTGATAAGGGATTCCCGGCAGCTGAGGAACCCCGTTGGCAGGAGTACATAGATGCCGCCAGAGCCATAGGCACTGACATAGGCAAAAACCTTCTCAAGGATGGTGCCGCCGAGATAGTGGCTGAAGCCGATTAACTCACTTTCTTTGTGACGCCCTCAGGGGATGAATCACAGCCCTTTCAACTCGGCAGCGAAGTGCCAAAAGTCCTGGAGACATTCACATTTCCTGTTGAGCACTGCTTTCAAAAAATCTTAATAACCCCGACAAAATAGAAAGTTCCACCATGACCGATTCCGGATTTGCCCAGGTAGGAGGCACTGATTCCGCTACCGTGGCGTCAGTAGCCGACCTGGCTCCCACTGGACACGGCCGGATCCTCTTCGTGGGCGCGGGCCCCGGAAACCCGGAGCTGTTGACCATCCGTGCGCGCGACATTCTGGAGACCACCGCTCACGCTTGGGTCGACCCGGCTGTATTGGGATCCGTACGGAACATCATTGCCACCCGGCTCCCGGTGCCGCAGGCCAAGCTGGATGCCGCCGAAGCTGAGTGGGAGGCACAGGTAAAGGCAGCTAAGGAAGCTGGCGCTCGCCGTCGTCCGCCGCGCCCCGCCCCGCCGACCGCTGCCGAGATCGTGCTGGCTGCCCCGGCGGCAACGGAAAATACTCCGCAGGCTACGGAAGAACAGACCTCCGGCGAGTCCGCGGAAGAACTCGATTCCACTGGAGTTTCCCTGGCCGTAGCCCCAGACGTGCTGGCCGAGCAGATGATCGCCTGTGCAAAGGCAGGCAACGACGTTGTGCGACTCGTCGCCGGTAATCCGCTGAGCAACCCGGCCGTCATGGATGAGCTGCAGCACGTCGCGGCCAGCTCCGTGGACTTCCAGGTGATCCCGGGCATGACAGGTTCCGTGGCCGTGCCCGCTTTCACCGGCATCGGTGTAGGACCTGACGTTACCGAGGCGGACGTACGCGGCGGAACTGATTGGGATCAGCTGGCCGCCGCCGGCTTGCCGCTGATAATCACCGCAGCCCCGGACGACCTGGCCACAATCGCACAGGAACTGAAGTCCCGTGGCATTGCGGGAAACACCCCCGCGACAGTGACACTGCACGGCACCACCCGCCGCCAGCGCAGTTACGACGCCACGCTGGATACGATGAAGTCCATCACCACGCAGTCCGGCCCAGCCGCCAAGGACGGCGAGCTGCCTGATGAGCTGATCGTGACTATCGGTTCCCAGGTCGGCAACCGCTCCAAATACTCCTGGTGGGAAAACCGCGCACTCTATGGCTGGACCGTCCTGGTGCCGCGTGCGAAGAACCAGGCCGGCCCAATGAGCGCCCGTCTAGCCTCGCACGGCGCAATCCCGGTGGAGGTTCCCACGATCTCCGTCGAGCCGCCGCGCAGTCCCGTACAGATGGAACGCGCAATCAAGGGGCTCGTGGACGGTCGCTACCACTGGATCGTCTTCACCAGCGTTAATGCCGTGAAGGCCGTCTGGGACAAGCTTCGTGAGTTTGGCCTGGACGCCCGCGCTCTTGCAGGTGTGCGCGTGGCCGCTGTAGGGCCGAAGACCTCTCAGGCGGTGAAAGATCTGGGCATCACGCCTGAGCTGTTGCCCAAGGATGACGCACGTAATGCCGCTGGTCTGGTGGATGTCTTCCCACCGCACGATCCAGACCTGGATCTGGTGGACCGTGTGCTACTGCCACGCGCAGATATCGCCACAGACGTGCTGGTCGATGGCCTGATTGAGTTGGGCTGGGACGTCGAGGACGTGGTGGCTTATCGTACAGTCCGCGCCGCCCCGCCGAGCCCGGAGATCCGCGACATGATCAAAACCGGTGGTTTCGACGCGGTCTGCTTCACCAGTTCCTCGACCGTGAAGAATCTGGTGGGAATCGCCGGCAAACCGCATAACCGCACGATCATCGCCTGCATCGGGCCGATGGCCGCGCAGACCGCCCGTGAGCATGGCCTGCGCGTCGACGTGATGCCCGAAGCAGCTGGGGTACCGGAGCTGGTTGACGCCCTCGCTGCCCACGTCGCTGACCTGCGCGCCAAGGGACAACTTCCGCCGCCGCGAAAGCGGAGGCGGCGTCGGAAAAAGACCACCGAAAAGTAAAGCACTGACCGGCGGATAAGCACCTCGGCGACCGCGTGACGGGGCGATGAACTCCCGTCCGAGCGCGGGAGTAGCATCGTGGACATGACTTCGAACTACACCCCGTTTCGCCGTCCCCGCCGACTTCGTACGTCCCCGCAGATGCGTAATTTCACTGCGGAGACGGATCTGAACCCCAACAGGCTGGTGCTGCCGATGTTTATCGCTGATGGGCTGGATGCGCCACGCGATATTACGAGCCTGCCGGGGGTGCAACAGCACACCGAGGATTCGCTGTTGCGCGCAGTGGAAGAAGCTGCGGAGGCGGGCGTGGGCTCCATCGACCTGTTCGGTGTGCCCCGGGACGAAGACAAGGATGCAACCGGTAGCCAGGCGGTGGCCGAAGATGGCATTCTCAACCACGCGGTGCGCGCCGTTCGAGAGCGTTTCGGCGACGATATTTTGGTCATGGCCGACACCTGTCTCGACGAGTTCACAGACCACGGCCACTGCGGTGTACTTTCCACGGATCGCTTTGGCCACCAGATCGTTGACAATGACGCCACCCTGCCGCAGTACGCCAAAATGGCAGTAGCCCAGGCGGAGGCCGGCGCCCACATTGTGAGCCCCTCCGGAATGATGGATGGACAGATTCGCTACATCCGTGAAGCACTGGATAATGCCGGCTTCCAGGACGTGTCAATCATGGCGTATTCCGCGAAGTACGCCTCCGCGTTCTTTGGACCTTTCCGCGAGGCCGTTGGTTCCTCGCTGCAGGGCGATCGCCGCACCTATCAACAGGATCCGCGCAACCTACGGGAATCCATCTTGGAAACCCAACTGGATATCGACGAGGGTGCGGACATGGTTATGGTCAAGCCCGCAATGCCATACCTGGACGTGCTGCGTGAAATAGCTGATATTTCTCCGGTGCCGGTCGCGGCCTACCAGGTCTCCGGGGAGTACGCGATGATCTCCGCCGCCGCCCACAAGGGGTGGATTGACCTGGACGCTTCGATTATGGAATCCATGTACGGCATCCGTCGCGCCGGAGCAGACATCATCCTGACCTACTGGGCCACCCGCGTAGCCCAGACGCTCAATGGCAAAGATGCTTAAACGACAGTAATCACAGTAGGCTAGGTGGCTGTATGAACAGCACCGACAGCAGCGCACGAATGAATACCCAACAACAAGATCCACGCCAGATGGGTGGGCCGCACACCGGCTCCCAGCAGCGGCCACCGATGGCGCCACAGGGGTATGGCATACCCCAGGGAGCCCCAGGGCAGCAGGAGCCGCTGGGCACCTCGAAACCGCCGAAGCCGCCGAAGGTGGGCCGCAAAGACGGCCTAGCTCCGGATATCAAGAACGCGCCAGAGGACGTACGTTACGGCGTGTGGGCATGGCTGAGCGTCGCCGTTTTACAGCTCTTGGCCAGTGTGGTGCAATTCGTGGCAAACATTGTGGATCCACGTGCGCTGACGCAGAGCAGCCAGGGGATGCTGGACAGCCAAAGCGGCTTGTTCGCCAGCGTTTTGGCAGATCAGGATGCTTCGCAGATCGCCACGCAGGTGAACATCAGCTCGCTGGTGTGGGGCATTATTGCTTCCGCCGTCTGTGCATACCTGGCCTGGCGTGCGGGACGGGGCGCACCGTACTCGCGTCTCTTCCTCAACGTGGCCTCCGTGTTCATGATCTTCAATGCAGTGCTCATCACGTTTGCTAGCGGGCCAGAGTACATGCCCGTAGGGTTCGTGCTGATCATTGGCATCTTGACCATTCTTTCTGGAGTGGGTGCCGCGCTGGGACTCTGGTTTATGTCCCGCCCGGATAACCGTGATTGGTTGGGCATCCCCAGCGACAAGGAGATGGATAAGTACGCCAAGGAGCTCGACGAGTATCGGGCGGAGACGCGGCGTCAAAAAGAAAACCGTCAAAAAGAAAACAGGGACAGGGCAAAGGAAAAGGCGAACGCCAAGACAAACGCAGGCACGGGCGAGGACAGCGACCGCACCAACCACAACGACCACACCTGGGGAGGGCGCTAAGCATGCCTGCAATGTTCCCTTCGATGGTGCCGAGCGGTGACGACCAAAACCGCAAGGTCCACTATTGGAAGCCGGGCGACCCCACACCACGCATTGTTATTGTCTCGTTTGCGATGCTGCTGATCCTGGGGATACTGATGATTTTCTTTGGGGTTCTGTCGTTGACAGCCTCGTGGGATCGCGAACCGCTGAATCCCGAGGAAGCAGAGCGCATGAACTTTGTCCGCAACAATGTGCGCATTCTCGGTGCAATCAGCATCGTGGTCGGCGCCGTGTTGGCGTTCTTCTCCCGCGGCATACGTGATGGTAATCGCAGCAAGCGACGCCTGGTGCTGTGGGCTGGTGCGATCGGTATCTTCTTTATGCTGGCAGGGTGGGTTTTCCAGTTCACCGGACCGGGGCAGGCTGTTTTGGCGTTGCTGTTGGCCGTAGCGTTGCTTTTGGCCTACAGGCCCGCTGCCAATCCCTATTTTGACGCCGGGAAACCGTCGACCGAAGCTCCCGTCGAGGGCGATGGCACCCTTCCGGGAGACACACTGCGGGGCTAGGAGAAATGTCAGAAAACGATTCTCAGATCGTACCGACCAGTAGCCGAGTCGCGAGCAAATCTTCCGTGGAGGTCGACGACGTCGACGAAGCCATCCTGCAGGCACGCGAGGCTGCGGCGAAGGCTGGCTTCGACATGGATCGCTCTCCCCAGTCGCCGGAAGAAGTCGAACGCGCGACCCAGGAGCACTGGGGGTTGACCAGCTTCGCCTATCGAGTGGAGGGGCTGGAAAGCGCGGTGGATGCCACCACCGTAGAAACCGAACTCAACAACATCTCGGGCGTGCAGGCCGCCGTGGTGTACTCCACGGGAATGGTGTGGATCTCCGCAGAAGATCAGGTGAGCCTGACGCAGATCCAAGAGGTGCTGGAAAAACACAACCTAGATAGCTGGCTGACCGATTCCTCGCTCCGCCGTCGCGCCGCCAGGCTGGAGATTGAGGAAACCCGTCGACGTATGCGGCGCCACGCCAGTGCCCACCGACGCGCGTGGGCGGCAGCAGAAAGCCGCAAACGACGCGATGCAGGCAAGGTGGAATTCGAGCGGTTCCGGCGCAATAACCCCTTCGACCCGACGGAAGGATTACACACCGCCCGGCAGCTCATTACCCGCATGCGGCTGATCGTCGCTGTGCTGCTTGGGTTACCGGTGGTGGTAATGCAGCTGGTTTCCGCCTGGCAGTTCGACTACTGGCAGTGGATCTGCCTCGCACTAGCCACCCCGGTGGTCACATGGTGCGCGTGGCCTTTCCACCGGGCTTTCCTCGGTGGGCTTAGGCGCGGACAATCGGCACTCGACGGTGCCAGTTCCGTGGCGATTTTATTGGCCTATGTGTACTCGGCGTGCATGTTGATCTTCTCCTCGGCTGGCAATGTGGGCTGGCAGAGCCACCAGGTGCTGTTCGCAGGCGTGTGGTCTACCCAGCACCTCGAAGGTGCAGTGTTCTTTGACGTGGCCTGTGGCGGAACGATCCTGCTGCTGTTCGGCAGGTTGCTATCCCGCCGGACCGCGCTGCGCTCCAAGTCGATCTTGTCCGTGCTCACGGTGCCCGCGGCCAAGGAAGTCACGGTGGTGCGCAAGACACGCAAGTCGAAGACTGAAAAGAAGAACATTCCGATTGCGGAGATCCGCACGGGGGATGACATCATCATCCCCACCGGCATGATGGTGCCAAGTGATGGCGAGATCATTAGCGGTAAGTCCCTTGTGGACATGGGGCCGGTCGGTGGTTTGCACCGTACCTTTGAGGTCTCTGTTGGCGATCGGATTTACGCCGGCGCCCGAAACCACGGCGCCGCATTGAAGATGCGCGTGCATGCGACAGGTTCCTCTACCCGCCTGGCCGCGATGCACCGGTGGGTGCGCGGTTCAGCTTTGGACGAAACCCGTTTGTCCCAGCTGACAAACCGCACCGCCAGCCTGCTGGTGCCGTGGGCGTTCGGCCTGGCCATTGTAGACTTCATTGCCTGGTTGGCGATCACCAAGTCCGTTGACGCAGCAATGGCAACGGTGCTTTCGTTGTTGGCCGTCGTGGCTCCGGTCGCATTGGCTCTGTCCGCTCCGCTGGCGCTGCGATTGGGACTTTGGCGTGCTGCCACTTCCGGCGCGTTGCTGCGCGATACGGGTACGATTCACAAGCTCGCTGAGGTTGACGCCATTATCTTCAACCGAGTCGGCACTCTCACTGAAGGACCGATGCACGTCATCGGCGTAACCCCTTCCAAGGGAGAGAACCCGGATCTGATCCTGCGCGTGGCGGGAGCGCTTTCCCTGGAATCGAACCACGCCGTTTCTCGCGCGCTGGTGCGTGCCGATCGAGAAGCACGTGACGCGGGTACAGGTGGGGAGGGGATCCCGCATTGGTTGGATGTCGGTGAAGTGAAGATCACCAAGGACGGCACGTTCGAGGGCATGGTAGAGCTGCCAGTGGAAGGGGAGATGCGCAATGTGAAGGCGCGTCTGTGGCGTCCGCATGACCTCGGTGAGGTGCGCGATCCACACCTGGCGACTGCCGTGCTGAGCGGCGGTTCCCCCGTCATCGTGAGCTGGAAGGGCAAGGACCGCGGGGTAATTAGCCTGGCGGATAGCTTTAAGGACGATGCCCCGGCTGCCATTGATCGGCTGGAAGACATGCAGTTGGAGACCTATATGCTCTCCCGCGACATCTACCCGGTGGCTCGCCGCACAGCTAACTCTATTGGCATCTCCACGGTGCTGGCAGGTATTGCGCCGAACCGCAAGGAGGCGACGGTGCGCGGTGTGCACGCCGCGGGTGTGCGCGTGGCAATGGTGGGTGACAGTGATGTGCTGGGTGCCCTACGAGTGGCGGACGTGGGCATCCTCATGGCCTCTTCGAACCGTATTGACCCGACTGCTTCTGAGGTGGCGGACGTGGTGATGCAGCGCGAGGACGTATCGGCTCTGCCGGAGCTGGTGAATTTGGTTCGCCACGTGCGCAACACCACTGACTGGAATGTGTGGTTGTCCTGGACCTATAACGTCGTCGGCGCGATGCTAGCCGTTGCCGGTGTGCTTAACCCACTGTTGGCAACTTTGTTTATGCTGCTCAGCTCTACGCTGATCGAAAGTCGCAGCGCGCGTATCCTGCACCGCAATTACGCGCGGGGCACATTGCGCCAGACGCACTCGTGGCAGGGATGGGTAGCCCGTCGTAGGGAGATCCGCGAACTGCGCAAGCAGGAGAAGCAACGCGCCGAGGCTATTTCTCTAGCCCGTGCTGAGGCATTGGACGAGGAGATTGACCAGGCACAGGCCTAGCCGCGCTAGGCTGGTGGGGATTGCAAGCTAACCACTTTTCCGGAAGTGGCGGAAAGGATTCCTTTCGTGTCTGTCAACGTCGATGCGCAGCACTCTGACAACTCCAACCATCAGGCCAGTGCCGAGGCCATGGATCGGGCACGTGCCCTGATCCCGGGCGGTGTGAACTCGCCAGTTCGCGCCTTCGGGTCGGTAGGCGGAACCCCACCGTTTATCACCTCCGCGCAGGGATCCACGCTGAACGATATCGACGGGAACTCTTATGTGGATTTGTTCTGCTCCTGGGGGCCGATGATTCACGGTCACGCTCACCCGCAGATCGTCGAGGCAGTCCGTGAGGCCGCAGGCCATGGCCTGTCCTTCGGCGCCCCGACCACGGTGGAGGTGGATCTGGTGGAGGAGATCGTCCGCCGCACCTCGGTAGAAAAGGTGCGCTTGGTCAACTCGGGTACTGAGGCCACCATGTCCGCTATTCGTCTGGCGCGAGGCTATACGGGACGCGACAAGATCCTGAAGTTTGAGGGCTGCTACCACGGCCACGTGGATTCGCTACTGGTTGCGGCTGGTTCAGGCGTCGCTACCTTTGGCCTGCCGGATTCCCCGGGCATCACTAAGGCCGCCGCCGGCGACACTGTCGTGGTTCCCTACAGCGACGTGCAGGCCGTCGAGAATGCTTTTGCCTCCCACGAGGGCGAAATTGCCGCGATCATTGTCGAAGGCGCGCCGGGCAACATGGGCACGGTAAACCCGCAGGGCTTCAATGCAGAGCTGCAGCGTATCGCCCACGCCAATGGCGCTCTGCTTATCGTCGATGAGGTCATGACTGGCTTCCGCGTCACCGAGTCCGGCTGGTTCGGCAAGGACGGTGTGGCCGGCGATCTCACAACCTTCGGCAAGGTTGTTTCGGGCGGCCTACCTGCCGCCGCATTTGGCGGTAAGGCGGAGATCATGGACCACCTCGCGCCGGTCGGCCCGGTGTATCAGGCAGGCACGTTGTCGGGCAATCCCGTCGCCGTTGCGTCGGGTCTGGCCTCTTTGAAGCTCGCTGACGCCGCCGCGTACCAGAAACTCGATGCGAATGCCGACACTTTGGCAGGCATCCTGTCCGATGCTTTGACCAAGGCCTCCGTCGCTCACAACATCCAGCGTGCAGGAAGCATGCTGAGCGTGCGCTTTGCCGAGGGGGAGGGCACGAACTTCGCCGATATGAAGGCAGCAGATACCTTCCGCTACCCGGCGTTCTTCCACACCTTCTTGGACGCTGGGGTATTTGCTCCGCCGAGCGTGTTTGAGACCTGGTTCGTCTCTACGGCGCTCAGCGATGCGGACTTTGAGAAGATCGCGGCAGCTGCCGCTCCAGCCGCCGCGGCTGCTGCGGTAGCCACCCCCACCCGCTGAAGCCTGATACCACAAAGCTAAAACCCCAGTAAGAACCCCTTAAAGCAGGGATCGCCTTACTTGGGTTGAGGTGGTCGGCACGCTAAGCTAGGTGACCATGGCAACGATCGTTCACCTTGTACGGCACGGAGAAGTGCACAATCCGGATCGCATTCTCTATGGCCGTCTGCCCGGTTATCACCTCTCCGAGCGAGGACGGAACATGGCACACGCCACCGCCTCTGACCTCGCTGATCACGATGTGGTTTACCTGGCCGCGTCCCCACTCGAGCGGGCGCAAGAAACCGCCCGCCCCTTTGCAGAGAAGCTCGGGCTGGACGTAACGACGGACGAGCGGATCATCGAGGCGGGTAACGAATTGCAGGGTCTGCACATCAAGGGTGTGCGCAGTGCTCTGTGGAATCCGAAGCGTTGGCCGATGCTGAAGAACCCCACCATTCCCAGTTGGGGTGAGCCTTACCAGGAGATCGCCGAACGCATGTGGCAGGCCATTGACACCGCGCGTGAAAAGGCGCGAGGGCATGAAGCCGTATTGGTGAGTCACCAGCTGCCCATCGTGATGATCCAACGCGACGTCCAGGGGCTGCCTTTGGCACACAACCCAGCGGATCGACAGTGCGAGCTGGCATCTGTGACCTCGCTGGTGTACGACGGCGGACACCTGACGGATATCTTTTACTCCGAGCCAGCACAGGAGATTTAACCGTGCGTAAAACCACCACCGCAGCGCTTGCGGTCTGCCTCCTTGCCAGCGGCGCGGCACTTGCTGCGTGCGGCGAAGACAACACCGCAGGTACTAATGCCGTGGCTAGTGGCGGCAAGTTTGAATTCGTGTCTCCCGGCGGACAGACAAGCATCCACTACAAGCCCGAGGAGCGCAAAGAGGTCGCTGACTTCACCGGCACAAACCTGAATGGCGACAAGGACATCAACCTCAGTGACTTCGAGGGACAAGTCGTGGTGCTCAATGCCTGGGGTCAGTGGTGTGGCCCCTGCCGTAGTGAATCCGATGACCTGCAACGAGTGCAGGAGAAGCTGGAGAAGCACGGAGGCGGTACCGTCCTGGGCATTAACGTGCGAGACAGTGTTAAGGAGAAGCCACAAGATTTCGTGAAGGATAACGGGATTACCTACCCGTCGATTTACGATCCGCCGTTTAAGACTGCTCTGGCACTAGGCGGCGTGCCGGCCTCCGTCATCCCCACCACCATTGTGTTGGACAAGAAGCATCGCCCGGCACATATCTTCTTGAAGGAAATCACGGATAAGGAACTGTGGGAGCAGGTCGAACCGCTGTTGAATGAGGACAAATAAATGATCCTCGCGGAGTCGATTGGAGAGACCTTCGCGGATACGGCAGCCGCCGGTCCGTTGTTGCTTGCACTGCTGGTCTCTGCGGCTGCGGGCCTGGTTTCCTTCGCCTCGCCGTGCGTCATCCCACTCGTGCCGGGCTATATCTCCTACCTAGCGGGAGTCGTTGGCGCGGAAACTGAATTCACCGAAGAAGGCACGGTGGTTAAGGCCAGGCGTGGCCGGGTGGCCACTGCTGCACTGTTGTTTGTGTTGGGCTTTACCGTCGTATTTGTGCTGGCCACGGCCACAGTCTTCGGCGTGATCAGCGCCCTGACTTTGAACCAAGCACTCTTAATGCGCATTGGTGGCGTGGTGACGATCGCCATGGGTGTGGTGTTCATGGGGTTCATCTCCCCGCTGCAACGCGACACACGCCTGAGTCCCAAGCGCTGGACGACTATCGCCGGCGCGCCTCTGCTGGGCGGAGTTTTCGCCCTGGGCTGGACCCCCTGCCTAGGCCCCACGCTTGCTTCGATCATTTCGGTTTCCGCCGGTACCCAGGGGATGACAGCCGCCCGGGGTGTGATCCTCATCGTCGCCTATTGTCTGGGGCTCGGGCTACCATTCATTGTCGTGGCATTGGGATCCTCCAAGGCACTGACGGGGATCGGCTGGCTAAGTAAGCACTCCCGCACAATCCAAATGATCGGTGGCGCACTACTTATCATCGTCGGTCTGCTGCTGGTCACCGGCCAATGGTCGGTGTTTGTGGATTACATCCGAGAGGTCTTTATCTCGGATAAGACCTTGCCGATCTGATCTGCCCGGGTTACTGACCCGAGCGGGGCGTCGAAAAAGTAGGCGTCAATAAAAACGAGAAAGCGAAAGTACGAGAGAGCAACCATGCTGAAGACGATCCTGAGCCTGCCGAAGAAGGGCTGGCTGTGGCTCACGAAGATGAAGACTGCCCTGGTGCTGCTTTTCCTCCTGGCGCTGGCTGCGATCCCGGGAGCGCTGCTACCACAGCGGTCGCTCAACGAGGGCAAGGTTGCCGAATATATTGACGCCAACGGCAAGACCGCCCAGGTCTTCGACAAGTTGCAGCTTTTCGATGTCTTTAGCTCTACGTGGTTCGTGGCCATCTACGTGTTGCTCTTCATTTCCCTAGTCGGCTGCATCCTGCCACGCAGCATTGACCACTACAAGGCACTGCGTTCCTCCCCACCACCGGCGCCGAAACGCTTGGACCGCATGCCGTATCACTACTCCGGCACCGTCGATGAACCGGTGGAAGAGGTACAGAAATCCCTGCGGAAGGAATTCAAGGGCTGGAACCTCAACGAGGTCGATAAAGATAACGACCGCGCCGGGGCATGGTCCATCTCGGCGGAAAAGGGATATCTGCGTGAGGCTGCGAACCTGGTGTTCCACTTGTCGCTGGTTGGCATTCTCATCGCCGTGGCGGCGGGCAAGATGGTCTACTACGAGGGACAAGTCATCGTGGTGTCCGGCACCGAGGGCGAACAGTCGCAGTTCTGCAACTCCGCGGTGTCTAACTACGATTCTTTCCGCAATGGTCCGCTCTTCGACGGCACAGGGCTGACCCCCTTCTGTGTTCACGTCAAGGACTTCAAGGGTGACTATCTTCCAAACGGCCAGGCAGTGGGCTTTGAGTCCAACATTGACTTTGCCGACAAGGAGACCGCCTTTAAGTCCACGGATCAGTGGCAGCACGAGACGCTCAAGGTGAACCACCCACTGCGCTTCCAGGGCAACCGTGTGTACCTGCAGGGGCACGGTTATGCTCCAACGTTCACCATTACGTGGCCGAACGGAGAAAAGCGCACCGAGACCGTACAGTTCCGCCCGGACGACATGACCTACTTCTTGTCCTCCGGTGCGGTGCGCTGGGACCCGCCGGCAGGTATGTACCCCGACCTACAGGAACGGCGCAAGCACCAGATTTCGCTGCAAGGACTATTTGCACCGTCGGCAGAGTGGACCGGTCCAAAGGGGAAGATCCTTTCCTCCAACTTCCCGGCGATGCGGGATCCGGCAGTGGCCATCGACGTCTATCGCGGTGATACTGGCCTGGACGGTGGCCGTAGCCAGAACATCTTCTCGCTGGATCGTGAGGCTTTGCATTCCGGTCAGATGCAGATGCTGGACCGAGTGAACCTGACGAAGGGTGAGTCCGTCACCTTGGACGACGGCACGAAGATCACCTTTGATGGGGCAAAGGAGTTTGTGAATCTGCAGATTTCCAAGGACCCAACTACCACGTGGGTTCTGGTGTTCGCCCTGCTCATGCTGGTTTCCTTGGTCGGCTCCCTGGCTGTGAAGCGTCGTCGTTTCTGGGTACGCGTGACCCCTGAGGGTACCGGCACGCGTATCCAGATCGCCGGGCTTTCCCGTACAGATTCCGCCGGTTGGGGTAAGGAATTCAACCGTCGCGCCGAGCGCGTACTGGGGTTGGAAGAAGAAGCCCTCGACGAGGATTACGACGTGGACACTGCCGATTGGGAAGATCACGTGGACGATCACCTGTCTTCTCACCCAGATAGGTGATTGTGGAAGCGCGTGAACAGGGGCTAAGCTGTCACTTTGTAGCGATTTAAGACTTTTCTTTAGAAGGATTTTCGATGCAGATCGATCCACAGCTATCCGATTTCTCCGACTTAGCCTTCCGCACCGCGGAGGCTTTGTATCTGCTGGCCCTTGCCGTGTCGCTTGTGTTCTACGGCATTGTGCGTATGGCCAATGACCGTCGCCACCAGCGCGCCGTTGAGCTGGAGAAGCTACGTGCCACGGAATCTGCGAAGGTCAACTCCACTGCGAAGGTCGCCGTCGGTGCGGGCGTTGGCGCTGGGGTGGATTCGGTTGCTGACGAAAGTAGGGCCGAGGAGCCTGACTATGCGGTTTTCGAAGCACAACTGCCCGAGCGCCTGCGCTCTGAGCAGGTAACCAAGTCTCTGAATCGCGCGGACAAACTGGGTGGTATTACTCAGGCTCTGGTCTGGCTGGCCGTGGCGATGCATGCCGTGTTCGTGGTTCTGCGTGGCATGGCTACGAACCGCTTCCCGTGGGGCAACCTCTTCGAATACGTCGGCGTGGTCACGTTGTTTGCCATGGTCATCGCTGCGTCTATGGTGCGCCGTAAGGCCATGCGTGTGATGTGGCCATGGATTCTGACCCCGGTCGTGGGTCTGCTGTTCTACGCAGGCACCAAGCTATACGCAGAGACCGCTCCGGTGGTACCGGCGCTGCAGTCTTACTGGTTCGTCATCCACGTATCCGTGGTCTCTATTGGCGCCGGCATCGGCTTGATCTCCGGCATGGCTTCGCTGATGTATCTGGTACGCCGTGCACAGCCGAAGGGCGAGGAAAAGGGTTGGCTGCGGACGTTCGCCGCTCCGCTGCCAGAGGCTAGCAAGCTGGACGCGCTGGCTTATCGCACCGCCGTGTGGGCGCTGCCGATTTTCGGCCTGGGCGTCATCTTCGGCGCCATCTGGGCGGATGCTGCATGGGGACGCTTTTGGAACTGGGATCCGAAGGAGACCGTATCCTTCATCACTTGGATTCTCTACGCCGCTTACCTGCACGCCCGCGCCACCCCGGGCTGGCGTGGCCCGAAGTCGGCGTGGATCAACGTCTTCGCCTTCGCCACGATGGTATTCAACCTCTTCTTCATCAACATGGTGGTCTCCGGCCTGCACTCCTACGCCGGCCTGAACTAGTCACCAAAGGAACAGCGTGAGCACTTTCTCTACTGTCCTCGTCACCGGCGGGGCGGGTTTCATCGGAGCTAATTTCGTCCACCGCACGCTGGAAACCAGGCCGGACGTCAAGGTTTTTATTTTTGACGCCCTCACGTATGCCGCTAATCCGCTGAATTTACGGACGGACGAGGGCATCCCGCTGGAGGATGCCTATCCGGGGCGGGTGGAGTTCATCGAAGGGGACGTGGCAGACGCCCCGGCATTCCGGGCCGCCTTGGAGCGAGTGATCGCGGCGAGCGGCACCAGCGGGCAGCCTTCCTCTGAGAGGGTAGCGATTGTGCACTTCGCGGCGGAAAGTCATAACGATAATTCGTTGGCCACACCGGCGATTTTCGCCCGCACAAATGTGGAGGGCACCTTGAATGTTGCTCAGGCTGCCGCTGATTTTGGTGTGCGCCTGCACCATATTTCTACCGATGAGGTTTTCGGCGACCTTGCTTTGGATGACCCGAATCGTTTCACGGTGGATACCCCGTACAATCCGTCCTCGCCTTACTCGGCTTCGAAAGCTGCGGCGGATCACTTCGTACGCGCGTTCGTCCGCTCGCGGAGACTGCAAGCGACGATTTCGAATTGTTCAAACAACTACGGGCCACGCCAACACCCCGAAAAATTCATCCCTCGCCAGATCACCGGCCTAATCGAAGGGCACAAGCCCCGGTTGTACGGAACAGGTGAGAACGTGCGCGACTGGATTCACGTGGATGATCACAACGACGCGGTGTGGGCGATCCTCGACTCCGGAAAAGTGGGGCAGACCTACCTGATCGGCGCGGAGGGGGAGCGATCCAACCTACAGGTGGTACGCGATCTACTGGAGATCTTCGACCGTCCGGCGGATGATTTTGTGCATGTTACGGATCGCCCAGGCCATGACCGGCGCTATGCCATCGACCCCAGCAGTATCGCCGAGCTGGGGTGGCAGCCGCACTTTACGGATTTCGCTTCCGGGCTCGCCAAGACAGTGGAGTGGTATCGCCGCAATGAGAAGTGGTGGGTTGAATCCAGGGCGGCGTCCGAAAGAAAGTACCGGGATAACGAGCAAGAGATAGATCCCGCGTAGCGCCGCTAAAGTAGAAGCTATGAGTGATACGACCTCGCGCACCGATGAGCTACTAGCCGCCGCTGAACCCGGCAGCATCGTGGATTTACCGATCCCCGGAACCTGGGCGTATGTGCCTCGCGTGCATGGCGACGGCCGGGGCAGTTTCCACGAGAGCTTCAAAGCGGAGGCTTTTGGTGAGAAGCTCGGTTACCCCTTCGAAGTAGCACAGGGGAATCTCTCGCGCTCGTCGCGAGACGTGGTGCGTGGCATCCACTTGGCAGACGTTCCTCCGGGACAGGCGAAGTTTGTCAGCTGCCTGGCGGGTGCTATTACCGACGTACTCGTGGATGTGCGGGTGGGGTCGCCGACATTTGGCCAGCACATCACCGTGGAGCTGTCGGCGGAGAATAATGTCAGCGTCTACGTACCCTTGGGCGTAGGACATGGTTTCCGTGCACATGCAGACCACACGACGGTGAACTACCTGGTCACCGAAGCGTATAACCCAGAGCGGGAATACGGCATCGACCCGTTTGATACGGAACTGGCTGTGGCGTGGGGCGTCACGAAGGAAGAAGCCGTGCTCTCGGACAAAGACCATGCGGCGCCGAGCCTCAGTGAGGTACGCGATCGTTTGCCGAACTACCGGGAGGTACGCGCATGGGAAGCACAACTGCGCGCGGATTGGGCCGAGGCGCTGCAGTCGGCTGATGAGTGGGCTCCCGAGCAGGGAGATACCAACTAATGAAGGGCATCATCCTGGCCGGAGGAACCGGTTCGAGGCTTTGGCCGATTACACAGGGCGTCTCCAAACAGCTAGTGCCCGTGTACGACAAGCCGATGATCTACTACCCACTGACCACCCTGATGCTGGCAGGGATCCGCGACATCCTGGTGATCACCACGGGTGCGGATGCGCAGCAGTTCCGCAGCCTCCTCGGCGATGGCTCGCAGTTCGGAGTACAAATCAGCTATGCGGTTCAGGATCAGCCGAATGGTCTGGCTGAGGCCTTTATCGTTGGCGAGGACTTCATCGGCGATGACTCCGTGGCTCTGGTTCTGGGCGACAACATCTTTTACGGCACCGGCCTGGGAACCCAGCTGCGGCGCTTCCACAACCCCGAAGGCGGAGCGATCTTTGCCTACTGGGTGGCCGAGCCAGAAGCCTATGGCGTGGTGGAGTTCGACCGCGAGGGCACGGCGCTGAGCTTGGAGGAAAAGCCCGCCGAGCCGAAGTCCAACTACGCGGTACCGGGGCTGTACTTCTACTCCAACGACGTAGTGCAGATCGCTAAATCACTGGAGCCCAGTGAGCGCGGGGAGCTGGAAATCACCGACATCAACCGTCGCTATTTAGCCGAAGGACGCCTGCATGTGGAGGTACTGCCGCGCGGAACCGCCTGGTTGGACACCGGAACGGTAGATGATCTCGCTGCTGCCGGCGACTTCGTCCGTGCCGTAGAACAGCGGCAAGGCCTGAAGATCAGCTGCCCGGAGGAAGTTGCTTGGCGCCTGGGGTATATCGATGATGCACAACTGCGGGCGTCAGCAGACAAACTAGGCAAAAGCGCATATGGACAGTACCTCAGCGCATTAATGAAACGCGGAAAAGAGCGGTAGACAAGTGGCTATTTCTATCGAGACGATCCCAGGCCTGGTGGCGCGCACATGGCGCGATCTGGAGTGGTCGGGGCAGCGGGTGCCGAAGCAGGGCATCGACCACGCGGTGGTGATTCTGGACGGGCTGAGATCCAAGGAATACGAGCTTAACGACATGCTCCCGGAATCTGTCGTGGTTCGCGTGCCCTTTGAAAAGGAATACCGAGCACAAGCCATGCTGGAATCTTCGCTGATCGCGCAGCTGTTCCGCCGCACCAAGGTGCGCGTGCCGGGGACGGTGCGGCAGGCCTACGCGCGCGGGACTTTCAACACCGCCGAACCCGTGATGCTGACCATGCAGACGGAAATGCTGGGCGAACCACTGAGCGCGGAATTGTGGCAGTCGCTTTCCGCCAGCCAACGTGCCTGGGTAGCCGAGCAGCTGGGAAGTCTACTGGCCACGATGCACGCCTTCGACCCCGATGTCCTGCCAATGAGCCGAGTGGATTCCTGGTGGACTGACGGTGCTGCGACCTCCACTCTGAGCCATGCCCCGCGCACTCTTCCGGGCAAAAACGAACTGATGAAGTCTCGGGTGGAAGCGAATCTGGTTCCACACCTCACGGCCGCGGAGTTGGACTTCGTAGAGCAGGTATTTGGCCAGATTGATGACCTTTTCGCCCGGCCGAACCAGCAGCGGGCGCTGACTCATGGCGAACTACATGAGGAACACATGCTGTGGAACGCTGAGGGCGGCGTGGGCGTCATCGACTTCTCCGACATGACGGTCGGTGACCCAGCGCTGGACTATGCGCATTTCGCCGGGATTTCTCCAAACCTTCCGGAGCTGGTGTTCGAACAGGCGATCATTCAACATGAACAGCGTCGCCAGGCACCTGCCGTGCCAGGCGTGCCGCCGCCGATGCCTGGACCGTTGTATCGAGCGGCCGACGGAGGCCGGACCTCGGAAAGCTCCGAGGATACGGACGTGTTGCGCCGTGCTGAGATCTACAAGAACTGGGACAATATCTTCCTGTTGATCGATCACTATCGGACAGGGCGCTCACCCCGCGTGGAGCTTTTGTAGGTTCGCTAGCGCTACTCCTGCTCAGGATCGTTGTTGCTCTGGTTCGGGTTGTGCTGCTCTGGTTCCTGCTGCTCGCGTCGCCGGAGTTCCTCCCGTCGCTCCACGCGTCGTTGACGCTCAGCCTCTTCGGCTTCCTTGGCCTCTTGTGCACGCCGCTGCTTGAAGCGCTCTTTCTCGATGTTCCATAGAAAATCCGGGTCGTCGTCCGGCCCCTTGTGGTTCTTCGCCACTTCGTTGTTTCTATTGACGCCCCCACGCCGGCGCTGCTGAGCATTTCCCCAGGTCTGTGGACCGAATGCTTTCCACAGCAGTACGAGAGTGACGATGAACAAAGCGAGCAAAAGAAGTCGACCCATGTATACAATCCTAAAGGATCCTCAGACGAGCACCTGCGGCTTGACGATTAACGGAACTTCACGGGCTAAACGTAGTGTGGTGTGCGTGGCTAACGAAGATGTGAATGCGAAGAACCAGGCTAAGGCTTCGGCTGATACTGCGGCCGCTGGCGATGAGGGCGTCAACAAGAAAGACGGCAAGAACCTCGACAAGGGCAAGGCGGTCCGTGACGTAGCGCTATATGCCTTCCTGCGCCTGCTGCTGTTCCTGGTGCTGACGTTCATCATCCATTCGATCGTGATTTTGCTGGGCATGGCAGACTACTTCCCACTGCTGGTGAGCATGACGCTGGCGCTGATCCTGGCGCTGCCTCTGTCGATGTTTATGTTCAAGGGGCTGCGCCTGCGCGTCACCGAACAAATCGCGCGGTGGGATGCCGAGCGCCAGGCTCACCGGCAGGAGCTACGCGACCAGCTGCGCGAGCGCTTGGACGATTAATTTCTCTACAGTTTGTCCACCGATCTTGGTGGCGGTCATCTGCGGATTAGACTCGCTGCTATGAACGGCAAACCGCGGGACGTGGTTGTATGGGCAGACTCCCGTCACCAACGCAAGAAGCAGATCGGCGGCGCTACGATAACGTGGCGAGCAGGGCTTACCCGCGAGATCGAAGCGAAGGTTCGTTTCCACGGGGTGGAGTTTCGCTAGGCCAACAGCGCGGCGACAAACTCCAGGATCGACCACAGCAGCATTCCACGCCCCAGCATGCCCAGCACGGGGATTAGCGCCTTTCCTTCGGCGCCACGAGTTACAGGGCTGGCGGCAATCACAAACAGCGGCACAGCCAGCAGCGCAAGCAGCCCCCACCAGTGGCCGACGCTAATGCCGATAGTCACCACTACCGCCAGGGCGACCAGCCCCACCCACAGTCGGCGGGTGTTTGCATCCCCCAGACGCACAGCCAACGTGATCTTTCCGGTGACAGAATCAGTGGGAATATCGCGCAAGTTGTTGGCTAGGTTCACCGCGCTGGAAAGGCTACCGACGGCAATGGCCAGCAGCCCGCCCCGCCAGCTCACGGCGCCGGTCTGGGTGAACTCCGTGCCCAGCACCGCCACCAGGCCGAAGAAGACGAACACAGCTACTTCGCCTAGTCCCCGATAACCGTACGGGTTCTTTCCACCGGTGTAGAACCAAGCGCCCGCAATGCAGGCCACACCTACGAGTACTAGCCACCAAGCGCTCAGCACGCTCAGCACAATGCCGGCAACGGCACCCACTCCGAAGGCGGCAAACGCGGCGTACTTCACCTTCCGCGGTTCCACAAGGCCACTGCCGGTCAGACGCAGCGGCCCGGAACGGTCGTCGTCCGTTCCCTTGATGCCATCGGAGTAGTCGTTGGCGTAGTTCACGCCCACGATCATCGCGAGGGCAACAACCCCGGCCAGAACCGCCCGCAGTGGGTTGGCGGCACCCTCCAGGGTGGCGGCAGCTGTGCCCGCAAGCACAGGGGAAATGGCGTTGGCCCAGGTGTGCGGGCGTGCCCCTTCGAGCCACTGAGCTGGGGTTGCTCCGGGGTGCTGCCTGCTGGTGGAGGTCATGGTTCGCCTTTCTAGAGCTCACACTCTTAATGGCACTTGTACAAAAACCTTTATTCTAGTCCCCCAAGAGGCGCGGCTTTCTTAGTGCTCTCCTGCAACATTGCGCGCAATATTTTCGCGGCCCGTTGGCGGTCGGTTTTCCCCGGGCCGGTGGTTGGCATTTCGTTGATTACCCAGGCGCGCCGGGGGAGTAGTTCGGGCTTCACCTGCCCGCGCATGGCTGTACGCACCATCTCGGTAATGTCGGGCGCGGTTATGCCGGACGCAGTGGTGTCGGGCACGGTGGCTCGGGCAACGCCGTCGTTGAGAACTACCAGCACCCCAATCGATTCGCCGAACTCTGCATACTGTGGGTCTTCTATGCCCGCGGCAAAGGCAGCTTCCGCGCCGGGAACGCTTTGACAAAGGGCCTTTTCAACCTCCTCGGGAAGTACCTTGTATCCGCCCGTGTTGATCGCCCCGTCGGCGCGCCCCAGAATCCGCAGCACGTCACCGTCCAGCACTCCAATGTCGGAGGTTAGAAACTCTCCCGCAGTCGGGAACGCCTCTGCTGGGTTCACGTTGCGGTAGCCGTCGGCCACCATCGGTCCCGCGATCCGCACCCGCCCGGCTCCGCGCTCGTCGGCGTCACTAATCCGCACCCGTGCTCCCGGTAGGCAATGCCCGTTGTATACCATCCCTCCGGCCGTTTCGCTCGACCCGTAGGTCAGTGCGATCTTCGCTCCTGCTTCCGCCATCTTCTTTATGACGCCATCACGCGCTGCTGCCCCGCCCACCAGTACACAGGCGTAGCGTGTCAGTGCTTGCACGGCGGCGGGGTCTGTGGCGATCCTTTCCAGCTGTGCGGGGACGAGGGAAGTGTAAAGATCTGCACCTGGATAAGTGTCTGCGAGGTGCAGCGTGTCCGCGACGAAACCAGCTGTGTTGAAGTGCGATCCCTGCTGTAAGTGCTGGGCTGCGATGGGAGTATAGCCCGCTCGGAGGCTACGGAGTAGGACTTGCAGCCCGGCGATGTGATGCGCTGGAAGTGTGAGCAGCCATGCCCCTGGTTGGGCTTGAAAGTGGTGCTCCATGAAGGAGACGGTGGCGTCCGCACTGGTGGTGAGTTGGTTGGGGCCGAGCACTGCGCCTTTCGGGGTGCCTGTGGAGCCGGAGGTACAGGCGATGAGTGTGCCCGGCGCTACGCTGTCTGCTTTGTCTGTGCTTCCCGCGCGCATTTGTTCCGGCAGGTCGGGGCAGGTTTGTTGCCAGTCCGCAGGGAGTGGGAGGAGGGAGAGTTCCTCTGCGAGGAGTTGCTGGAGTGCCTCCAGGGAGTCGGCGAAGAGTTCGGGCGAGGAAGCGCTGATGACAGTTGGCTGCAAGGGAACGGAGGCGGGATTTCCGGTCATGCTGACCAATGTACAACCTGCCTAGATGTACTGATCGGGGACGTTTGTTAATCGCGTGAAGGGTGGCTGGTTGCCGCAGGCGGTGTGGGGCCTGTGGTGGTTGTAGTAGTGCAGCCAGCCCTCGAGCTCACCGCGGCGCTCGGCTTCAGAGGTGTAGCAGCGGGCGTAGGCCCAGCCGTCGGCCAGGGTGCGGTGGAATCTCTCGATCTTCCCGTTGGTCTGCGGACGATAGGGCCTGGTGCGCTTGTGCTTGATCCCGAGCTCATGGCAGGTGTCTCGCCACAGGTGTGAGCGGTAGGCGCCTCCATTGTCGGACAACACCCTCTCGACGGTGACGCCACGCTGGTTGAACCACTCGACAGCCCGGACCAGCACGGCAGTGGCGGTGAGGGCGGTTTCGTCGTCATGGATCTCGGCGTAGGCGACACGGGAGTGGTCATCGATGACGGTGTGGACGTACGCCTTTCCCATCAACGGGTCCCGCCACTTGTTGCGAGGCTTGTCCGGGGTGGCAGCGCGGTTGCGGTCGCCTTGTTGTCGGCCGACGTAGCGCCAGCCCCGCCGTCAGGGATGTTGCCGAGCTTCTTCACATCGACGTGCAGCATCGCCCCGGGATGGTCGTGCTCGTAACGGCGAACGGGCTCTCCCGTGGCGCGGTCGACATGGGAAAGCCGGTTCAGGTGCGCGTCGACCAGGGTCCGATGGACCGTCGACGGGGCGATCCCGAGCCGGCACGCGAGCTGGACCGGTCCTTCGCGCAGGCGCAGGCTGAGCTGGATGCAACGCCTGGTCGTGGCTTGGCTGGTCTTGTTCGGCGACCGGTGGGGCCGTGAGGAGCGGTCCTGCATGGACTGGCCGGTGCGGTAGCGGTCGGCCCAGCGCTTCACGGTGGGCCAGGAGACCTGGAATCGGGCTGCGACTTCGCTGACCGGCCAGCCCTGGTCGACCACGAGCCGGGCGACGATCAGTCGGTGGCGGGGTGTGAGGGGCAGCGTTGGGGTGGCTCATCGCGGGTTCTTCCTCGACCTGCGGGAGCGGGTGAAAGTGACCAAGACCAGGACGGCTGCTCCGACCCACCAAAGTCCTGCTGCGGCTCCGGTTCTCACGAGCAGCGGCGTTCCGCTCCACCATCCGGCTGCCCAGCTTCCGAGGGCCACGCCGAGGCTGGTTCCTGCCTGTCGGAGGGCGTTGTTGAGCCCGCTGGCCACTCCTGGGCGGCCAGGCCAGGCGGACAGGCTTTCGCCCACGATGGCGGAGGTCATCAACCCGAGGCCGACCCCGATGCCCAGCAGCCCTGGGGCGAGACCCATGGTTCCCGGCAGCCGGCCCAGCGTCGCGAGTCCCACGGCGCCGACGGCGAATCCCAGGGCAGCGACGCGGCGTCGGCCGAGGCGGACGACAGCCCTCCCCGAGAGGGGGCCGAGCACGACGAATGGCGCTGTGGCGAGCAACAGCAGCAGTCCAGTCGGCCCGGCACCCATCCCGAGCCCGGACTGCAAGTGGACCGTGACGGCCTGGAGAGTGCCGTTCGCGCCCGAGGTCATCATCGCTGCCGCGATCACGGACCCGACCAGCGCACGCTTGGCCATCTCGCCTCGACCAGCGGCGGCGGGCGGGCCGGCGTGCAGGACCGCAGGGCGAGCCGCATGCAGCTGGCGCCCGGTCCCCCACGCGGCGAAGAGGCCGAGGGGCACATTGATCCAGAACACGGCCCGCCATGACAGCGCGGCGACGAGTAGACCGCCCACGGCGGGTCCCAGCGCGGTCGCCACGGCGCTGATGCTCGACCAGGCCCCCAAGGCCTTGGCTCGCTCACCGGGCTCGGGCCATGCCTGGCTCAGGGCGGCCAACCCGGCCGGCAGCATCACGGCAGCAGCCAACCCCTGACCCCAGCGGGCCGTCAGGACCACGAGCCATGTCCCGGCCAGCCCTCCGAGCAGCGACGCGGCGGTGAACACGGTGATGCCGACCAGCAGGGCGCGACGTGGCCCGATGCGGTCGACCAACCACCCGGCGGGCAGCAGCGCGAGGGCGAGGGGCACGGTGTAGGCATCCACGACCTGGGCCCAGCGCGCCACGGGCACATGGAAGGTGCGGCCGACCGTGGGCATCGCCACGTTCATGGCCAACACATCCAGCAGCACCAGGAACATGGGGATGCACAACACTACGAGCAGGAATGTCCCGCCGTTGCGGCGGGCACCACCCCGGTGTGAGGCGGGGGCATCAGGAGAGAGGTTCATGTCGACCACGATAAGGTATGGACGCTTCGGTGGCGGTCGAAGTGTGACGGGGTGAGAATGGGTGACATGGACCCACAGCCAGACATCGCCTCGGTGGCCGCGCACTTCGCCGATCGGTCACGCGCCGCGATGATGCTCGAACTGCTCGACGGCAACGCCCGCCCCGTGACGCGCCTGGCCCAGGTGGCAGGGGTGCGCACCTCCACCGCCAGCGAGCACCTGTCCCGCCTGGCGGGGGCAGGACTGCTCGTCGTCGAACCCGAGGGACGGATGCGTCGCTACCGGCTCGCAGGCCCCCACGTCGCGGTGGTCCTGGAGTCGTTGATCCCTCTGGCGTCCACCCCTGGCGTCACGGGGCTACGCCAGGCCAGCCAGTGGGACCGGTTGCGGGTGGCGCGCAGCTGCTACGACCACCTGGCCGGCAGTCTGGGCACCGACATCCTGGCGGGCCTGGTCGAGGTCGAGACGCTGCGCCGCACCGACGGCATCCAGGGCACCGTTCGGGGTCCGCTCGATGCCATCGCCGGCCCGACGGCCACCGGCTACGTGCTGGGTCCCCACGCTGCCCAGCACTTCGCCCGGATCGGTATTGACCTCGCCGTGGTGCAGGCTGGGCGTCGTCCCCTGCTGAAGGTGTGTACGGACTGGACCGAGCAACGCCACCACCTCGCTGGAGGACTCGGAGCCGCGCTCATGCGCGCCCTCATCGACCGAGGGTGGATCGAACGCCGCCCCGGACGGCGCGACCTCCTAATCCACAAACCAGAGGACATTCAAGACTGGCTCACCACTGCCTGACTCGATCAACATCTCCGGTCAGTACACCTAGAGGTGTGCCCTGTCCCTGTGACGGCTTGTAAGGGGTGCGACATTCGGAGGAGGGGGAGGGGGCGAAGCAAAACCCCCGCGCGCAAGAGGTGCGCACGAGGGCTATGTTGCTCCGGCGAGGGGTTAGTCGGCCTGAAGACCGAATTCCTGGACGCGCTTTACAGTGGCTTCCAGCTCCTCCGGGCCGGGTAGACGCTTATGGATGGCCAAGAAACTAGCCTGTACATCCTGGCGAGTGGCCGGGGTTTTCCCGGTGTCGATGAGGTAAGCGACGATGTCGAGGTAGGAGGGGCTGCGTGTATCCAAGGCGTTCAAAGAAGGGGTCGGGAGATCGTTGTTTGCCTTTAGGTAGTGGCGATACTGTGCGGGAAGGAGGAGGGAATCTGTCTCGGTTGGTGCGTGTGTGTTGCGTGTGCGGTGTGCATTTGCGACGCGTGTGCCGGCGGCGTGAATCGACGCAAAATGCGCAGCCGGATCAGGGCCCTTGGTGGTGACAGCGGTTCGGAGCTTAGCTCGGAGCTGGTTGAATGGGTTAAACATGATGCCTACCCTCCTTCCTTCGACGACGTTGAGTTTCTAACGATAGAACATAGGGTAGTTAACAACTGTTGGGAACGTCAAGTATTTTTTGTTCCAACCTTAAGTTCGTACTTGAAAGCAACAAAACCCGCCGGGAAGCTATCAGCTCCTCCGGCGGGGTAGTGGTGGGCGAGCCTTAAAAGTGGCTCGCGGATGGCGTTTGGCCTTTAGTCGCCACCGCCGCCATCTCCGCCGCCGTCACCGCCAGCATCGGAGCCACCGTCAGAGCTGGAACCAGAACCAGAGCTGGAGAAATCGCCGAAGCTGTTGCTCGACGGTCCATTGCCCTGGTTGCTGTTCCACTGGGTGGTAGGCGCATCGGCATTGGAGCTGTCGCCATATTGGGAGCTACCAAACGGAGTGGCATTGCTGCCGCCGATGACACCGGCACCACCCGCGGCGGCGCTGGTGTCGCGGCGTGCGTTATTCCACATGTTGTTGCTCTGGTTGTTAGCACCTTGGTTATTCAGGCTCTGGTTGTTAGCGCCTTGGCTATTCAGGCCCTGGCTATTCGAGCGCTGAGCCGGGGAACCGTAATTGCCGAAAGGATTCTGCCCCGGATTCTGCCTCTGAGCCTGACCCTGCGCCTGCCCCGAATTCGGAGCCATATTCTGATTCCCGACCGATCCAGCCGGCGCACCTGCGGGTGCAAAGTTGCCGTTGTTTAGGCCGAAAGCTTCATTGCCCCTAGCCGTTTCAGCCTCCTTGGCCGTCTTTTCCTTACGTTCCTTACGGGCACGTACGGGCGTCATAAAGAGGTAGTCCAAGCTAAAACGGCCGGAGCCATACGCTGCCAGGGCGAGACCCGCGGCGCCCAGAAGACCGACAAGCTCCCAGCCGCCATCGGAAACGAAGGCACCCTTACCCCAGTGCGCGAAACCAAATGCGAAGACCATTTGCACAAACAAGATTGGGCCGACGATCCGAACCAGCAGACCCAGGATAAGCAGCACACCGGCAGCGAGTTCGAAATATGTTGCGAACTGTGCGGAAGCGTTCGGCCATGGGACGCTCATGGACTCGAAGGATTTAGCGGTACCGTCGATGGTCCAGGAATTGTATTTTTGCCAACCATGCGCCAGCAGCACGATGCCCACCAGGATGCGGGAAATGGTGATGCAAACATCTTTATAAATGTTCATGCTGCTAACGCTACCAAGTTAGCGCTGCTCCGGGCTGGCTAAAAGCAAGAGCGGCTAAAAGCAAGGGCGCACCCTAGTTAGCCCTAGTAGTAATAAGGGAAGGGCTCCCAGCGTGGCTCACGCTTCTCCAAAAAGGCCTCCTTGCCCTCGACCGCTTCGTCGGTCATGTAGGCCAGTCGTGTGGCCTCGCCCGCGAAGACTTGCTGCCCCATCAGACCGTCATCGGCCAGGTTGAAGGCGAACTTCAGCATGCGCTGGGCAGTGGGGGACTTCGTGTTGATCTCGCGAGCAGCTTGAATAGCCTCGTCCTCCAAGCTGCCGTGGTCAGCGACGATATTCACCGCGCCCATCTGCTGCATCCGCACGGCGCTATATGTCCGGCCCAGGAAGAAGATCTCACGCGCGAACTTCTGCCCCACCATCTGCGCCAGATACGCCGAGCCATAGCCTGCGTCGAAAGACCCGACATCCGCATCGGTTTGTTTGAACCGCGCCTCCTGCCGGGAAGCAATTGTCATGTCGCACACCACGTGCAGCGAGTGTCCACCACCTGCAGCCCAGCCGTTAACCACGGCGATGACAACCTTCGGCATCGTTCGGATCAGACGCTGCACTTCCAGGATGTGCAGGCGGCCTCCCTCGACCTTTTCGCGTGCCGTATCCACACTCGACTCATCCGCCGCTGCCACGTCCCCAGTGTGCTCGGTGGCATAGCGGTAGCCAGAACGACCACGGATACGCTGATCGCCGCCGGAACAGAAAGCCCAGCCGCCGTCCTTCGGGGATGGCCCGTTGCCGGTCAGTAGGATCGTGCCGACATCCGGGGTGCGACGCGCGTGATCTAGCGCCCGGTACAGCTCGTCGACGGTATGAGGACGGAAAGCATTGCGCACTTCAGGGCGGTTAAATGCGATACGCACGATACCATTCGCCCGCCCCTCGCCGACGTGGCGATGGTAGGTGATGTCGGTGAAATCGTTGACACCGGGGGTGTCCACGGGTCGCCATAGTTCGGGCTTGAAGGGATTGCTGCTGTTTTCGCTCATGTTCGCCATTCTATCGGGCAGCAATTTTTGGCAAGGTAGGGAGAATGAACACTGAGACTTCCAAATCCGCTGCCATTGCCCTACCGCCGCTCGCCGAGTTGCTTGAGCGCTCTCATGTGGTTGCTCTGCCGATGCGGGTACCTTTCCGCGGTGTGGCTGTCCGTGAGGCCTTGCTTATTGACGCCCCGTCCCAGTGGGCAGAGTTCGCTCCTTTCCCGGAATATGAGCCGGCGGAAGCCTCCTTGTGGCTGCGCTCGGCGATTCAGTTCGGATACAGCGAGCAGGGTGAGCAGGAGGAATGGGTTCCCGTGAATGCCACCATCCCCGCAGTTGATGTGGCGGCACAGCCCGAGATCATTGATGACCTCATGGCGCGCTACCCCGGTTGCACTACGGTGAAGGTCAAGGTTGCGGAAAAATCTGCTTTGGCGAAGGATCCTGGGATCAGCATGCAGCAGGATATTCAACGCGTCCGCGCGGTTCGAGAATGGTACGCCGACCAGGGGGTTGTGGCTCCGAAGATTCGCATGGACGCTAACGGCGGCTGGACCGTACAGCAGGCATTAGAAGCGGTGGAAACCCTCGCTGCGGACGGTCCGTTGGATTATGTGGAGCAGCCTTGTCGCACCATCGCCGAGCTGGCGGAGGTACGCCAGAACCTCATGCGGCGGGGGCTTTTTGTGCGTGTGGCCGCAGACGAGGCCATTCGCAAAAGCATCGACCCGATCGCCGCAGTCAAAGAGGTAGCGAGCGCGGGCGCATGCGACGTTGCCGTCCTCAAAGTGCCACCGCTGGGAGGTGTGGACCAATTGCGCCGGGTAGCTAGCGAGGTAGCCAAGCGTGGGGTATCCATCACGGTGAGTTCTGCATTGGATACCGCAGTGGGGCTGGGAGCGGGGCTGCGAGCAGCCGCCAGCCTGGCGCATATAGATGACGACGGCATGGTTGCCGAACCCAATGCAGCCGGCTTAGCCACAGGTACTCTTTTCGTCCGCGACCTCGCTGAACGTCGGATCGTGGATGGGCGTATGCACGCCGGCGCAGTTGCTCCGGATCCGGACCTCCTCAACGAGTTCCGCGTCACCGGCGAGCGTCGTGACTGGTGGATCAACCGCCTGAGTGCGGCCTATCGCTTCCTAGAGTGAGCGGATCCTTCCGCGAGGCTGTCCGAGGTGAAAGGTAAATTGAGGAACTGTGACTAACACCGATAGTTCTTCCCAGGATTCTTCTCCTGCGGCTGCTGAGCCGCTTCCCAGCCCTGTCGCCGTCCACGCTGCCTTAGTGTTGGTGGATCAACTAATTCGGTGTGGCGTGCAGGAGACAGTGCTGTGCCCCGGCTCGCGAAATTCCCCGCTGAACTTGGCTTTCGTGGAGGCTGAACGGGTGGGACGGGTGCGCCTTCACGTGCGTACGGATGAGCGTTCTGCAGCCTTCTTGGCTCTGGGGCTGGCGAAGGTTTCCCGCCAACCCGTCCCGGTGGTCATGACTTCCGGAACAGCCGTGGCTAACTGCCTGCCGGCAATGGTAGAGGCCACGCTATCCGGCGTACCGTTAATTGTTCTCTCGGCGAATCGGCCGCTTTCGATGCTGGGGTCTGGCGCAAATCAGACCATCGATCAGGCGGAGATTTTCGGATCCCATTCAGTGTGCACCCTGAATACAGGAAACTTGGCGCTGGAAGGGGAAGACATCAAAGCACCGGACGATGCCGATGCCTCCCGAGCCGGCGGAGCTGCCGCGCAGCTACGCGATCTGGTCTGTCAGTTAGTCGCTGCTGCGGTTGACCCCATCGACGGCGGTGGCGTGCATTTGGATGTTCCTTTGCGGGAGCCGCTGGTGCCACCGACTCTCGACGAGCTTTCGCTATGGGCCAGCGCGGTCACCGGCAATACACCGGAACCCCGGGGGGTTCGCTCGCTTCCCTTTGGGCAGGTTGAGGTTGATCTTTCACGCCGTACTCTCGTCATTGCCGGTTCGGTAAGCGATGTTGCCTGGGCGCGAGCGATCATGGATGAATTGGCGGACGTGCCGACCATTGCGGAGCCTATTGCCCCCGCCCCGGACTTCCCTGTCCATAGCGCGGCCGTTGACATGTTTAGCACCCAGGTCGTCGGTGATGGCGAGTATTCGGCGGTCACCACCCCGGAACAGATCGTGGTGATCGGCCGGCCAACCCTCCACCGTGGCGTCACAAAACTCCTGGCCAACAAGGACATCAACGTCATCGCCCTCAGCGACACCCGTAACGTCACCGATGTATTCGGCAATGTGGACGAAGTCGGCAGTTCTGTCCGCCCGCACGGCGAGCAACCAGAAACGTGGCTTCAAGTAGCGCGCGCCATTAGCGACATGGGAGCTGGACAGGTGCGCGACGCACTCGCCGAGCACGAACCCTTCACGGCGGTACACGCTGTCGCCGTTGTTGCTGACGCCCTGCGCGACGGTGACCTCTTGGTACTAGGGGCTTCGACAGCGGTGCGAGATGCCTCCCGCGCCGGGCTGCCCTTTGACGGCGTGCAGACTATAGCTAATCGTGGGGCGGCGGGGATCGACGGGACGATCTCCACCGCAGTGGGGGCCGCGATGGCTCACGCTCATGCTGACCCGACGGCTATCCGCGCACCGCGCACGATCGCTGTGATGGGGGATCTGACTTTTGCCCATGATCTCGGTGGGCTGAATATCGGACCATTGGAACCGCGCCCCGATAACCTGCTTATCGTGTTGACCAACGATAGCGGCGGCGGGATATTCGAGACCTTGGAGCCGGGGGCAGAGAACTTGCGCACCTTCGCTGATGGCACCGCGGCTTTCGAACGGGTCTTCGGTACTCCGTTGGACTTGGACTTTGCAGAGCTTTGCGCTGGATTTGGGGTAGAGCACAAACTAGCGACCAACGTAGAGGAACTCGCAATGGCCATCGATGAGCATGCTGAGATCGGGGCACATGGGATCACGGTGCTGGAAGTGAAGGTGAGCAGAGGTGGGCGTCGAGAAATAGAAAAAAGAATTGCGGGCGCTTGATGAATCGCTTGAGAAACCACGAGCTCACCCCGAAGCAATTTCGAATTGCCCGCCGTTTAAGGCGAGTCAAGCAGGTGGTGATCGGGCTTGCGGCAATAGTGATTTTGGTCTGCGGTGGCATGATCGTCACCTCTGCGATTGATGACTATGCGATCTCGCGGGATAAGGGGGAGGCGACGGCGGAGGTTGTGTCGGTACAAACCCTGCGAACGACCGTGCGTTTCCGCGATGCAGAAGGCAATTTTCGGCAGCCGGAGGAAGGGCTAAAGTACTCGTCCGGTCTTGTTGAAGGCCAGAATGTGCGCGTGGAATACCAGGTCAGTGACCCGGAAAACGTCAAAGTGCAGGGGCGAGGATGGACGTTGGCATTTCTTCCTGCGTTGTCTTCAATGACCGTGGGGCTTGCCGTGTGCGCTGTTCTGATGCTGCTGATTCGGCGATGGGAAAAGAAACATAAACTTTGAGTAGCGAAAGTAACCTTTTGTTTCCCTAGACTTGTTAATGTTTTTACCCAGACGAAACGCGGGCGTGAACTACAAAAGGGATGCTGAAGGGTATGCGAGTTGCGATTGTTGCCGAGAGCTTTCTGCCCAATGTTAACGGGGTTGTAAATTCCGTACTCCGCGTGCTGGAACACCTGCGAGCCAATGGGCACGAAGCGCTAGTTATTGCACCGAGTGCGAAAGACGGGCAAGAAGAAATTGCGACTTATGAGGGGTTCCGCATTGCGCGCGTCCCTGCTGTCGATGTGCCGGGTATTAACTCTCTGCCGATCGGCGTGCCAATGCCGAGCGTGTACACCGAACTGAAGAAATTCCAGCCGGATGTTGTGCATCTGGCTAGCCCTTTCGTACTGGGTGGTGCGGGTGCTGTGGCGGCTCGGGCGCTCAAACTTCCCTGCGTGGCGATTTTCCAGACTGACGTGGCGGGATTCGCCAACAACTACAAATTGAAGTTCCTGTCCAAAATGGCTTGGCGCTGGGTGCGTGTCATGCACAACATGTGCGCAATGACGTTGGCGCCAAGCTCCGTAACGATGCGCGAGCTGGAAGAAAACAAGGTGCGTGGTGTGGCCCATTGGGGTCGCGGGGTGGATACGGAACGCTTCCACCCCTCGAAGCGCTCGTCGGAGCTGCGTCGTGAGTGGCTGCTGGCTGGTGAAGAAAAGCGCTGTGGAAAAGCAGGCGAAACCGACGTGGTGGAGCTGGAGAACCGCCGGAAGATCGTCGGTTTCGTGGGGCGCCTGGCTGCTGAGAAGTCCGTGGAGCGCATGGCAGCGTTGAATGGACGAGACGACGTGCAGATCGTCATTGTTGGCGATGGCCCAGAGATGGACTCCCTGAAAGCACTGATGCCCACCGCGGTGTTTACCGGCGGACTCTACGGCGAGGATCTAGCCCACGCATTTGCCAGCCTGGATATTTTCGTACATACCGGCCAGTTCGAGACGTTCTGTCAGGCCATTCAGGAGGCGCAGGCTTCCCGTGTGGCAACCATCGGCCCGGCAGCCGGGGGTCCGATCGATTTGATTAAGCCCGGCCACAACGGCTTCCTGTTGAACGTGGAGAACTTCGAGGCCGAGCTGGTTGACGCGGTAGATACCATCCTCGCTGGGGGAGTGGATTCCTACCGGGACAACGCCTTCGAAGGTGTGCAGAACAAGAGCTGGTCTAGCCTATGTGACCAGCTACTCGGCTACTATCGTTAAGCCATTGCACAGGGCGGCAAGGCTGCACCCCGCACCAATTCGCAGCGCGACTTCACCGGTGTACGCGAGGTACGTCAGACCACCGTCGAATCCCAGTCGGAGCAGGCGGCTGTAGAAGCAGACCTAGTGGCCGAAACGGAAAGTTCCGCAGAACCAGTGGTGCGCTAACGCGACCCCCAATCCGCGGATAGCCCCGCCCCCCTTAGCCGGGTGCGATCGGGGTATGCATCGAGGCACGCTAAGATGTGTGTCGTGTCTCGGGCAAGTTTGGAAAAGAAACCGCAGGAAGTTGCGTCGATGTTCGACGCAGTGGGTAAGAAATACGACCTCACTAATACGGTGTTGAGCTTCGGCCAGGATCGCTATTGGCGTAGCCGCACCCGCAAGCGCCTGGACCTAAAGCCCGGCGACCTGGTGCTCGACCTTGCTGCTGGTACGGGCGTATCCACCGAAGAGTTCGCCCGTACGGGAGCGACATGCATCGCCTGCGACTTCTCCTTCGGCATGCTGTCCGCGGGCTCCCACCGCGACGTGCCAATGGTGTGTGCCGACGGCACCAACCTTCCTTTCGCAGACGAGACCTTCGACGCCGTAACGATTAACTACGGTCTGCGAAACATCGTGGACTTCCGCGCTGGCCTGCGTGAAATGGCGCGTGTGACAAAGCCAGGCGGCAAGCTCGCCGTGGCAGAGTTCTCCACCCCCGTCATTCCCATCTTCAAAACTGTCTACAAGGAATACCTCATGCGCGCCCTTCCGAAGGTCGCGAAGGTCGTCAGCTCTAACGCTGATGCCTACGAGTACCTTGCCGAGTCAATCCGCGCCTGGCCCGGCCAGGAGGAACTTGCCGCCGAGATCCGCGAGTGCGGTTGGGACGAAGTCGGCTGGCAGAACCTCACAGGCGGAATTGTCGCTCTCCACAGCGCCATTCGCCGATAGTCCTGCGCTACTAGCCCAGCGCCGGTAGTTCTGCGCGTCTAGCCCCGCGCGGCGAAGGGCTTATCGATCGGCGCGAGGTTCACCACGCGCCCCGCACCTCTCCAGATCCGCGCAGCAAAATCGCGATCTTCCGGGCTGACCAAATTCCCCATCAGGCGCGTCGCCACCCCCATCGTGCGGTTCGCCAGCGGCCCGCGCATACCCAGCGGCCCGAGTGCACTCATTAGCCCCGGCATCGTCAGAACCACCGCCAGTCGCCGCGCCAACCCGAATGCCTGTCCATACTGTCTTTCGAGCTCGGCCGTCCATTCTGGCTCGATGCCGGCGCCGTTGTTGCCCTTAATTCGGGACGCCCACTTCTCCGGCCTTCCCCATTCCTCCACCAACAACCGGACGAGTAGTTCCGCGGATTCCAAGGCATAGTCGATGCCTTCACCATTCAGCGGATTAACCAGCGCCGCAGTATCGCCAATTGCAGCCCAGTTCGGCCCTGCCACCCGGCTAACGGCACCGCCCATCGGTAGCAGTGCAGAGGTGATAGATTCCGGCTCTCCGTCGATTTCCCAATCCTCACCAACCTGTTGGGCATAATCGCGCAGCAGCTTCTTGGTATTCACCTTTGCCGGGCGCTTAGTGGTGGCCAGCACACCACAGCCGAGGTTAGCCCGGCCGGTATCACCGCTATTGCCTAGCGGGAATACCCAGCCGTAGCCAGGCTGCGCGGTGCCGTCAGCATCGTTGAGCTCCAGATGCGAGTGAATCCACGGCTCATCGCCGAAAGGAGTGTTGACGTAACTGCGGGCGGCAATGCCATGGACCAGACCTTTATCCCACTTCACACCTAACTTCCGGGCGATGCCACTTCGCACGCCTTCGGACAGCACAAAGAAACGCCCGCTCAGCCGCAAGTGTGTGCTTGCTGTTGACTTGCTCTGCACTCCTGCACCGGTGCGAGTGCCCGTCACCTCGATGAGTTGCTGGGTGGTTGGATCGCAGGTGGCGTCACTCACCTTGGCCTGGATAAAACGCGCACCCGCAGCGATGGCGAGCCTTGCTAGGGAAGCATCCAGGCGTGAGCGGGAGATAGCCGAGCCACGGAGTGGAAAGCTGCCCACGGGCCACGGGGCAGTAATGGAACCGCCGAAACCATGCAGTTTAAGGCCGCGGATGTGGGGCGCATCGTCGAGGAGATTCGCTGCGCCCATTGATTCAAGTGCGGCGACGGCGCGGGGAGTTAATCCATCGCCACAGGTCTTATCGCGCCCAGTGGATTGGGTGGAGGAATTCTCGGCGGATAAAGCGCCGGTGCCGGGGACATCAGCCATGTCCACCAATGCGACATCCAGACCTGCGCGGGCGGCGTGGAATGCGGCGGCGGAACCGGCTGGTCCTGCGCCCACGACGACGAGATCGGCGTCGACCTTGGCAGGCGCATTCGTGGGGGTTTCAACGAAAGGGGAATTCATCGACCACCATTGTTTCACGGAGGTGGGGCGGAGGTGGCGTCGGTGCTGGGTAAACGGTAGCGGAAGTAAGAGACGTGAAGTATGCATGTGGGTTAAACACCGTCCCGCCGATCGACTAAAGTGTCGATAGACATGTAAAAAACACATGCGAAGTACACGGTTGTACCAGCATGTGGCGTTAAAGAGGAAAAGTCGAGGCTGACCACGGACATGCCAAGTGCCACACCCCGTAAACCGGCGCTCCCTGACGTCGGGGACGCGCAACTAAACGAGGCCTTGGGCCAGTCGATGCAGCAGGTGGAACAGCTGCTTAAGGATCGACTGTCGGTTGGCGAGTCCTTCCTTACCGACAAGATCAGCCACCTTTTCGACGCTGGTGGCAAGCGCTTCCGTGTGATGTTTGCGCTGCTTGCCGCCCATTATGGTGAGGATCCTAGCTCTCAAGAGGTGCTTGAAGCGGCTGCGGTGGTGGAGCTGACCCACCTGGCGACGCTGTATCACGACGATGTGATGGATGAGTCTGATCAGCGTCGCGGCGCGGAGTCTGCGAATAAGCGATGGAACAACTCTGTCGCCATCCTGGCAGGCGATTATCTGTTCGCCATTGCCAGCGACATTATGGCGCAGCTGGGCACTGACACGGTGCAGCACTTTGCGGAGACTTTCCGCGAGCTCGTCACTGGCCAGATGCGCGAGACCGTCGGCGCCCGCGAGGGTGAGGATGAGATTGAGCACTATCTGACTGTGATCCAGGAGAAGACTGGTGTGCTCATTGCTTCTGCTGGTTGGCTGGGTGCGCTGCACAGCGGTGCTTCGGACGAGCACCGCGAGGCGCTGTTTAAGTTTGGCCGCAATGTCGGTCAGATCTTCCAGATCGTCGATGACATCATCGACATCTGGGCTGATCCCGAAGTCTCCGGAAAGGTGCCTGGCACGGACTTGCGCGAGGGCGTGTTCACCCTGCCGGTTCTTTATGCACTGCGACAGGATGACGCCACAGGGGCGCGACTCCGCGAGATTCTCACCGGACCTGTGACTGAGGATGCCTTGGTGGACGAGGCTCTGGAACTTATCCGTGGTTCGGAAGGCCGCGAGAAGTCGTTTGAGGTGGTGCAGCGCTACCGCCAGTACGGTGAGCAGGAGCTGGCGAAACTGCCGGATAACCAGGTGACCCATGCGCTGCGACAGCTGATGGATTTTGCCTTGGAGCGACTGGGATAGTCGGCTGGGGAGTCCGCCGGTTGTCTTCCTTTCGGTGGCTAGGGGTGGATTCGGACGGTTTTTGGTGGGGCGGGATTCCGGTGGCTTGAGTGTGTGGTCTGAAGGTGGGTGTGGCCTCCCTGTGCAGGCGATTTGCATAAGTTGGGGCTGTTCGTAGTAGAGTTACCAGCGCACCGAATGGTGCATGCCAGATTGCCCGAGCGGCCAAAGGGAGCGGACTGTAAATCCGCCGGCTCTGCCTTCGTTGGTTCGAATCCATCATCTGGCACAGCGCCGAATGGCAAAAACAACAACCCGGTGGTTGCTTCCCGATGCGGGAGGTGGCCACCGGGTTTTGCTATCTGGAGTTCTGGGGTTTGCTGTGTGAGTGTGGGTTTTTCCGGCTCAACGGGGCAGGGACAGTGGGAATGTCGCTAGAACGGGAAAGTGAAGACCTACATTTTTGGTGACCGAAAAATGGAAGCATCTGAGCTGGGGTTATGCATACATGAAAACCAGATGCAGTAACAGATTCCCGATCTAGCGACATTTCTCGCTAAATGGAGGTGCATATCCACAGTTGGGGGCGAGGGCGGAAATTGGGGCAAGAGTTGGGTGACAGAAGTTCGTGCGACGCGAGCTACTGGCGCGCAATAAACTATCGGCACGCAATGAGGAGTTAGCGCGTGATGTGCCGTCGGGGCACAACAAGCTATCGGCTGAAAGCTTGCAAAGGTAGTCGTGAATGAGTCTGAAATCTCTATCTGAGCTGCCGATTTGTGTAAAACGCTGCTAGGTGGTTAAGCTAACTCAGGCTTCAAGCGATGCGGTTAAAACAAACTGCAATGCAAACGAAGTAATGCCCCCTTAGCTCAGTCGGCAGAGCGTTTCCATGGTAAGGAAAAGGTCGACGGTTCGATTCCGTCAGGGGGCTCTGTCATTTTATGCGCCCCGTCACGCGACGTTAGACACAGACCGTTGGCGGTCCGTATCAAAGTGGCGACGATGGCGGTGTAGCTCAGCTGGTTAGAGCGCACGACTCATAATCGTGAGGTCGAGGGATCGAGTCCCTCCACCGCTACCAAAACAAAGCACCCGGAGATGGAAAATCTCCGGGTGCTTTTTCGTTTTCGGAAGATGCTGCATGTAAGGGGGCGTGGGCATGGTGGCATTCTGGAATGCTCCATGCACTACGCGCGCAAAGCATGTGCAAGACCGGGGAGGGGCACGCGCCATATGAGGACAAGTTCTGAGAAACCCGCGCCCTATTTGGTTGCAGGCTTAGAACCCTGCTATTGTTCTTGAACGTTGCACTGAATGTGTGCCGTGGAAGCAATGCCCCAGCAACTGGACGCTGTATCTTCCCCGTTCACAGGACGTTGCTTCACCTACGTTGGTCTGATCACGTACACTCGTGAGTCAGAACTTCGATAGGGGCGTGGCTCAATTGGCAGAGCAGCGGTCTCCAAAACCGCAGGTTGCAGGTTCAAGTCCTGTCGCCCCTGCACGATCTTCCTTGTAGGTACCTTTAAGGAGAACTTAGACGTGAGCGACGAGAGCAAAAAGACCGCAGCCGGCGAATCCGGTAATGGCGGCAGCCTTCGTCCGTCTGGCAAGCGCCAGGTGGCTGGTCAGGCCACCACGTCTCGCGCTGTTGCCAATTCCAAGTCCAAGGCGCCAGAGGTTGTAAAGACCCGCAAGAATCCCTTCAGCGCCATCGTGGATTACATCCGCGGTGTTGTCTCTGAGATGAGCAAGGTTATCTGGCCTACCGGTCGAGAGATGGTGAACTACACCATCATCGTCCTGCTGTTCCTCATCTTCGTATGCCTGCTCGTTGCTGGCAGCGATTGGGTTGCTAGCTGGGGCTTGCAGCAGATTATGCGTTAATTGTGCTAAGCTGACGAACATCAACTTTTATACCGCCTTCGCCGCCCCGGCGAGAGGCGGATTTTTAATGATATGGAGGGTATTTCCATGGCAGAGGAAAACCAGAACGACCAGGCCGTTAGCGCCGAAAGCTTGGCCGCAGCCGCACAGGAAGACGTGCAGCAGGCGGTAGCTGAGGCACAGAAGGATGCTGCGGGTGCTGAGACTGAGGGCGTCACTAATGGTGACGCCGCAGCGCCAGCTACCGAAAACAGCGAAGAAACCGCCGCAGCTGCACCGGCCGACGCGGAGCAGACAGAGGGGGCAGACGACGCTGAACAGTCTGCAGAGGACGCAGCAATGGAGGCGTACAAGACGCGCCTGCGTCAATTCATGCGCCAGCTGAAGAAGCTGCCGGGCGACTGGTACATCATTCAGTGCTACTCCGGGTACGAGAATAAGGTGAAGACCAACCTGGAGATGCGTGCGCAGACCCTGGGCGTAGACGAGCAGATCCATGAGGTCGTGGTACCGATCGAGGAGGTCGTGGAGCTGCGCGACGGTAAGCGCAAGCTGGTTAAGCGCAAGCTGCTGCCAGGCTATGTGCTGGTTCGTATGTCTCTTGAGGACGCCTCCTGGTCCGTCGTTCGCGATACCCCGGGCGTGACTAGCTTCGTCGGCAACGAGGGCAAGCCCACCCCGGTGAAGATCCGCGAAGTCGCAAAGTTCCTGCTGCCTCCGGAGACTGCGAAGCCGCAGGAGACCGAGGACGGCGAAGAGGTTCCAGCTACCGGAGTGGACGTTTCCGCTACCGGCGTGGCTACCCCGCCGAAGCCGGCCAGCGAGCAGGTTGTGGTGGACTACGAAGAGGGCGAGTCCGTCACCATCCTTACCGGCCCGTTCGCCTCCGTCTCTGCAACCATCAGCGAGATCGACACCGAGAACAACCGTCTGAAGGCCATGGTCTCCATCTTTGGCCGTGAAACCCCGGTTGAGCTGGAATTTGATCAGGTAGAGAAGCTGAACTAAAGTTATGCAGGTTGCCTGTGGCTAAACGCCGCAGATCGACACGCAAGTTTTCCATTTTCCGGTGGCCGGTGAAACTCCGGCATCCGGTCGACGCGATAGCTCTGCACTGGCCATCAATGGTGCAGTACCGTGTGCTGATCATTCGCTTTGATAGTGAATCGCCCGCGGATTGCGTTGATAACAGAAAGAAGGTTTAAAGATGGCAAAGAAGAAGGTCACCGGCCTCATTAAGCTGCAGATCCAGGCAGGCCAGGCTACCCCGGCACCGCCGGTTGGTCCGGCTCTGGGTGCCCACGGCGTGAACATCGTTGAGTTCACCAAGGCATACAACGCTGCAACCGAGTCCCAGCGCGGCAACATCGTGCCGGTGGAAATCACCGTCTACGAAGACCGCTCCTTCGACTTCAAGCTGAAGACCCCGCCGGCAGCTAAGCTGCTGCTGAAGGCTGCGGGTATTCAGAAGGGCTCCGGCGTTCCGCACACCGACAAGGTCGGCTCCGTTACTTGGGATCAGTGCAAGGAGATTGCAACCACCAAGAAGGAAGACCTGAACGCTAACGACGTTGAGGCTGGCGCTGCCATCATCGCCGGCACTGCTCGCTCCATGGGCATCACCGTCAAGGACGCTCCGCAGAAGTAGATTTTTCAGACCGTGGTAAGGCTACTTGCTTCGCCTGCACCACAACTCCAACGTTTCAATAGATTGGAATCATCATGAGCAAGACCTCTAAGGCATACCGCGCGGCAGCGGAGAAGATCGACGCTGGCCGCCTGTACACCCCGCTGGCAGCCGCAAAGGCTGTCAAGGAGACCTCCTCCAAGAACTTCGACGCCACCGTTGACGTTGCGATCCGCCTGGGCGTTGACCCGCGCAAGGCTGATCAGCTGGTTCGTGGCACCGTATCCCTGCCGAACGGCACGGGTAAGGAAGTTCGCGTTGTCGTCTTCGCTGAAGGCCCGAACGCTACCGCTGCTGAGGAAGCTGGCGCGGATGTCGTTGGCACCGCTGAACTGATCGAGAAGATCCAGGGTGGCTGGACCGACTTCGACGCTGCGATCGCTACCCCGGATCAGATGGCCAAGGTTGGTCGCGTGGCTCGCGTGCTGGGTCCCCGTGGCCTGATGCCGAACCCGAAGACCGGTACCGTCACCACTGACGTTGCCAAGGCTGTTTCCGAGATCAAGGGCGGTAAGATCTCCTTCCGCGTGGATAAGGCTGCTAACCTGCACGCCATCCTGGGCAAGGCCTCCTTCTCCGAGAAGCAGCTGGCTGAGAACTACGGCGCTCTGATCGACGAGCTGCTGCGTCTGAAGCCTTCTTCCGCTAAGGGTCGCTACTTCAAGAAGATCACCATGGCCTCCACCAACGGCCCGGGTGTTCCGGTGGATAACACCATCGTGAAGAACTTCACCGAAGAGGACTAGTCTTCTCTTCCTAGATTTTTCTAGGGGTTTATAGCGCCCTCGTTGCCTTCGGGTAGCGAGGGTGCTTTTTGTTTCTTTTGAGCCTTGACAGTGCTGCAGGGGGGCGAGGGGTGGACAGCCGATCCGACCCCGTGTTTGAAAATGATTACCGCTTCACTATAGTCCTTAATGAAAACTAGACTCATTGTTTATTAGAAGGGCTATAGCTGGTGCACAACTCACCCCTCACGGCCTTTGGCCAGCGCGGCGGCGCCGCACGCCGTCCCCTTGCGGTCCTCGCAGCCGCATTTCTTACCGCTTTTACCGCCTTCATCGGCGCTGGCAGCTTTGGGCTGCAGAGTTTGCCTCAGGCAAAGGCTGAATCTGTGACCCTTAACCAGGGGCACATTGATGCTTTCCATGTGACTTCTTCTGGCTCCGGCAACCTCAAGCTGGATCTCACCGAGGATGCCACGGGTTCCCACGTTGTACGTGATCCGAATAACGTCACTCTGGAAATCGGGGCACAGGCCTATGAAACCCGTACAAAGGATATTGAAGGGATCGGCGCGCCGACCTACTACCTTCCGCAGACACAGCAGGAGAATTTGATCTGGCCTGGCTGGGATACGCAGGGCGTTGCCCCTCACTACCAGGGCGTAAACATCAACTTCAACCGGGTGTGCGGCCCAGGCCGAGTGTTTATGTGGAGCCAGGTGGGAAGTGACATGGCACCGCTGCTCACGGATGGCATCGAGGTGAAGTCCGGCAATAGCATCAACCAGTCCTACCCGAGCCATGTCCACGCCAACTGGGCCTTCGAGCGCCCCGGCCGTTACTCCATGCAGGTGCAGGCTACCGCGGACGGAGCGAAGTCCGAGGTAAAGACCTACACCTGGGTAGTGGGCAAGTCCGATCAGGATGAAAACGCTGATCAGCCTGCCGAAGGTGCAACCCCATGCGGTAGCGAAGACGCCGCTGGTGGTGGCGGATCGGCTGACGGAGACAGCACCTCCGGCGGTGCCACAGGTGGAGGAACTACAGGCGCAACTGGCGCTAGCAGCGCACAAGGTACGTCCAACAAGTCCACTTCCAACGGCAAGTCCAGCAGCAACTCCACCTCCAACAACAAGTCCGCATCCACTGCCAGCGGTAACAGCACTTCTTCTACTTCGAGTGCAAATGGAAAGTCCGAAGGCTCCGCTACTTGCAAGAAGGGCGAACCAGCCCTACGCCCGCAGATCAAGGACGACCGCACCCAACCGCCAAAGTGGACCAACCCCACTGCGCTCAACTTCGGCCTCGGCTCGGCAGCCAAGACGAACCTGCCTCAGGCCCTTGGCTCTGTTGGCGCCGGCACTGCATGGATGATCGGCGCCACCCAGACCAACGGCGTGCCGTGGGTGGGTGTCAACACCATGCACCCGGATCTTCTGGCTAACACGCAGGGAGACGTCACATTCCAGCTGACCTCTTTCAGTGGCCCCGGAAGTATGTACGTCTTTGAACAGGGCAACCTCGGTCAGGTCGTGGGCAAGGAATGGTTCAAGGCTTCCGGCGGCAACCCTTCCGGCTCCCACGTTGTTCCGCGCAACTCGCATGTCCACCCGAACTGGGTGTTCTCCAAGCCTGGCACGTACAAGGTAGGCATCACGCAGACTGCCACCACGAAGCAAGGCAAGAAAGTAAGTGCACCCGCTACGCTGACCTTCACTGTCGGCGGCAGTGGCAACGCCAATAGCGGCCACTTCGACTTCGGCTCAAGCATCACCACCGACGGTGACTGTGCTGCCGGTGCTGATGGTGCAGCTGGTGGATCCGGTTCCGCCGACGGTGGGGCTGGCGGATCCGGCTCGGGCGCAACGAACTCCGATGGCTCCCTGGCGGACACCGGATCTGCCTCGGCAATGCTGGCTCTCGCCATCGCAGGTGCGGGTCTGATCGCCCTCGGCGCAGGTGTGGTGTACATGCTGCGCACGAATACTCTGTCGTCCGAGACCTTGCTGCCTTCTCGTTCTATGACGCCCCCTCGTTCCAAAGGCTCCAAGTTTTAGGGATGGAGCGTCACGATTCATCGCGTAGGGGAGCAGCCAAATCCCTTTGCGCAAACGTCAGCGCAGCGCTGCTGGCTACCGGTTTGGCGGGCTGTGCGGTGGCAGGCGGTGAAAGCCTGCCCAGCCGCGAGGATGGCATCACCGATGTCGTGGCTTCTACCCCAATCATCGCCGATATCGCTCGCCACGTGGCGGGAGACTCCGCCCGTGTAACTTCGCTGATTCCGAACACCGCGGACCCGCACTCCTACGAACTAACCCTGCGTGATGTGCGCAATCTCGCCAACGCCGATATTGCCTTTAATAACGGGCTTCTGTTGGAACAACAGTCGGTGCTACGAACCATGGACAACGGTGTATTGCCCGGTGTGGAGGTCGTGTCTCTCGCGGATGTCGCTGCCAACCAGGGCGCCACAGTTATTCCGCTGGTGGAGAACATGGCGCTCGACACGGTGTGGCTGGGCATTCGAGCTCAGGGCATTGGCGCTAAACACGGTGGTTCCGCACACTCCGAAATGCACCTCAGCGTCACTGATGTTGAAGGGCCAGGAGATTCTGCGGCGTATATCACCGGAACATTTGGTCAACCGGAAGTGTTCTTCAACTCCCGCGATGGTTTCGATGCCTCCCGCGGCTACGAGGGCGATACCGCCACGCTGCCTGTCGACGCGCACACCCACATGAGCTGGTCTTTCTCCAAACCTGGCACATACACCCTGCACCTTCGTGCTTCTTTGGTTCCGGATGAAGGCAAACCGCCGCAGCATATCGCGGACCAAACTGTGAAATTCAATGTGGGCACGGATGACGGGGCGTCCAAAAAGATAGACAGTGGGCACTACGACATTTCGGTGAATGCGGACGAAAACAGCATCAACCTTGTAGGCGACGGCGGCACTTTCGACCCCAAGCAAGCAGTGGTCAATGTGCCAAACCAGACGTTGCAGCCGATCCCGGGAGACCCAACTTTCCGCTTTCTTGGGAACGCTGGGGATGAGACGTACCTGCTGCCGCAGGCTGTGCTGGGCAAGCACGTCCACGGCGAGCTCGACCCGCACCTGTGGCACAACGCGAAGAATGCGATGGCATACGTGAAGGTGATTCGCGACAAGCTCATTACTGTGGATCCCGATCACGCCGCGGACTACCAGGAGAACGCGCAGAACTACCTGGATCAGCTGGATCGCCTTGATCGTGAAATCAAAGGCGAGATCCGCACAGTTCCGGAGCACCGCCGCCACCTCGTGACGGCTCACGATGGCTATGCCTATTTTGCGGACGCCTACGGCCTGGATGTCGCAGGTTTCGTTACTCCGAACCCGGAGATCGAGCCGAGTACACGGGACCTTGTGAGTCTGACGCGCACTCTGGAAAACCTGAAGGTTCCGGCGGTGTTTATCGAGCCGACGATGGCGGGGCGCACCCGTGAGCTACAGCAAATCGCCGACCGATTGGGAGTCAGCGTATGCCAAATTCGCAGCGACACACTCGACGATAAAGCCCCGACATATGTGGACCTGATGCGCACCAATGCCGAGTCGATGGCCGACTGCCTGAGCAGCGCATGATTCGCAGTCGCGGTGGATTCGATGGTCACGCGGGCGAAGCGTCGAAGACGTCCTTCAAGAACTTTTAGAACAACCGACGAACACAAAAGTCAGACGACAAGAGGAAAAGAGTAATGGCAACAATCAAGAATTCAGCAGCTAAGGTTTTCCTGGCGCCGGCGACGGCCATGCTGCTAGCCGGGGGAGTATTAGCAGCAGGCTCTCCAGTGGTTCTGCCGGTAGCGGCGGCGCAAGGGGCGCAAGGAGCAGAAGATCCCGCGCTGAAGCAGACCGTGACGGACAAAGAAGAGCACATCCCCGCCGGCACTGCGCATGTATTCGATCGCGGACATGCGGACCTGGGCATGCGCTTGGACGGTGGAAAGCTGGATGTGCAGCTGCGCGACGATGCGGAAGAAAAGCCCGTGTGGCGTGTGCTGGACGATGTCGTCTTCGACGTATCCGACAAGGCCAAGCAGCAGCTGCCCGCCGATGGCGGCTATGAGTTCACCGGCGCGCAGCCGGGGCAGGAAGTCTGGGTGTTGCCGCAGACCGAGGTGCAGGGCGTGCCGTGGCTGGGATGGAACACGCAATCCCCAGCACTGATCGCACAGGCAAACCGCGGTGTGACCATGGAGTACCTGGGCCACCAGGGGCCGGGACAGATGAGCATGTTCCTGCAGGCCGGTGGTTTCGAAAAGCCCCAGGAGCTGTGGAACTCCGCGCAGCCCACTCCGCAGGATCTCTGGGTGGATCTCAACACGCACACTCACGCGAACTGGGTTTTTACCGAGCCGGGAGTGCATCGCGTTGCGATGGGAGTGCGAGTGAAGATGAAGGATGGCTCTGAGAAGACCACGACGAATGTGCTTACCTTCGCTGTGGGAGTGGATCCTGCTGAGGCCCAGAACTCTGGTTGGGAAGGCGAGCTGCCGAAGGCCGGTGCTGCTTCTTCGGGTGACGCCAACGCTTCCAATGCCAACAATTCCAACTCCGACAACGACGCCGATGGAAATTCGAACAACGCCAGCGACGAGGACTCCTCGGAGAAGAGCTCTTCCGCCCTGCCGTGGATCCTCGTTGGTGTGGGCGTGGTGGTCGTCGCGGTATTGGTGCTTGGCTTCCTTTCCCTGCGAAAGGGCGCCAAGGAGCGCAAGCGCATTGAGGACGAACTGTGGGGTCAGCTGAAGTGACCGCACTCCAGATAGCGGACCTGCACGTGCGCCTGGCGGGACGGCAGATCCTCACCGACGTGAACCTGGAGGCACGTCCCGGTGAGCTGATTGGCCTGCTGGGGCCGAACGGCGCGGGCAAGACCACGTTGATGCGCAGCATCCTGGGGCTAATTCCGCGCACCAAAGGCAGCATCAAAGCCGCCAGCGTGGGCTATGTTCCACAGCGCCACGAGTTCGCATGGGATTATCCCATCGACGTGCGCCACACGGTGCTCAATGGCCGTGCCGGCCTGATCGGTCCGCTGCGCAGATCCCGCCGGGCGGACTTCGCAGCGACGGCGCATGCCCTGAAGCGCGTAAACCTGCAGCATTTGGCGGATCGGCCCATCGGACAGCTCTCTGGCGGCCAGCGTCAGCGCGTGCTGGTAGCCCGCGCCCTGGCCGTGGAACCCACTCTGCTGCTATTGGACGAGCCTTTCACAGGCATGGATTTCCCTAGCATCGAAGCTTTGGTGGAGATCCTGCAGTCCTTGGCCGCCGATGGCATGAGCATCCTCATGGTCACCCATGACCTCGCACAGGCGGTGCATGTATGCGATCGCCTGGTGTTGCTGAATGGGCGGATTATCGCTGATGGTTCGCCTAGCGAACTGCAGAATGCGGAGCCGTGGATGGAGACTTTTGACGTTCAACCTGATTCGCCATTGCTGCGGGGAGTGGGGTTGTCACAATGATTTCCTTCTCCCAATTCTTGGCTGACCTGACCAACCCTGCGTTGGCTTTCCTCCCGAAGGCGCTGCTTGTGGCGGTGCTTTCTGCATTGGTCTGTGGCGTTATCGGAACCCATGTGGTGTTGCGCGGTATGGCTTTTATCGGTGATGCGGTGGCACATGCCGTGTTCCCCGGCCTCGCAATCGCTTTTGCTTTGCAGTTTTCTGTCATCGCCGGTGGTGCAATCGCCGGTGCCGTGGTCGCTTTGCTGATCGCCCTGTTCTCGCAGCGCAGGCGTGTCAAAGAGGACACGGTCATCGGTATTTTCTTCGCCGCAGCCTTTGCGCTGGGGTTGGTCGTGATCTCGAAGGTGCAGGGCTACACGGCCAGCCTGAATAGCTTCCTTTTCGGCTCTATTACGGGTGTGTCCAACGAGGACATCATCTTCAGCGCCGTCGTCGGAGTCACCGTGATCGTTGTGGTGGCTGCCTTGCACAAAGAGATCGTTGCCGTCTCCGTCGATCGCGAGACAGCAGCTGCCATGGGAATCCGCGTGTTGCTGATCGATGTGGTGTTGTACCTGGCTGTCACAGCTGCAGTGGTGATGTCGGTGCGCACCGTGGGCAACATCCTGGTGCTTGCATTGCTGATTACCCCGGCTGCTGCTGCACGTCTATGGACCGACCGACTGGTCGTGATGATGGGCTTGAGTGCGTTCATCGGCACGGTCGGTTCCTTCGTCGGCGTGTATGTCTCATGGGCCATTGATGTGCCCACGGGTGCGACGATCGTCCTGGTGCTCACCCTCGTTTTCCTCCTCTCCTTCTTCCTAGCGACGCCCATTCGCGCCGCCAAACAATCCAACAACCCCTCACAGGTGGTAGCTACTGATGCAGAATAAGCGTGATCTTCTCAAGCAGCTGCGGTCGAAGCAGCTGAATGGCCTTGAACGGGCACACCTTGCCGAGCTCAAGCGCAGCCAACATAAGTCCGCGCGGATGATGTGGGCGGCCAAGTCCATGTTGGCTGTATTGGGAGTGCTGGTGTTGACGGTGGTGTTCGGTGCGTGGAATGCGGCGTCACCACTACGCAGTGACCATCAGACCGCCGATATCCTGCAGCGGGCGCAGGCGACGCCGACGGGACACAAGCCCGGCGAGGTCAGCAGCGGGCCGACCGTGGGGAAGGATGTAAAGAACACTGCAACTGGTAAACCGCATGTGTGCGCAGGCAAAAAATTGCTGTACAAGGCGCATGTTGATGCGATCTACGGCACGTACAACAAAGGTAAGCCGGATGTGATGGTCGTGGACGGGCAGCAACCCGTTCCGGCCGACGACGTCTGCCTGCGCCTGGCGCCCGACGCAGTTGACGGTAGGGAAGTCTCCCGCATTAAGGTACCGAACAAGAAGGCGCTGTCCTTCCTGGGTAAGCCCGGTACGGTGTTGTGGAATGCCCCGCAGGCCGTGGACTTTTCCTCCCAATGGCGCCCTATCTGGGCCGGCCTGGGTGCTTTTGATCCGGCACATGAGGTAGAGGTGCCAAAGGACTTCGCAGAGGGGGCGTTGCACTTCCACATGAAGAAGTTCTCCGGTCCCGGCAACATGGAGGTCTTCTTCCACAATTCCGGCACGCCTACCCCAGAGCGCGTGCTTTCCACCAAGGATGGCCTCAAAGACTATGACTATGAGGTCGGTGGGCATGGACACTTCAACTGGACTTTCTCTAAAGCGGGGCTGTACCAGCTGACGATGGCTTGGGATGTGAAGAAGTCCGACGGCACCACCGTCAAGTCCGCTGAGCGCACCATCAATTGGCTGGTGGGTAGCGACAAGCAGGTGGGATTGCCGGAGGGAACAACGACGGGATTGGAGAAGATCACAAAGCCTGTCGCGCCCTTTGACAAGGAGAAGCCGGATGAGGGGGATAAGCCGGGGCAGCCTTCGGATACTGAATCTACAGATCCGGCTGATCCGGCCGATCCCACGGCTCCGACTGATTCGACCGAGGGGACTGATCCCACAACCGGGGATTCCGGAGATGCCGGAACCGGTGAAGAAGGTGCCGAGGAGCCGACCGATCCCGAGGATGGCACGGAGGAAACGGAAACCTCCTGCGAGACTCCGAAGGAGGTCTCCGATGAGGAAGTCCGTGGGGAGATTGACGAGGCCTTTGGATCCAATGAAGGTACTGAGAGAGCGGTGATCCCCAGCGGCCACATGGATCTAGGCGTGGGTACCAATGATGCTTCGGATGCAGACCCGCACACCTTCCTCAAAGACGGTGCGGATCCGGCAAATGTTCAGGAACGCGAGTCCGGCAGCTTCATCTTCCTGGTTAATAGTCCAAAGGCTAAGGTGCGCGTGCCGGATGAGTACCGCGAGGAGCTGGGCAAGAGCGCCATTTCCTTGCCACAGGCGCAGCAAGAAAACCGCGATGTTCCGTGGCTGGGCTTTTCCACCGAGCACCTGAACTCCGCGAAGGAAGGAGTGGACCTCTCCATTAAGGATTTCGAGGGGCCGGGTCGAATGGTGACATTGGAATCCACTGGCTTGGATACCCGACTCCGCCTCGATTCCGAGCACCGTGAAAACAAGCTCCACTATTCGGTGGGCGCTCACAATCACCAGCAGTTCCTCTTCACCAAGCCGGGTGCGTATCGAGTCGTCTTCCGCTACGAAGGCACCACCGTGGATGGCAAGAAGTTCGATAGGGAGCTAGAGACCTTCTTCGTCATCAAGGACAGTTGCGGTGAAGAAGGTAACGCAAAGAACGGTAAGTCTGGGCTCGAGGAACTGCAGGAGCTCCAGAAGCACCTCGATAGCGAGAACGTGAAGATCGGCAAGTACATGGACACGATTGTCGGTGGTATCGAGGCACTGCGTGGAAACAACAAGTCTCCACAGTCGGATGCTAAGAACAACTCCGGCAACACCGCCGCGGGTGGTGCAAGCAGTGGTGCAAACAGCGGTGACGGAGCGAGCGGTACAGCGACCGGCGCATCCAGCGGCACAGCGACCGGTATGTCCAATGGACACTCCAACGCTGCAGGCGCTGCATCCAATGGTGGTGCAAGTAATGGCTCCGGTTCCAATGGAACCAGCGGCAGTGGTACTGGTGGTGGACACTCTGTGAGTGGCGGTTCTACCGGGGGGAGCAGTGGAGCGGCGGATGTTTCTAGCGGTTCTGCTGGTGGTGACATCGCCTCCGCCTCGGACGGTGGTGCTGGGGATGCTGGAATCGCCGAAGAAGCCGGCAGCGTCGAGGGCGAGGCAGCAGGTGAAGAGGCCGGCGGCGGTGGTGGCATTCACCGCATCAACGCCGCCCAGGGACAGCACAATGGCAACGCCGCACCTGCGCACTCCGATGGTGCACAGAACGTGGAGACCAAAAAGACTGCCGCCGAATCCTTCCTGGATTCCCTCACCAGCGGTGGCTGGACCACTGGTTTCCTGTTGGGGCTAGGCCTGATGGGGCTTCTCGGTGGCGCATTGCTCTTCTTTGTGGCGGCACGCAATATGCAGCGCGCTCACACCATGCAACTTCTGCAGGCCTACCGGGAAATCAGCCGCGACCGCGCTGAGCAGGCCTATGCAGAAGGCACCTATGAGGAGGACGGCTGGGCTGAAGGCCAGGAGCGCTAACCGCGCCTCCGCGGCAGCCGGAACTCTCCCATCAAAGGCAGCACCATCCCGCGCTTCAGCGGGTTGGCTGCACGGTAAGTCTCTGGGCCGTCGTCGCCCGGTGCCAGAGCTTCCAAAATCAAATCAACCACGCGCGGCGAATACAGCATTGCCAGGTGCCCAGATAGATCCAGCGGGTTGCCATCCTGCACACTTAGATTGCGCACCCGGGCGCCTTCGCCCGCAACCATCACCTGCTTCAAACGGGGCGTCGCAATACCGTCGTACTTGGCCGTAATCATCGTGTAGTCGACGCCCGGCGTGGTGTCGCCTTCGCGGTTCAGGTAATCACCGAACTCACTGCCGACGCGCTGGTCGATAGCGGCACCACCAAGGAACTTCTCCAGGAACCCAGCGAGCTTATTGTTCGGGTCGATCCGGTCGCCCAGTGTCGATATGCCAGACAACGTGGTGCCATGGTGTGCCGGCCCTACGCCGATCAGTCGAGCCACTTTATTGCGAGCTACGTCCACCCGATCCGCACCGCCGGAGTCGGAGAGGTAAAGGCGCGCCTGAGCGACTCCCTGCGAGTGCCCCACGAGGTTTACCCTCTGCGCCCCTGTGCGCTCGATAACCTCGTCGATAAAGGCTGCGACCTCCAGTTGGGAGGTGCGTAGGAAGTTGTTCGCATATACGCCCGCGGCTTTTCCTGTGATCGCGGATCGATCCTTGCCGTAGTTCACGGCAAAAACGGGGTGGCCCGCCGCGACGAGGTGTTTGGCGATGTAATCCCACGTGTTATAAGCATTCAGCCACGTGCCGTGGATCAGCACCGTTGGTGTTCTGCCGTCTAAAGGTTCTTCCCATTTATTGACGCCCTCCGGTAGGGGATTGTCGCGTCGCAGGCTGGATAGGAACTTGGGGATAAATGCTTCCATAAAACCCAAGGATAACTAAATGAGTATCCTCAAGTTTTGTAAACGAAAGAATTGATAGAGGTAAAAGCCGCGATTTGGAGAAGTTGTGAACAGGGGTGTAACCTCCTTCGAGGAAGTTTGACTAGATCAACAACGAGATCAGCAACGTCAAGTTTTCACCGAAGACCGTCGGTCATCACCGTCTACATATTCCTTGAAAGGGAGAATGTGGACAGGAGATTGAAGGATCATCGTCATAGATGACGGCCCACGCAGGTAACACGATTAGACGTTCGGATCGGATTCCAGCCTTTAAAAGCCGGGGATCCTACGAATGCGCCTTGTGCTTCTTGCGTATCACGCCGGAAAACAAGGCGCTTTGTCGTTTATGTACAGTGTTGCCCTTCAACAATGATCGTCGGTGGACGTATTGCGTAAAACGTACACCGTATACATCAGGAAGGAGGCGAGAGTATGGCTAATCCGAAGAACACCGCTTCGCTGGAAGAGCTCAAGGCACGCTTCGAGCAGGCTCAGTCCACTCTGTTGACCGAGTACCGTGGCCTGTCTGTGGCTGAGACCACCGAGCTGCGTCGCGCTCTGGGTTCGGAAGTTACCTACTCCGTCGCCAAGAACACCATGATCAAGCTGGCTGCACGCGAAGCTGGCATTGAGCTTGATGAGTCCCTGCTGACTGGTCCGACTGCTATCGCATTCATCAACGGCGAGGCCGTAGATGCTGCGAAGGCTATGAAGGACTTCGGCAAGGATCACAAGAACTTCGTGATCAAGGGTGGCTACATGGACGGTGCCACGATTGATGCAGCTCAGGTTGAGGCAATCGCCGAGCTGGACAATCGCGAAACCACGCTGGCCAAGCTGGCCGGTGCCATGCAGGGTTCCTTGGCAAAGGCCGCAGGCCTGTTCAACGCACCAGCATCCCAGGTTGCACGCCTGGCCGCTGCACTGCAGGAGAAGAAGGAACAGTAAGTTCCTTCCCCACACACATAAGACATAAACCACTTTGCCGGTTGGGTCACCAACACTTTCTGACCCTCCGGCGCAACTACGAAAGGATGCCATCATGGCTAAGCTCACCAAGGACGAGCTCATCGAGGCTTTCAAGGAAATGACCCTCATCGAACTGTCTGAGTTCGTTAAGGAGTTCGAAGAGGTCTTCGACGTTACCGCTGCTGCTCCGGTTGCTGCCGTTGCTGCCGCTGGTGCTGCTGAGGGCGGCGCTGCTGCTGAGGAGAAGGACGAGTTCGACGTCGTTCTGGAGGACGCAGGCGCTAAGAAGATCGGCGTTATTAAGGTTGTCCGCGAGATCGTCTCCGGCCTGGGCCTGAAGGAGGCTAAGGAGCTGGTTGAGGGTGCTCCGAAGGCCATCCTGGAGGCTGCTTCCAAGGACGACGCTGAGGCTGCTAAGACCAAGCTGGAAGAGGCTGGCGCTAAGGTCTCCCTCAAGTAAGCTCGTCTTACTTTCCGCACGTCGGCCACGTGCCGACGGTGCGATTGAACTAAACCGCTGGGAATCACTTTTTGTGGTTTCCGGCGGTTTTTTGTTGCCTTGCTACGCTAGGAGGACAATATTGAAAGCGTGCTTGCTGTTGTGGGTATGCGAAAGAACTAAAACGCAGATGGTGGCAGAGAAGTGACGAAAGATTCCAGCTCCACGAAAGGGACCGGCAAAGGCCTCTACATACTGGGTGCGCTCGGTGCACTGATTGGCGTTGCGCTGATTACTGTGGGCGTCATGCTTCCGAAGGTGGTGTCGAACGAGAAAGCGGTACCGCTAGACCTGGCTGCGACGACGATTACCCTCAACGATCCGGCGGCGGTGATTGGGCCGAATTACCAGGGCTTGGATGGCAAGAAGGACGTTACGGCGCCGGTCAATAGGCAGTTCAAGATCACTTTGGAGGAGCCTGCGACCGATGAGGAGGCGAGCGCTCGAGTAGGCGTCACTACGGCTCGCACCGACGTCAAGGACGACCTGAAATCTCTGCTTGATGCACAGGTGTGGAGCTTCACTGTGGATCGTAGATCCGGTGAGGCTAAGGGCGGAGCGAAGGTATCCGACACTCCTGCTACTCCCGCGACTGAGGGAGAGATTGCCGGCTATTGGGCCAAGTTCCCACAGGGGACGGGGCAGCGTTCTTATGACTATTTCGATATGACGCTACGTCGCGCGTTGCCCGCCGAGTTCACTGGTACTCGCACGGTGACCACTGCCGATGGTCACGATCACGAGCTTTACGTGTTCCGTCAGGAAATCCCTGCCACGTCCGTAGCTAAGGAATATGCGGGTATCCGCAACACCATCACTGTTGAGGGAGGGGATGGGAAGCCTCAGCGTGCGCAGCTATTCCACGAGGGGTGGCGAGAGCTAACTGTGGAGCCGAAATCGGGTCTGCTGGTCGGCGTCGAGGAGGACATCAAGGACACGTACCGAGACAGCTCGGGCAAGGAAGTGCAAAACCTGTTGAAGTTCCACGGTAAGACGCCACAGAGGGTGACGTCGTCGATGCTGGATCAGGCCATGGAAGTAAGTGGTCAGCGGCACACCGACAAATGGGGTCTTGCATTGATCGTTGCGGGTGTTATTGTGGCAGCAGCATCCGTCGTGTTGGTTCTGTGGATCCGGGCTAAGAGGCGGGCTCGGCAGTGGTCTGAGCGAAAGGCTCAGAAGTCGGCCCAAAAGTCGGCTCAGAGGTCGGCCGAGAAGGCGGCTGAAAAACGGACTGAAGAACAGGCTGAGGAAAGAGCAGCGGGGGCTGCAGACGGAGCCTAGACAATCGCGCAGCGATGCTATAGGATAGTTCGTTGCGCTGGATTTGAATTGTTGAGCTATTCGCTTCGACGAAACGACTATCGGGTTGCGTAGACGCGATGCGAGAGCATTGCTCGAAAAGCAGACTTTGCCAAACGTGCCAAAAAGGCCATTTGACAAGGTCGTTTAGTCGTTTCTGCGTGGCGATAGTTTGGCAGGGAAAATCCATCTAAATCGACCATCACGAGACCGTACACACACAATCACGACCGTGCACTACAGCTCCACCACGTAGTGCCGACCGATGTTGTGCTGGAAGGACCCATCTTGGCAGTCTCCCGCCAGACCAGCTCAGTGGCCGGAATTCCCGGAGCTCCGCAGCGACACAGCTTTGCGAAGATCGATGCTCCGATTGAGGTTCCAGGCCTTCTAGACCTCCAACGAGAGTCCTTCGCTTGGCTCGTTGGCACGCCTGAATGGCGCGCCCGTGCCCAAGCTGAGGCAGGGGAGGACGTCCGCATCATGAGCGGACTTGAGGAGATTCTCGAGGAGCTTTCTCCGATTGAGGACTACTCCGAGAACATGTCCCTTACCCTGTCCGAGCCCCGTTTCGATGACGTGAAGTCCACCATCGACGAGGCGAAGGATAAGGACATCAACTACGCGGCACCCCTGTATGTGACCGCGGAATTCACCAACTCCATGTCCGGTGAGATCAAGTCCCAGACCGTTTTCATCGGTGATTTCCCGATGATGACGGACAAGGGCACGTTCATCATCAACGGCACCGAGCGTGTTGTCGTGTCCCAGCTCGTCCGTTCCCCGGGCGTGTACTTTGACGCTTCTATCGACGCCTCTACCGAACGTCCGCTGCACTCTGTGAAGGTGATCCCTTCCCGCGGCGCATGGCTGGAATTCGACGTTGATAAGCGCGACACCGTTGGCGTGCGCATCGACCGCAAGCGCCGTCAGCCGGTAACCGTTCTGCTGAAGGCTCTGGGCCTGACCACGCAGGAAATCACCGACCGCTTTGGCTTCTCCGAAATCATGATGTCCACCCTGGAAAAGGACGGCGTGGACAACACCGACGAGGCACTGCTGGAGATCTACCGCAAGCAGCGTCCGGGCGAGTCTCCGACGCGCGACTCTGCACAGGCTCTGCTGGAAAACTCCTTCTTCAAGCCGAAGCGCTATGACCTGGCCAAGGTTGGTCGTTACAAGGTGAATCGCAAGCTTGGCCTGGGTGGCGATACCGATGGCGTGATGATCCTCACTGAAGAGGACATTCTGACCACGATCGAGTACCTGGTGCGCCTGCACGCAGGCGAGAAGTCCATGACTTCCCCGGACGGTACCGAGATTCCGATCGATACCGACGACATCGACCACTTCGGCAACCGTCGTCTGCGTACCGTAGGCGAGTTGATCCAGAACCAGGTTCGCGTTGGCCTGTCCCGCATGGAGCGTGTAGTGCGTGAGCGCATGACCACCCAGGATGCGGAGTCCATCACGCCGACCTCCCTGATCAACGTTCGTCCGGTTTCCGCAGCGATCCGCGAGTTCTTCGGCACCTCCCAGCTGTCGCAGTTCCTGGATCAGAACAACTCTCTGTCTGGCCTGACCCACAAGCGTCGTCTTTCTGCGCTGGGTCCGGGCGGTCTGTCCCGTGAACGCGCTGGCCTGGAGGTTCGCGACGTTCACCCGTCTCACTACGGACGCATGTGCCCGATTGAGACCCCTGAGGGCCCGAACATTGGTCTGATCGGCTCCCTGTCTTCCTTCGCCCGCGTGAACCCCTTCGGCTTCATCGAGACCCCGTACCGCAAGGTTGTGGATGGGCAGATCACCGATGAGGTTTACTACTTCACCGCGGATGAAGAAGATCGCCACGTGATTGCTCAGGCGAACACTCCGTTCGACGAGAATCACCGTTTCACCGAGGAGCGCATTGAGGTTCGCCTGCGCGGCGGCGACGTGGAGGTCGTCCCGTACACCGAGGTGGACTACATGGATGTGTCGCCGCGACAGATGGTTTCCGTGGCAACTGCGATGATTCCGTTCCTCGAGCACGACGATGCTAACCGTGCGCTGATGGGTGCCAACATGCAGCGTCAGGCTGTGCCGCTGCTGCGCTCCGAGTCCCCGTACGTGGGTACCGGTATGGAGCTGCGCGCTGCGTACGACGCCGGCGACATGATCATCGCTCCGAAGGCCGGTGTGGTGGAGTACGTTTCCGCCGATTACATCACCGTCATGGACGATGAAGGTGTGCGCGATACCTTCATGCTGCGCAAGTTTGAGCGCACCAACCAGGGCACCTGCTACAACCAGAAGCCACTGGTGGACGAAGGCGACCGCGTTGAGGCCGGCCAGGTTCTGGCTGATGGTCCGGGTACCGACAACGGTGAGATGGCACTGGGTAAGAACCTGCTGGTTGCCTTCATGCCGTGGGAAGGCCACAACTACGAGGACGCCATCATCCTGAACCAGCGCATGGTTGAGGAGGACGTCCTGACCTCGATCCACATCGAGGAGTACGAGATTGACGCCCGCGATACCAAGCTGGGTCCGGAGGAGATCACCCGCGACATTCCTAACGTGGGCGAAGACGTCCTGGCAGACCTCGACGATCGCGGTATCGTCCGCATCGGCGCCGATGTCCGCGACGGCGACATCCTGGTCGGTAAGGTCACCCCGAAGGGTGAAACCGAGCTGACCCCGGAGGAGCGCCTGCTGCGCGCCATCTTCGGCGAGAAGGCCCGCGAGGTTCGTGATACTTCCATGAAGGTTCCGCACGGCGAGACCGGTAAGGTCATCGGCGTCCGTGTCTTCTCCCGCGAAGATGATGACGACCTGGCAGCCGGTGTCAACGAGATGGTTCGCGTCTACGTTGCTCAGAAGCGCAAGATCCAGGACGGCGATAAGCTCGCCGGTCGCCACGGCAACAAGGGTGTCGTGGGCAAGATCCTGCCGCAGGAGGATATGCCGTTCCTGCCGGACGGTACCCCGATCGACATCATCCTGAACACTCACGGCGTGCCGCGTCGTATGAACATTGGTCAGGTTCTGGAAGTGCACTTGGGCTGGCTGGCTAAGGCCGGCTGGAAGGTCGATACCGAGTCCCAGGATCCGAAGATCCAGAAGATGCTGGAAACCCTGCCAGAGGAGCTTTACGACGTTCCGGCGGACTCTCTAACGGCTACCCCGGTGTTCGACGGTGCTTCCAACGCCGAGCTTTCAGGGCTGCTCCGCTCTTCGCTGCCGAACCGCGACGGTGAGCGTCAGGTCGACGACTTCGGTAAGTCCAACCTGATCGACGGCCGCTCCGGCGAGCCCTTCCCGTACCCGGTTTCCGTGGGCTACATGTACATGCTGAAGCTCCACCACCTGGTCGATGAGAAGATTCACGCTCGTTCCACTGGTCCTTACTCCATGATTACCCAGCAGCCACTGGGCGGTAAGGCACAGTTCGGTGGCCAGCGCTTCGGTGAGATGGAGGTGTGGGCAATGCAGGCTTATGGCGCTGCCTACACCCTGCAGGAGCTCCTGACCATCAAGTCCGACGACGTGGTTGGTCGTGTGAAGGTGTACGAGGCGATCGTGAAGGGCGAGAACATCCCGGATCCTGGTATCCCGGAGTCCTTCAAGGTTCTTCTGAAGGAGCTGCAGTCGCTGTGTCTGAACGTTGAGGTTCTGGCCGCTGACGGCACCCCGATGGAGCTGTCCTCTGACGATGACGATGAGCTGGAGAACGCTAACGCAGCTCTGGGCATCAACCTGTCCCGTGACGAGCGTCCGGATGCTGACATGGATGTCAGCTAGGGCGTTGACGACCCTAAACATCTGACTTTCGTACATTCGCCGTATTTTCGGCGTTTAGCCCGACAAACAACACAGCTAAGCGCCGCAACTACCCAAAGCCCTCCGCTAAGAGGAGGGGAAAGGAAGTCCACGTGCTGGACGTCAACTTTTTCGATGAGCTTCGCATCGGGCTAGCGACCGCTGACGACATCCGTCGTTGGTCCCGTGGCGAGGTCAAGAAGCCTGAAACCATCAACTACCGCACCCTGAAGCCGGAGAAGGATGGCCTCTTCTGCGAGCGCATTTTCGGCCCGACCCGCGACTGGGAGTGTGGCTGTGGCAAGTACAAGCGCGTTCGTTACAAGGGCATCATCTGTGAGCGCTGTGGCGTTGAGGTGACCAAGTCCAAGGTTCGTCGTGAGCGTATGGGCCACATCGAGCTGGCCGCTCCTGTTACCCACATCTGGTACTTCAAGGGCGTGCCTTCTCGCCTGGGCTACCTGCTGGACCTGGCTCCGAAGGATCTGGAAAAGATCATCTACTTTGCTGCCAACATCATCACCTCCGTCGACGAGGAGGGTCGTCACAACGACCAGTCCACGCTCGAGGCAGAGATGCTGCTGGAGAAGAAGGAAGTTGAGCAGGACCGCGACGCAGAGCTGGCCGACCGAGCCAAGACTCTCGAAGACGATCTTGCTGAGCTCGAGGCAGCAGGTGCTAAGAACGACGCCAAGAAGAAGGTTCAGAGCGCAGCCGATCGCGAGATGCGCCACATTCGTGAGCGCGCCGAGCGTGAGATCGATCGCCTGGACGAGATCTGGAACACCTTCGTCAAGCTGGCTCCGAAGCAGATGATTGTGGATGAGAACATCTACAACGAGCTGGTAGACCGCTACGAGGATTACTTCACCGGTGGCATGGGCGCGGAGGCTATCCAGACCCTGATCCGTAGCTTCGACCTTGAGGCCGAGGCTGAGGCTCTGCGCGAGATCATTCGTGACGGCAAGGGCCAGAAGAAGCTGCGCGCTCTGAAGCGCCTGAAGGTTGTCGCTGCGTTCCTGCGCTCCGGAAACGACCCGGCCGGCATGGTTCTGGACTGCATCCCGGTGATCCCGCCGGAGTTGCGACCGATGGTGCAGCTGGACGGTGGCCGCTTCGCGACCTCCGACCTGAACGACCTGTACCGTCGCGTCATCAACCGCAACAATCGCCTGAAGCGCATGCTGGATCTCGGCGCCCCCGAGATCATCGTGAACAACGAGAAGCGCATGTTGCAGGAGTCCGTCGACGCACTGTTCGACAACGGTCGCCGTGGCCGTCCGGTTACTGGCCCGGGCAACCGTCCGCTGAAGTCCCTGTCTGACCTGCTGAAGGGCAAGCAGGGCCGCTTCCGCCAGAACCTGCTGGGTAAGCGTGTGGACTACTCTGGCCGTTCCGTGATTATCGTCGGTCCTCAGCTGAAGCTGCACCAGTGTGGTCTGCCTAAGCTGATGGCTCTCGAGCTGTTCAAGCCGTTCGTGATGAAGCGTCTGGTGGAGAAGTCCTACGCGCAGAACATCAAGTCCGCAAAGCGCATGGTGGAGCGCCAGCGCCCTGAGGTGTGGGACGTCCTGGAAGAGGCCATCGCTGAGCACCCGGTGATGCTGAACCGTGCGCCTACGCTGCACCGTCTGGGTATTCAGGCCTTCGAGCCGATCCTGGTCGAGGGTAAGGCTATCCAGCTGCACCCGCTGGCCTGTGAGGCCTTCAACGCAGACTTCGACGGTGACCAGATGGCTGTTCACCTGCCGCTGAGTGCCGAAGCACAGGCCGAGGCTCGCATCCTGATGCTGGCTTCCAACAACATTCTGTCCCCGGCGTCCGGTAAGCCGCTGGCTATGCCGCGTCTGGACATGGTGACCGGCCTGTACTACCTGACCCTGCTGAAGAAGCCAGAAGAGTTCGGTGGCCAGGGCGCTTACGCGGCGGCTACCGAGGAAGGCCCTGCACAGGGCGTTTACTCCTCCCTGGCCGAGGCAATCATGGCTTATGACCGTGGTGTTCTGGGCCTGCAGGCTCCAATCCGCGTGCGTATCAACCACCTGCGTCCGACCGCTGAGGTCGAGGCGCAGCTGTTCCCCGATGGTTGGCAGCGCGGCCAGACCTGGCTGGCGGAGACCACCCTGGGACGCGTGCTGTTCAACGAGCTGCTGCCGTGGAACTACCCATACGTAGAGGGCGTCATGGCGAAGAAGCCGCAGGCTGCCGTCATTAACGACCTTGCGGCGAAGTACCCGATGATCACCGTTGCACAGACGGTGGACAAGCTGAAGGACGCTGGTTTCTACTGGGCTACCCGCTCCGGTGTGACCATCACCATGCACGACGTGCTGGTGCTGCCGAACAAGCAGGAAGTTCTGGACAGCTACGAGGCCAAGGCCCGCGTCATCGAGAAGAAGATGGCACGCGGCAAGATCAATGAGGCCGAGCGCTACCAGTCTCTGGTGGACCTGTGGAAGGAAGCTACCGACTTCGTTGGTCAGTCCGTTGAGGATCTGTACCCGGACGACAACCCGATTCCGATGATCGTGAAGTCGGGTGCTGCCGGTAACATGCGTCAGATCTGGACCCTGGCCGGCATGAAGGGCATGGTTACCAACTCCCGTGGTGAGTACATCACCCGTCCGGTGAAGACCTCCTTCCGTGAAGGTCTGTCCGTGCTCGAGTACTTCAACAACTCCCACGGTTCCCGTAAGGGTCTGGCCGATACCGCGCTGCGTACCGCTGACTCGGGTTACCTGACCCGTCGTCTGGTGGACGTGGCACAGGACGTCATCGTGCGCGAAGACGACTGTGGCACCAAGCAGGGCGCTGTCACCCCTGTGGCCGTTCCGGTATTGGACGCTGAGGGCAACCCGACCGGCAACTACACCCCTGCAGACTTCGTCGAGACGTCTGTCCTGGGTCGCTACCTGGCTAGCGACGCCACCGCCTCCGACGGCACCGTTATCGTCGCCGAGGGCGACGTCATTGGCGAGGCAGAGCTGAAGGCTCTCCTCGACGCTGGTGTGGAGGAAGTAAAGGTCCGCTCCGTGATGACCTGTGCTACCAACACCGGTGTCTGCTCCACCTGCTACGGCCGCTCTATGGCGACCGGCAAGAAGGTCGAGATCGGTGAGGCTGTCGGTATTGTTGCAGCTCAGTCTATTGGTGAGCCGGGCACGCAGCTGACGATGCGTACCTTCCACCTCGGTGGTGTCGGTGGCGACATTACCGGTGGTCTGCCGCGTGTTCAGGAGCTGTTCGAGGCTCGCGTGCCGAAGGCGAAGTCCCCGATCGCTTCGGTGGACGGCAAGGTTCGCATCGAGGACGACGACAACTTCTTCACCCTCACCATCGAGCCGGACGACGGGTCCGACGATGTGGTGTACGAGAAGCTGTCGAAGCGTCAGGGCCTGGCAACGCTGAACAACGGTGGGGCAGAGCGCCCGATCCGCGATGGCGACCACGTGAAGATGGGGCAGCAGCTGCTGAAGGGCGCTGCGGATCCGCACGAGGTCCTGCGTGTGCTCGGTCGCCGTGGCGTGCAGCAGCACCTCATCAACGAGGTGCAGAAGGTCTACCGCGATCAGGGTGTGGCTATTCACGATAAGCACATCGAGATCATCGTGCGCCAGATGCTGCGCCGCGTGACGGTCATCGACTCCGGTTCGACCGAGTTCCTGCCGGGCTCCCTGGTGGATCACGCCGATGCAGTGGCAGCGTCCAAGGAAGCCGTGAAGGCTGGCGGCCGTCCGGTAGAGGTTCGTGCGGAGATCATGGGTATCACCAAGGCCTCCCTGGCAACCGAGTCCTGGCTGTCCGCGGCCTCCTTCCAGGAGACCACCCGCGTGCTTACCGACGCTGCTATCAACAAGCGTTCGGACAAGCTCATCGGTCTGAAGGAAAACGTGATCATCGGTAAGCTGATCCCGGCCGGTACGGGTATTTCGCGCTACCGCAACATCAGTGTTGAGCCGACCGAGGAGGCCCGCGCAGCGGCTTACTCCCTGCCGTCCTCCTTCGGCGATGGTTTCTACGCCGACGACACTTACGGTGAGTTTACCGGCGCAGCCGTGCCACTGGACGATATGGATCTGATGTAACTCAGTCTCCAACGCGAATCAGTAGGTTCGCTTAGAGCGGGTGCTTCCCTAACGCAAGGGGAAGTACCCGCTTTTCCTTGCGGTGCCTTATCATGTGCTGCATGGGCTTTATGTTTCGAGATTCCAAAAATTTCGGTCCGTTCAAGGTGAACACCTCTTCCGGCGGAGTGGGTGGTTCCACCCGTATCGGACCGATGCGCATTACCCAGCGCGCCGACGGTCGCCAATCCGTGACGATCCACACCCCGATCCGTGGTCTGAACTTCACCAAGACATTCGGCAGCAAGCGTCGCTAATTTCGCGCCACCGCGCTGATTTCCTAGTTCCTTAAGGCGCGTTTAGTCTTCTTTGTTGCTGTCGCCGACCATGGATCCTCGGGCCATGGGTGCTTCGGATAGCGCCCCCGCATGTCTTTGCGCACGCCCTGGTAAGGGCCGTCCCAGAAGCTTTTAAGATCATCGGTGACAGCTAGTTCGCGCCCCGCTGGCGAAAGCAGATGGAACAGAACTTTTCTACCTGCAATAATGGGGGATTCCGCCAGTCCAAAGCATTCCTGCAGCTTGACGCGCACGATCGGTCGTCCGGTCTCGTATCCAATCTTCGGTGCAGACCCACTGGGCACTTCCAGCCGTTCCGGCACCAGTTCATCCATTCGCCCTGCCTCGGGCCACGGGAGTTGGCGCATGATCGCCTGGTAGGCGTCAATATCGGCGATTCTTTCGCCCGCGACCACTCGCTCGGCCTCTGGCGTGTAATCGCCTGCAGCTAGATCCGGCCAAGGTTCCCCCAGTTGCTGACGCAGGTAGTCGACTCTCTCTTTTACTATTGACGCCCCCTCCGTCATCTGTAGCCACCCAAGTCCCTCGGCTGCTAAGGCTGCGACGGCCTGGTGCCTATCTGCCTCGCTGAGTTCGCTGACCGAAACTGGCGTGCTGGAAAGCTCGATGGCTCCGAGGTGGCGGGTGCGCCGGGCTCGGAGCTTGCCTTCAGTTATGTGTGCGGTGACGTCTTCCCGGATCTGCGATGAGCTTGGCTGCTGCAGGCTTGCTGCGGCACGGATCAGGGGAGTACGTCCTAATTGCACTTCTGCCACTGCCAGCCATTCGGAGCCACTGAGTGTGCGGCGCAACTCAGGGGCCAGTGTGGCACGGGTGCCGGAGGCCAGCAGATACACTGCCTGGTCGGCATCTGTGCCCACGAGTTTGGCCACACGGTCGGGATAGGCGGAGGCCACGATGTCGCCCGGAGTAGCCGTGCCATGGTCATTCACCATCCGGGCGAAGCGACGGACCTCGGAAGCTGGTGGCTTTGCTTCGGCCAGATCCCCTTGCAAACCGGTAGCCAGCGCCGCGACAACTTTGGCTGCGCCTGAGCCGTGCGCCAGCAGGGCTGCTCCGAGGCGTGGGTCGGCGGGAATGCGCGCGAGCTTCTGGCCTAACTCGGTAATGGAACCCTTTGAGTCCAGGGCATCCAGATAGTGCAGTTCCTGGTGGGCATCGGTGAGAGTTGCGGCCGGCGGGGCGTCGAGAAGAGAGATATCGGGGGAACCCCATGCGGCGAGCGTGAGAGCAGCGGCGACAAGATCCGAGGAGAGGATCTCCGGAGTGATGTCGGGTGCAAAGTGGGAGTAGTCAGCGGCAGAGTAAGCACGGTAGACCTGGCCTGGGCCAAGGCGCCCTGCGCGACCAGCACGTTGATCGGCGCTAGCTCTGGAAGTGGAGGTAGTGACAAGCCCGGACATCCCGCGTGCTTGGTCGCGGCGGGGTGTGCGGGAAAGGCCTGCGTCGATGACCGTGTGGACACCGGGAACAGTCAGGGAAGATTCGGCGATGGAGGTCGCGACCACGATGGGGGAGTCTCCGGTCAGTGCTGCGTCTTGTTCCTGGGAAGACAAGCTGCCATGTAGCGGGGCAGCGTCGGGGAGGTGGGTACAGACCGAGTCGATTTCTTTGCGTCCGGGGACGAAAACGAGTGTGCGGTGATCCGCGTGACCAGACTCGCGCTGGTTGTCGGTAGCCTGTTGTGCGAGTTTGGCAACATGGCGATAGAAAGCGGGTGAGCCCTGTGCACGTTCGGGGTGAGGGTGAAAAGAAATCTCGAGGGGGTGGGTGACTGCTGGAGTGGATACAACCTGCGCACCCATGTACTCCGCGAGCTTCTGCGTGTCGACAGTGGCGGACATGGCACACAGGTAGAGCTCCTCGGTGGGGTCGCCTTCACGCAGCATGGCGACTTCCTGGCACATGGCCAACACAAGGTCGGAGTCCAATTGGCGCTCGTGGACTTCGTCGATGAGGATCGCACCCACGCCCTCTAAGGCGGGGTCCGCAAGCAGGCGATTGAGGAGCACACCCGGGGTGACGAAGTCCACGAGAGTTCCTGGGTGATGTTCGCCGCGGATGCTATAACCGACCCGGTCACCGACGCGGGTGCCGTCCAATTGCGCAAGGCGCCGGGCAGCCGCGCGGACGGCCACGCGACGAGGCGCGGTGACGAGTACTTTCTGCGGAGTGGCTGTTTGCACTGAGCTCTGCAAAATATTGGAGAGTGCTGGAGGGACTAGGGTTGTCTTACCAGTTCCCGGCGGTGCTTCCACCACCAAAGGGCCGCGTTGGGGGATTCGGGGGAGCAGCTCGGCGGCGGGTAGCCCCTCGCCGATGGATGCAAGGTCGAACGGGTAAGGAAACATCGCGATGATTGTAGGCCAGTGTGTTTAAGAAAATGGGATTTGGTAGCTGGCACAAGGTGCACTAAACTTCTTCCCCGTAGATTGTATTGTCTCCGCTGGTGCAGTGGTGGCCACAGGTTAGCCGGGGTTTATGCCGGGCTAACGTCTAGGCCGGTTGTGCAGCTGGAGTGCGATGCAGGGATCTCCACGTTATTGCGTGGGGTGATACACCACGGAAGAGGCCCCGTAAGGAAGAGCCCCTTATTTTTCGTGTGTGCGCATCCTTTGGGATCCCCAAAGCTACAAATGCTCAACCCGCAGGGCAGTCACCACTTCGGTGGCCGCGTTGCGATACTGCACCGAAAGAACCGAAAGAAAGTTCATCTATGCCAACTATTCAGCAGCTGGTCCGCAAGGGCCGTCACGATAAGAGCACGAAGGTTGCCACTGCTGCGCTGAAGGGCTCCCCGCAGCGCCGCGGTGTGTGCACCCGTGTGTACACCACTACCCCGAAGAAGCCGAACTCCGCACTGCGTAAGGTCGCTCGTGTTCGCCTGACCTCCGGTATCGAGGTTTCCGCCTACATTCCGGGTGAGGGCCACAACCTGCAGGAGCACTCCATGGTGCTCGTCCGCGGTGGTCGTGTGAAGGACCTCCCGGGTGTTCGTTACAAGATCGTGCGTGGTTCCCTCGACACCCAGGGTGTTAAGGACCGCAAGCAGGCACGTTCCCGCTACGGCGCTAAGAAGGAGAAGTAAACAATGCCACGTAAGGGTCCAGCACCTTCCCGACAGCTAGTCAAGGATCCAGTTTACGGCGACGTTCTCGTCTCCCAGCTGGTTAACAAGGTTCTCCTTGACGGTAAGAAGTCCACCGCAGAGCGCATCGTTTACGGCGCTCTGGAGCAGTGCCGCGAGAAGACCGGCACCGATCCGATCCTCACCCTGAAGAAGGCTCTCGACAACGTTAAGCCGGCTCTTGAGGTTCGTTCCCGCCGTGTTGGTGGCGCTACCTACCAGGTTCCGGTTGAGGTTCGCCCCGGCCGTTCCACCACCCTCGCACTGCGTTGGCTGGTGACCTTCACCCGCCAGCGTCGTGAGAACACCATGACCGAGCGTCTTGCCAACGAGATCCTGGACGCATCGAACGGTCTGGGTGCATCCGTGAAGCGTCGCGAAGACACTCACAAGATGGCAGAGGCCAACCGCGCCTTCGCCCACTACCGCTGGTAACAGTGGTTTTATAGCCTCACAACCCTCAACTTCATATAGGGGTAGTGGGGCTATCGTGCTATTAAGCGCGTGAGGGCGCTAACTAGTAGACACGAGAAAACACTAGAAAACAGCAGACCCTCAACGAGACGTGACAGCGTAAAGCTGGCACAATAGAACGAGTACGTAATCGCCTGCGGCTTTCGGGGCTTTTAGAAGCACTACTGAACAACAATGTGAACAACATGGAAGTTCCAGCAAAGTCGCTCAACAACGAAATGAGCGGGGTAACCCAGTGGCACTTGAAGCGTTGACCGACCTGAAGAAGGTCCGCAACATCGGCATCATGGCGCACATCGATGCTGGTAAGACCACCACCACGGAGCGCATCCTTTTCTACACCGGTATTAACCGTAAGATCGGTGAGACCCACGATGGCGCCTCCACGATGGACTGGATGGAGCAGGAGAAGGAGCGCGGTATTACCATTACCTCCGCTGCTACCACCTGTTTCTGGGAAGGTAACCAGATCAACATCATCGACACCCCCGGCCACGTGGACTTCACCGTTGAGGTGGAGCGCTCCCTGCGTGTCCTGGACGGTGCGGTGGCTGTGTTCGACGCCAAGGAAGGCGTGGAGCCGCAGTCCGAGCAGGTTTGGCGCCAGGCAACCAAGTACGACGTTCCGCGTATTTGCTTCGTCAACAAGATGGACAAGCTGGGCGCAGACTTCTACTACACGGTGCAGACCATCGTCGACCGCCTGGGTGCAAAGCCACTGGTAATGGCCCTGCCGATCGGTGCTGAGGACGACTTCGATGGCATCGTTGACCTACTGAACATGCGCGCTGTTACCTGGCGCGGCAAGGTAGAGATCGGTGCGGAGCCGACCTACGAGGACATTCCGGAGGACCTCAAGGACAAGGCCGAGGAGTACCGCGAGAAGCTCGTCGAGACCGTTGCTGAGTCCGACGAGGAGCTCATGGAGCGCTACTTCGCCGGTGAGGAACTCACCGTTGATGAGCTGAAGGCACAGATCCGTAAGCTGACCGTTAACTCCGAGGTTTACCCGGTTTACTGTGGTTCTGCTTACAAGAACAAGGGCATCCAGCCGATGCTGGACGCTGTTATCGACTTCCTGCCGAACCCGATGGACGTCGGCTCCATCAAGGGCCACGACGCTAAGGATCCCGAGGTTGAGGTTCTGCGCAAGCCCTCCAAGGACGAGCCGTTCTCCGCTCTGGCATTCAAGGTTGCCGTACACCCGTTCTTCGGCAAGCTGACCTACGTCCGCGTTTACTCCGGTTCCGTTGAGTCCGGTGCGCAGGTCACCAACTCCACGAAGGACAAGAAGGAGCGCATCGGCAAGCTGTTCCAGATGCACTCCAACAAGGAGCAGCCGGTGGATCGTGCATCCGCTGGTCACATCTACGCCTTCATCGGCCTGAAGGACACCACCACCGGTGACACCCTGTGTGACGCTCAGGATCCGGTCATCCTGGAGTCCATGGACTTCCCGGATCCGGTTATCGAGGTCGCCATCGAGCCGAAGACCAAGTCTGACCAGGAGAAGCTGGGTACCGCTATCCAGAAGCTGGCGGAAGAGGACCCGACCTTCACCGTGAAGCTGGATGAAGAGACCGGCCAGACCGTCATCGGCGGTATGGGCGAGCTGCACCTGGACGTTCTGGTTGACCGTATGCGCCGCGAGTTCAAGGTTGAGGCGAACATCGGTAACCCGCAGGTTGCTTACCGCGAGACCATCCGCAAGCCGGTCGAGAAGCTGGAATACACCCACAAGAAGCAGACCGGTGGTTCCGGTCAGTTCGCGCGCGTCATCATTGCCGTCGAGCCCTACGCGCCGGAGGAGGGCTCCGAGGAGACCTACGAGTTCGTCAACGAGGTCACCGGTGGTCGCGTGCCGAAGGAGTACATCCCGTCTGTCGACGCTGGTATCCAGGACGCTATGCAGTACGGCTACCTGGCCGGCTTCCCGTTGGTAAACATCAAGGCCACCCTGCTGGATGGTGCTTACCACGAGGTCGACTCCTCTGAGATGGCCTTCAAGCTGGCCGGTTCTCAGGCTCTGAAGGAAGCAGTTGCCAAGGCAAAGCCGGTTCTGCTGGAGCCGCTGATGGCTGTTGAGGTCATCACCCCTGAGGAGTACATGGGCGACGTCATCGGCGACATCAACTCCCGCCGTGGCCAGGTTTCCTCCATGGACGACCGTGCCGGCGCCAAGGTTGTCAAGGCTAAGGTGCCGCTGTCTGAGATGTTCGGCTACATCGGTGACCTGCGTTCCCGCACCGCCGGTCGTGCAAACTTCTCGATGATCTTCGACTCCTACGGTGAGGTTCCGACCAACGTTGCTTCCGACATCATCGCGGAGCGCACCGGAGGCCAGGCCTAATACTTGGGTCGTTTCCGCCCCTCTCTAGCTAAGGCTTCCTTCATCTTTGTGACGCCCAAGGCTCCGTCGTAACGGGGCTGACAAGAGGGTTCACGGGGTGAGGGGCCTTGCGGGGTAGGGGTCAGCACGGCGCAGGCCTGCGTCAAAAAGTAACCAAATAGATAACTAGCTAAGACGGCTAGAAATAGTTGTCTCTAAGGGCTTACCCTAATTTATGTGGGGTTTTGGCTTTGCTTACAGAGGCTAATTTTTCTAGATGGGGTACAGTGACGTAGGATGCGGTGTGCTGGCCGTTACCCAGTTCGCGTGTAGCGCGACTGGCCTCGAAACACAAAGTCGAGGCGAAGATGTTCGTTACACGGATAATCTGAAATTCGGCAAGAAGTAAGAAAACTAGCCAGTGAGCAATCCGCAAACTGCGGGGAAGCAGCTGGTTGGCAATAAAAGTTAATGTGGCTGCGAGAGTCGTAGCCACCGAGCAGTCCAGGAGGACACAAAGTGGCGAAGGCTAAGTTCGAGCGTTCCAAGCCGCACGTAAACATCGGCACCATTGGTCACGTCGACCACGGCAAGACCACCACCACTGCCGCGATCACCAAGGTTCTGGCTGACGCATTCCCCGAGGCCAACAAGTCCTTCGCTTTCGACGCCATCGATAAGGCGCCGGAGGAGAAGGAGCGTGGCATCACGATCAACATCTCCCACGTTGAGTACGAGACCGAGAAGCGCCACTACGCTCACGTTGACGCTCCGGGTCACGCCGACTACATCAAGAACATGATCACCGGTGCTGCTCAGATGGACGGCGCTATCCTGGTTGTTGCTGCAACCGATGGCCCGATGCCGCAGACCCGCGAGCACGTTCTGCTGGCTCGCCAGGTTGGCGTTCCTTACATCCTGGTTGCACTGAACAAGTGCGACATGGTTGACGACGAGGAGCTGCTGGAGCTCGTCGAGATGGAGGTTCGCGAGCTGCTGGCCGAGCAGGAGTTCGACGAGGAAGCTCCGGTTGTTCACATCTCCGCACTGAAGGCCCTGGAGGGCGACGAGAAGTGGGGCAAGCAGATCCTCGAGCTCATGCAGGCTTGTGACGACTCCATCCCGGATCCGGAGCGCGAGACCGACAAGCCGTTCCTGATGCCGGTTGAGGACATCTTCACCATTACCGGTCGCGGTACCGTTGTTACCGGCCGTGTTGAGCGTGGCATCCTGAACCTGAACGACGAGGTCGAGATCCTGGGTATCCGCGAGAAGGCCCAGAAGACCACCGTTACCTCCATCGAGATGTTCAACAAGCTGCTGGACACCGCAGAGGCTGGCGACAACGCTGCACTGCTGCTGCGTGGTCTGAAGCGCGAGGACGTTGAGCGTGGCCAGATCGTTGCTAAGCCGGGCGCGTACACCCCGCACACCGAGTTCGAGGGTTCCGTTTACGTTCTGTCCAAGGACGAGGGCGGCCGCCACACCCCGTTCTTCGACAACTACCGTCCGCAGTTCTACTTCCGCACCACCGACGTTACCGGTGTTGTTAAGCTCCCGGAGGGCACCGAGATGGTTATGCCGGGCGACAACGTTGACATGTCCGTCACCCTGATCCAGCCGGTCGCAATGGACGAGGGCCTGCGCTTCGCTATCCGTGAGGGTGGCCGCACCGTTGGCGCTGGTCGCGTTACCAAGATCACCAAGTAGTAGTTATTACTTCACGCTGATCTCCGCTTAGCGCTACGGCGCTAAACGGGAAATGCCCCGGGTTCTTTAAAGAGCCCGGGGCATTTTTATATTCAGGTCTGTATCCGTGCAACCTATTCCCAGGGGAATTGATTCAACGTGGTCCAACTGAGAACGTTGTTCTTTCCAGACGTCGGGACGGCGATACTAAGGGCGTCGGCAAGATAGCGATCCTCACTCATTTCCAACGGCGAGCCTTTCGCATCGCGTGACAAACGGCGGTGTACCAAAACGGGGTCACCGGCAGCCAGCGGCAACCATCGGGCATCAACGGTTCCAGCTTTAGAGGCCGAGAAGACATTGTCCGCGGCGAAGAAGTGAATATTGTGACGCGCCGCTAGTTCGTTAGTGACAGAGGGACACGTTGGATCCATAGCTGCGACCTTCGCGCCCACCCAAGCGGGGTAGCGTGTGCGTTCTAGCATGACAGGTGCACCGTCAATGGTGCGGACGCGTAGAACCGTGAGTACCTGCTGGCCGTCGGGGATTCGCAACAGCTGTGAGTCTTGCTCAGTTTGTTCGACCCATTCTTGTTTGATGACATGCCCACCAGGGGTTCGTCCGCGTCCATAGGCCCATTGTGCGAAACTTCGGAACTTGGAGATCTCCGGAAAGCGAGCGGGCATCCGCATGACGACTTTGCGGGCACCGCGTTTGGAACTAAGTGTTCCTTCGTCCACCAGCACGTTAAGAGCCTGACGCATAGTTCCGGGGGCTACGTGAAAGCGCTCCGAGAGCTCCTTCTCACTCGGTAGTGGTTCCCCGACCGCGAAACGCTCGCTACGGATGTCCTCACGCAGCTCGTAGGCGATCTGCTGGTAACGGGCGGTCACTCGTTGTCTCCCTCCCGGTAGCCGCGGCGAAACTCCTGGGGCAGTTTGTGGAAGAGGGTACGGCGGACATTGCCGGCGAACCTTCCGGCGCTGCGTGCAAGATTCTCGGCCACGCCAACGGCTTGCTCAGCGGCGTCCAAAGCCTGGTCTGCCGTCTCCTCAGAAATGAAGCTAGGTCGGTGTTCTTGCACTTGTCGGCGTAGTCGCGCGCGCCGATCCCAGGCCTCGTCTAATACTCGCAGTGCCTCGATGAGTTCTGCGTCGCTTCCTCCCGCGTCGGGGTGGTGCTTCCGAACTAGTGCGCGCCGTTGGCGCAGATACTCAGGGTTGCTTCGGTAGTCGCTCATTGGTGTTCCTTCTTCGGGTGACGCCACCTCGGTGCCATTCGGCCTAAAAATCCACTACGTGGCGATTGTAGTGTTCAACAGTCGTAGGGGAGTGGAAGGCGCCACCGAATACATGAAACCCACCCCCTGCACGGCGTGGCCGTGAGGAAGGTGGGTTCAGGAGATTGTGCGCTGAGGCGCTTTGCGGCTTAGCCGCCTTAGGCCTTAAGCGAACAGCTTGCGGCGAACAGCGAAGGCGCCGGCTGCAATCATTGCAACGACGGCCAGGGCAGCCAGGCCACGTGCAGCGGTGTTGGAGCCGGTCTGTGCCAGCATGCCACGCTCAGTGGTTGCCTCGGTAGCGTTGCCGGTGTTGTCGCCAGCCAGCTTGCCACCCTGGGCAATGACCTCGTCCTTGTTGTTCTGCAGCATCTTGTCGGAAGCTGCCTTCTCCTCGGCAGACGGAGCTTCCTTGCTGTTCTCGTCCTTGACGTAGGTCTTGCCGTCGTTAGCGAGGTGCCAGACGATGCCACCGATAATCAGGGTAGCCGGCAGTGCCAGCCAAGCCAGGTCCTTCTTGTCGAAGTCCTGGCACTCTGCGCGCATCTCATCGGTGATCGGCTCGTTGACCTGGTTGCGATCCTTCACGTAGACTGTCGGATCCTGCAAGTGCTGGTAGCAGGTGTTGCCGAACTTGTCTTTCTTGGTGGCCGGAGCCGGGATGCCCTCTTCGGTCGGGACGCCGAAAGCCTTGTTGTAGTCTGCACGCATCTGGTCGGTGATCGGCTCGTTGACCTGGTTGCGATCCTTCACGTAAACGCTCGGATCCTGCGTGCTCTGGTACCAGGTGTTACCTTCGTCATCCTGCTTGGTAGCCGGAGCCGGGATGTTGGGATCCTCGGCAGTGTCTTCGTCGGTGACCCCACCCGGATTCGGAATGTTGGTGGAGTCGGCAGAATCAATCTCCGGAGCGGGAACCTGTGCCTGTGCAACGGTTGCGCCGCCAAGAGCGAGGACACTGGCCATCGCAACTGCGGTCAGCGACTGCGAGAAACGCTTCATGGTATCTCCTTCGAGAATATTGGGTCGTGTGATCGTGTTACAGTTCGCATCAAAGCAACACAGGTAACACTAGTAACATACGCCACTACTGTCATTAAGATATGTTAAGAATCTTATGGAATACGTCCATATGGGGGTGAAATGTTTCGACCAGGCACAATCGTCTATCGATGGACTCTGGACGCTCTGGGCGCTAAGGAGGCTTCCTAAGAATCTTTGGAGTCAGAATTGTTAGCCGTATTTGAAGTTCCTTGGAACTGCCAACCTACAACCGCATTTCGAATAGATGATTGCAAAGGGTTTGCCGGTTGGATGCAGCTGATGGTCAGCAGGCGTCCCGGGCTGGCGCCCTCGCCCCAAATGCTGGAATCCTCTGAGAGTCCTTCCTTCATGGGGTCGTGTAAATCAGTGGCCGTATAGACCAGCCAGTTATCACCAGAGTCCACTGTGCGGACATAAAGCTTGTCGCCGACCTGAACCTTATGGTGGTCGGCTGATCCGTCATAGAGGTTGTTAAACACTGCGGGTACGCCGGCGCCCGTATGTCCGGCAATTACCACGATGTCCGGAGAGTTTGTGCCCGGCAGAGAGTAAGGACGGTCGCCCGCTGTGTAGGTGCATGCCTTATCCATCGTTTCCGGATTGATGGCGCCATCCTTCACCCGGCAAGAACCATCTTGAAACTCGGCGTGCACATCAATCGCGGGAATGAACATCTCTACTGCCTGCGACGGGGAAATAGGAGGCGATTGCTCTGCAATGACTTCATTGGATTCCAAGCCTTCTGGAGGTTGGACCGGATCCTCCCTCTGCCAAAGCGCCACCGTGATTAGGACAGCAAAAATCGCTACCCCAATGCGCGCTACTGTGAGGCGAATGCGATCGCTGCGCCTCCGAGTTTGTGGCACGCTCTTCCCTTGTGAACGCTTCTGCCTATGGAGGTCACGCTTGCGATGCTTCGGTCGGCTCTTAACCTGCCCGATTGCTTCTGCTTTCCTACGCTGAGCTACTTGGGCACGTTCGCTGCGCGGTGTTGAAAACTCCGCATCAGGTTCTTCAGTCGGCCTTCTAAACTGCGCTGGCCGATTAGCGGATGCCGATTTCGGTGGAGGGATGCGCCCAATCACGCGCTTCGGGGAGTCGCTCATTGCAGTGTCTCCTTATCGATGACGCCACCTAGAAGTCATCCGCTTTCCAACTTGACTATGGGGCGATTGTAGTGCTCAACCCTTCGGTGGAGTGTAAGGCGGTGGGTGCGTTGGGGCGTCACAAAGAAAAGAAGAAAGGGATTTGGTTTCGGCGCGCCCGGTGTGGTTGAATACTTGACGTTGCTTTAACACGGCACATGAGGCTAGTTGGATACGCAGAGTGTCCAGCATCGTAGCCAAGAAGGTGTCGATGGTGAAGTGAGCATGATCCATCGTCGGTGAAGAACCTCGCGACAGTGATCCGAAAGGATCGCAGTGGGGCTACTTTGCTGTGCGGTACTTAAAAGTGGAAGGGCGACACGCCCGACCGCGGGTGCCGGAGGATGGGGCATGGTAAATGAACAGCGGCAGTAAGCGAAGGACAATCCTTCCGACAAGGCGCGGAACACGTTTCCAAGCTTTGCTCCATATATAAAGTCTATACAAGGTCTCGGTTGAACCAGACTGATCGTGGAGCGAGTAAGGGGCGGGAACCGGGTGTTGTTACATCACTTGATAATCCAAGTGCTGATGGCGTGTGTTCATTAAAACCAAATGACCCGCATTCCGTCGATGGCACAAACAAGTAAATGTAAGACACAAGCGACACTGGCGACTGGACCAGGCCCCTAGGCCGGACAGCGTTAAGACTAAGACAGATAAGAAGCGTGCTTTTCTGCTGTGGATACAGCAAGAGCGCTTTGAAGGAAGAGGACAAGCGTGGCGGGACAGAAGATCCGCATTAGGCTCAAGGCCTACGATCACGAGGCTATCGACGCTTCTGCCAAGAAGATCGTCGAGACGGTAACCCGTACCGGCGCTCGTGTTGTCGGCCCAGTGCCACTGCCAACTGAAAAGAACGTGTACTGCGTCATCCGTTCTCCGCACAAGTACAAGGACTCGCGCGAGCACTTCGAGATGCGTACGCACAAGCGTCTGATCGACATTCTCGACCCAACCCCGAAGACCGTTGACGCTCTCATGCGCATCGATCTTCCGGCCAGCGTCGACGTCAACATTCAGTAAGCGGCAAACGAGTCTGAACTACTGAAACGGCAGCGGAAGAGAAACTATGAGTGATATTGAGATCAAGGGCATCCTGGGCAAGAAGCTCGGCATGACCCAGATCTTCGACGAAGAAAACCGTGTTGTACCGGTTACCGTCGTCGAGGCTGGGCCTTGTGTCGTAACCCAGGTGCGTACCAAGGAAACCGACGGCTACGAAGCCGTACAGATCGCCTTCGGCGAGATCGACCCGCGCAAGGTAAACAAGCCGGCCGCTGGTCACTTCAAGAAGGCTGGCGTGACTCCGCGCCGCCACGTCGCTGAGATCCGCGTTGCAGACGCATCCAGCTACGAGGTAGGCCAGGACGTCACCGTCGACATCTTCAACGATGTCAAGTTCGTCGACGTGACGGGCACCACCAAGGGCAAGGGCTACGCCGGCGGCATGAAGCGCCACGGCTTCGCTGGCCAGGGTGCTGCTCACGGTAACCAGGCTGCACACCGCCGCGTGGGCTCCATCGGACAGGCTGCCACCCCAGGCCGCGTGTTCAAGGGCAAGCGCATGGCAGGCCGCATGGGTAACGACCGCGTTACCCAGCAGAACCTGAAGGTTGCCAAGGTCGACGCAGAGTCCAACCTGCTCCTGATCAAGGGTGCAGTTCCGGGTGTCAACGGCGGCCTCGTCGTTGTCAAGACCGCAGTGAAGGGCGGTGCACACGCATGAGCAATCTAAAGCTTGATGTCCACACCGCTGACGGTAAGACCAACGGCACGGTCGAGCTGCCCGCATCCATCTTTGATGCAGAGGCAAGCGTCGCACTGATGCACCAGGTCGTTACCGCTCAGCTCGCAGCAAAGCGTCAGGGTACTCACGCTACGAAGACTCGTGGCCAGGTCTCCGGCGGTGGCCGTAAGCCGTTCCGCCAGAAGGGCACCGGTCGCGCACGTCAGGGCTCCATCCGCGCTCCCCACTTCACCGGTGGTGGTACGGTGCACGGCCCGCAGCCGCGTGATTACTCTCAGCGCACCCCGAAGAAGATGAAGGCTGCCGCTCTGCGTGGCGCCCTCACCGATCGCGTGCGCCACAACCGCATCCACGTGGTTGAGGAGCTGGTTCCAGGCCAGACCCCGTCCACCAAGGCTGCTCGCACTTTCATCGAGCGTCTGACGGATCGTAAGTCCGTGCTGGTCGTTCTGACCCGCGAAGACGTCACCGCATGGAAGTCCGTAAACAACCTGCCGCAGGTGCACACCCTGGTTAACGACCAGCTGAACACCTACGACGTTTTGAACGCAGACGATGTTGTGTTCTCCGTGGAGGCACTGAACGCCTTCATCAACGCCGCAGATAAGACCAAGGAGGAGGCAAAGTGAGCACTGTAGCTGATCCTCGCGATATCATCATCGCTCCGGTCGTGTCTGAGAAGTCCTACGGCCTGATGGAGCAGAACGTTTACACGTTCCTGGTTAACCCCAGCTCTAACAAGACCCAAATCAAGATTGCCGTCGAGCAGATTTTTGGTGTGAAGGTCGCCAGCGTTAACACCGTTAACCGTGAGGGCAAGCGTAAGCGCACCCGGACCGGCTACGGCCAGCGCAAGGCAACCAAGCGCGCCATGGTGACCCTGGTCGCCGGCAGCGATCCGATCGACATCTTCGGTGGAGCGACCGCCTAAGGGCGGCCGGATACCGAAAGGTAAAGAGGAAGCAAGAGTATGGCTATTCGTAAGTACAAGCCGACTACGCCGGGTCGCCGCCAGAGTTCTGTCTCCGAGTTCGCGGAAATTACCCGTTCAACTCCCGAGAAGTCTCTGCTGCGCCCGCTGTCGAAGACCGGTGGCCGTAACGTTCACGGCCACATCACTACCCGTCACAAGGGTGGTGGCCACAAGCGCCGCTACCGCGTTATCGACTTCCGTCGTAACGACAAGGACGGCGTGATCGCCAAGGTCGCTCACATCGAGTACGACCCGAACCGCACCGCTAACATTGCGCTGCTGCACTACCGCGATGGCGAGAAGCGTTACATCATCGCTCCGCGTGGTCTGAAGCAGGGCGCTCTGCTGGAGTCCGGCCCGAACGCTGACATCAAGGTTGGCAACAACCTGCCGCTGCGTAACATCCCGACCGGTACCACCATCCACGCTGTGGAGCTGAAGCCGGGCGGCGGCGCCAAGATGGCTCGTTCCGCTGGTGCCTCCATCCAGCTGCTGGGTAAGGAAGGCAAGTACGCAATTCTGCGTATGCCGTCCACCGAAATCCGTCGCGTTGACATCCGTTGCCGCGCAACCATCGGTGAGGTCGGCAACCAGGAGCAGATCAACATCCGCTGGGGCAAGGCTGGCCGTATGCGCTGGAAGGGCGTTCGCCCGACCGTCCGCGGTGTTGTGATGAACCCGGTTGACCACCCGCACGGTGGTGGTGAGGGTAAGACCTCCGGTGGTCGTCACCCTGTGTCTCCTTGGGGTCAGCCTGAGGGACGCACCCGCAAGCCGAACCGTCCAAGCGACCGGATGATCGTTCGCCGTCGTCGCTCCAACAAGAACAAGAAGCGCTAAGAGGAGGTAGTAGAGAATGCCACGCAGCCTGAAGAAGGGCCCATTCGTCGACGAACACCTCCTTGCGAAGGTGGACGCTCAGAACGAAAAGGGCAACAAGAACGTCATCAAGACGTGGTCCCGTCGCTCGACCATTCTTCCCGATTTCATTGGCCACACTTTCGCCGTCCACGACGGTCGCAAGCACGTGCCGGTGTTCATCGATGATTCCATGGTCGGTCACAAGCTAGGTGAGTTCGCTCCTACGAAGACCTTCAAGGGTCACGTCAAGGACGACAAGAAGGGTCGTCGATAAATATGTCTGACACCGTAACCACCGCACGCGCAACCGCGCGTTTCGTCCGCGTCACTCCGATGAAGGCTCGCCGCGTGATCGACACGATCCGTGGCAAGTCCGTCGAGGACGCCCTGGCGATCCTGAAGTACGCTCCGCAGGCCGCTTCCGAGCCGGTCGCGAAGGTCGTTGCTTCGGCCGCCGCCAACGCCGAGAACAACTTCGGCTTGGATCCGCAGACGCTGGTCATCTCTGAGGCTTACGCCGATGAGGGTCCGACCATGCGCCGTTTCCGTCCCCGCGCCCAGGGTCGTGCTTTCCACGTCCGCAAGCGCACCAGCCACATCACTGTGGTCGTCGAGAGCCAGAAGGGAAGTGCTCAGTAGTGGGCCAGAAAATCCACCCCCACGGCCTCCGGCTGGGTATCACTTCCGAGTGGCGCTCCCGCTGGTACGCCGACAAGCAGTACGCTGACTACCTCGCTGAGGACATCAAGATCCGCGACTTCCTGTCCGAGGGTCTTGACCGCGCCGGCATCGCCGACGTTGTCATCGAGCGCACCCACGACCGGGTTCGCGTTGACATCCACACTGCCCGTCCGGGCATTGTGATCGGCCGTCGTGGCTCCGAGGCTGACCGCATCCGCGGCCAGCTGGAGAAGCTCACCGGCAAGCAGGTTCAGCTGAACATCCTCGAAGTCAAGAACATCGATGCCAACGCACAGCTGGTGGCACAGTCCATCGCTGAGCAGCTGACCAACCGCGTTGCCTTCCGTCGTGCAATGCGCAAGGCAATCCAGGGCGCTATGCGTCAGCCGCAGGTCAAGGGCATCAAGGTTGTTTGCTCCGGTCGCCTGGGCGGCGCGGAGATGGGCCGCACCGAGCGCTACCACGAGGGTCGCGTTCCGCTGCACACCCTCCGCGCTGAGATCGACTACGGCACCTACGAGGCTCACACCACTTTCGGACGCATTGGCGTCAAGGTGTGGATCTACAAGGGTGACGTTGTCGGTGGCCGTCGCGAGAGCCTGATGAATGCACGCGACGAGCGCCCGTCTCGCGGTCGTCGTGAGCGTCCACGTCGCGGTGGCGCACGTCGCCAGCGCGCTGAGCAGAAGCAGGAGGGCTAAGACAAATGCTTATCCCGAAGCGCGTTAAGTACCGTCGCCAGCACCGCCCGACCCGTCGTGGCGTGTCCAAGGGCGGCAACCGCGTAACGTTCGGCGACTACGGCCTGCAGGCCCTGGAGCCGACCTACATCACCAACCGTCAGATCGAGTCCGCTCGTATCGCCATTAACCGCCACATGAAGCGTGGCGGCAAGGTGTGGATCAACATTTTCCCGGACCGTCCGCTGACCCAGAAGCCGCTCGGCGTGCGTATGGGTTCCGGTAAGGGTCCTGTGGAGAAGTGGGTTGCCAACATCAAGCCGGGTCGTATCCTCTTCGAGGCCTCTTACCCGAATGAAGAGGTTGCTCTGGAGGCTCTGCGCCGCGCTGGTAACAAGCTACCCTGCAAGGTTCGCATCGTGAAGAAGGAGGATCAGTTCTAATGGCTACCGGAACTCCGGCACATGAGCTCCGCGAGCTCAACAACGAAGAGCTGACCACCCGCTTGCGTGAGGCGAAGGAAGAACTGTTCAACCTTCGCTTCCAGGCTGCGACCGGCCAGCTGACCAACAACCGTCGTCTGGGTGTTGTCAAGCGCGACATCGCCCGCATCTACACCGTCCTGCGCGAGCGCGAGCTCGGGCTGTCTACCAACCCGGGTGGTGACGCAGCATGAGTGAGGCAACCGTGAATGACAACGCAGCTGTGGAGAACGAGAAGGGCGCCCGCAAGGTTCGCTCCGGATACGTTGTTTCCACCAAGATGAACAAGACCATTGTGGTCGAGCTCGAAGACCGCAAGCAGCACGCACTGTACGGCAAGATCATGCGCCGTAACTCTCGCGTGAAGGTTCACGATGAGAACGAGACCGCCGGCGTAGGCGACCGCGTTCGCATCGAGGAGACCCGCCCGCTGTCCAAGGACAAGCACTTCCGCCTGACCGAGATCATCGAGAAGGCTCGCTAGTCCCAGCAGCTCTGGCAATCCGAGCAGCTTAGGCTGTTTAGATAGTCGTAGAGCTAGACCCTCTGTCGCATATTGTTGCGGCAGGGGGTCTTTCTTGTTTCTTATTGACGCCCACGTGGGTCACTTGGCGCTAGTGCCAGTGGCGCCCTATTTGGTGGCGCGAGGATGTGCAGATGTCGCTAGAACGGGGAATGCGTTAACGACACTGATTTGCAGATTCGCAAAACTGCAGGTCAGGGAATTGCTGCAAATGTCGGAGGCACGCCTGTGCTGACGGATTCCCGTTCTAGCGATATATCGGCCTGCGAGGAGGCGGGTTTGGGGCAGTAGGAGACCAGTAGGAGACCCCGCGCGGCCAGCTCCTTGTGTTGCCGAGGTGCAAATGTCGGAAAAGTTGCAATTTGTTATTGGAAGCGATTTGCACTTTTGTAAAAATGCAGGTCAGAGCGTTTCTAGAGCTTCGCTGAGTTGGGGCCAATTTTCGTTTTGCAACTTTTCCGACATTTGTCCTTCCGAAGTGCAGCTTCTTCGGCACTTGGCGCCACGAGTTGCAATAACTCAGGCATCTCGATGCTGGTGGCTTAGGCGGCTTTGGTGGCTTTGGCGGCTTTGGCAAGCGTGGTGGTCGTGGCGGCTTTGGCGGCGATGGTGGCGGGCGAGGTCCGGGGTTGCAATGGTGGCGGACTAGGTCTGGGGCGCCGCTGGTAATGGCGGCCGAGCGGGAAGGGCGGTAGCTTAAGGTAGGTTATTGTGTGGTTAGCCTAACCTGTGTAAGATGGGTCCGATTGCTGTGTTGGGCGTAGTCCGAGGAGGAAATTAGTCCCTTGAGGCTACGGGTACTTTACAGCACTCTCAAAGAGTCCCTTATGCGTTAGGCTTCTACATGTTTCAAAACAATTCGCTGACTCGTCGTTCGGCATTGAAGGCTGCAGCAGTTCTCACTGCCTCCACCCTCGTCCTTTCCGGATGTGCCCGCGGTGGGGACGACTCGGCGTCGAATAATGAAGGGGCAAGCAATGACCGCATTGCGGCAGTGGGCCTTGGAGACGCTGACACCCTGCTGGCTCTCGGCATCCAGCCAGTCCTGGTAGCGCCGTGGGGTGCTGAAGGGGACGTGGATGCCTCTGGCGTGGGGCCCTGGGCTAAGGAGAAACTCGGTGATAACAAGCCAGAAGCGGTATACGGTACCGCTACCGGCTTCACTGCGGAGATTTTGGAGAAGATCTCGGCTGCCGATCCAGACCAAATCATCGCCGTGAACTCCGCCGTGGACGAACAGGCGAAAAAGGCGCTCAACGACATTGCTCCCACAACTCTGAAGCCGAAGGGCGCAACGGACTGGCAGATTCCCTGGCGTGACCAGGTTACTCAGATCGCAAGTGCCGTAGATAAGGCAGAAGAAGGCGACAAGCTTATTGAGCAGACACAAAAGGCCTTTGACGATTTCCAAAAGCAGCACCCCGAGCTAAAGGGGAAGCGTGCAGCTATCGTCATGCCATACCAGGGAAAGATTGGTCTGTACACGTCCGGTGACGGACGCGGGCAGTTCATTGAGAACTTGGGCTTTAAGATCCCGAAGGAGCTGGAAGGCAATGGCAAAGAGTTCTACCGCGACATTGCACCAGAAAATTACAGCGACCTCAACAACGTGGATTACCTCTTTGTCCTCGACTATCAGGGCGCTGCCGAAACGCTAAAGAAGGATCCGACCTTCAACAAGCTGGAAGTAGTCCAAAAGGACAAAGTGTACTGGCTGGAAGAGAACGTCGGCAACGCCATGAGCATGCCGAACCCGCTGACCATCCCCTGGGCGGTAGACAAGTTCAACGAAGCGGTCCAGCCCTAATTCCGTGCAAAAGCCTCGATCTGTATTCGGTTCGCCCACACTGCCGCTGACTCTCGGTGCGCTGGTGTGCTTGGTGTTGTTGATGGTCGGTTCCCTGTTTCTGGGATCCAGGGGACTTTCCTTTTCTGAAGTGACCACCATCCTTGTGAACGGTCCGCACCCCTCCGCACAATCCAGTGTCAATGCAGAACAATCCGGGATCATTTGGGACTTACGCTTTCCACGTACGCTGTTGGCGGTGGTCACGGGAGCGGCACTAGCAATGGCAGGTGCGATTGCGCAGAGTTGGACGCGCAACCCCCTGGCGGACCCCGGCATTATCGGTGTCAACGCCGGTGCTGGATTTGCAGTAGCCATCGCACTGACTATCGGATGGGCGAACACAGTGGGGCAGCGGGCAGTCATGGGACTCATCGGCGCAGCTCTCTCCGCACTTATCGTGCTGCTGATCTCCCGAGTATCGCGGGATCCACTGACGTTGGTGCTGGTGGGGGTAGGCGTAACTTTCGCCCTCCAAGCGGCGACGAATATGCTGAGCCTTTATTCCTCCGACACCTTGGAAGGGCTGCGCCGCTGGACGGTGGGTTCCACAGCTGGCCGTGGTATGGATGACGTAATCATGGCTGCGATCGGCCTCGCGTTGGGTGCCCTGTGCGCCGCACTGGTGGCTCGCCCTTTGGACTTGATGGCAATGGGGGAGGACTCTGCCCACTCCCTTGGAGTTTCCCCCATGCGCACTCGTCTGCTGGCCGCAGCGGCGGTTGTAGTCCTTGCCGGTTCAGCTACAGCCACAGTGGGGTTGGTAACCTTCGTAGGCTTCGCGGTTCCTCACTTTTTGCGCCCTTTCACCGGCCCGGCACTGACTCGCTTGTTGGTGCCCACCGCCATAGTCGGCGGAGTTGTTGTGCTTTTAGCCGATATTGTCGGTCGCTTCGTACTGCAACCCAATGAGCTGGAAATGTCCATTGTTCTGGCTATCGTCGGCGCACCCGTGATGATTCTGGCGGTGCGGCGTCGAAAAGGGTCCTTGAATTCGGAAGACGTGGGAGTGGCGGTATGAGCAATTCAACGGCCATTCGAAGCATCAAACGTGCGCGACGCATGCGTGTGCTCGCGACCACCTTTGGCTTCGCCCTTATAGCTGCACTGTGCTACTGCCTGATTCTGGGGCAGGGTGCGGTGAAACTCAGCCCAGCGGAAGTGATCGAGGTCCTAACAGGCGGTGGTTCGCGCCAGGCGATCAACGTGGTGTGGGACTTGCGCCTTCCCGTCGCAATTGCCACTGTTCTGGTTGGCGCGGCGCTGGGGCTGGCGGGCTCATGGACTCAGACTATCGCTCGGAATCCACTTGCTAGCCCGGATATCTTGGGCGTCTCGGGCGGTGCTGCAGTGTTGGTCGTTGCCGGTACGGTGTTTGCCCGCCCGGTGTGGAGCGAAACCATACCGACCTTCTGGTGGCGCGCTGCCCTCGCATTGATCGGTGCCCTAGTTATTGTTGTGTTACTCATGCTCCTCGGTGGTTTTGGTACCTCGCAACGCGTAGTGGTCATTGGTCTGGCGTTGTCTTTCCTCACCCAAGCGATGGTGCAGTATCTTCTGCTCCGAGCGGATCTGACCCGCGCGGCGGATGCCCAAACCTGGCTTGCCGGATCCACGGGCTTTGTGCTCACGGAGGCCTTGTTGCCCATGGTGTTGGGTATGTTGCCTTTCGTTCTACTGGGTCTGTCTGTCGCCCGTGATGTTCCTCTGCTTTCTCATGATGACGCCACCGCGGCCACCCTTGGAGTAAACGTCAAAAAGGTGCGCGCGCTGTTGCTTCTTGCTGCAACGGGAATTGTCGCGGTTGTGGTTTCCCTTGTTGGGCCTGTTGGATTTGTGGCGTTATTGGCTCCTCAGGTGGCTAAATTGGTGGCTGCTACTCCTACGCCTCACCCCTTGTGTTCCACCGCTGCAGGCGCTGCTTTGATGGCTGCATGCGCCGTTATAGCGGGTGCTCTGCCGTTCACTGCTCCGGTGGGGTTGGTTACCGCAATCATCGGGGGACCTGCACTGGTGTGGTTGGTATGGCTTTCTGCCCGTCGCGGAACGTTGAAAGGAATGGTTCGATGAAACTTCGCGTCGATCGCGTCTCAGTTGGCTACGAAAACGAATCTCGTATCGTTGAGGACGTCTCCTTCGAGGCACAACCGGGGCAGGTAACTACTCTCCTGGGTCCCAATGGCTGTGGAAAGTCCACGCTGCTTAAAACCCTCTCCAGGTTGCTCACTCCAGCTGCAGGGCACGTGTTTGTCGGGGATAAGGACGTACATCGTTTGGGAGCGCGCGAATCCGCTCAACTTATCGCGCTTCTTCCACAGCATCCGATGTGCCCGGCGGGGTTGACTGTGGGAGAACTCGTGGAGCGCGGACGTCACCCTTACCGCCGAGCGCTATGGGGTGGGGGAATGTCGGCGTCACAAGATAAGAAGAAGGTTCGGGAAGCGCTGGAGAAAACAGCGACCATCAACCTCGTCAATCGCGATGTGGCGGAGCTGTCTGGAGGACAGCGACAGCGCGTTTGGATGGCTATGGTGTTAGCCCAAGACACGCCAGTTGTGTTGTTGGACGAGCCGACGACCTACCTGGATCCGGCACATGCGATGGAGATCCTAGGGATCGTGCGTGAACTAGCCCATGAGGGCAAGACGGTCGTGACAGTGTTGCATGACCTCAGTCTGGCCGGCAGCTTTAGCGACACGATGATCGTGATGAAAGACGGGAAAAAGATCGTTCAGGGCGCGCCGGAAGAGGCTTTGACGGCTGATGTTTTACGTGAGGCATATGGTCTATGCGCCGAGGTGTGGGAGGATCCGCGTGGCACGGCTCCGATCATCGTGCCGCGGGGGATAGCGGGCAAATAACCGCATCGCTTAAGGTCGCGCTTTGCCGAGGAACCAATATGGACACCATTGCACAGATTCACTGGGTAGCTTCCAGGTGCTAATTGCGTGACGGCGTACTTGCTTGCAGAGGTTTCCCTCGCCCGCGACCCAGACGCACTTTGACTGCGTTGCAGGGTGCTGAGAATGGTCAAGCCCTCTCAAATGCGCAATGGTGGTTTCGCTAAATTTCTCAGAAGGGGCGAACAGGAGGTCGAGGCTGCCCAATTCATCTTCCCAGTTGGGGTTGAGCAATGGTTCTAGGTCATTGGGGCTCTCGGCAATCATGCGGACATGCATGTCTTTCAATTGATCCGGTGCGAATGCGTGGGTGTACTCCAGAATTGCGCGCACTGAGGGTGCTGCGGACGGATCGGCGATCAAGGTTTGGGAGCGTCGCCCGCGATGCCATAGCCCCTGGCAGGTCCAGATCGCCACCTGATCGCCGGTTTGGGCACTCAAAACCCAGCGGAGACCAGGGCCGATGTTTTCATGGCTGGGGGTGGTGACGCCATGCGTCACCACGTCAAAAGTCAGTTGTCCAGCCACAGGATTCAGCGAGCGGACGGTGTACCACCGCAGGTGAGGACGTAGCTCATCTGGCATGGCAGCTACGCTGGCGCGAATATTTGCGCCGCCGGCATGAATTGGTAAATGTAGCTTGCCGCTGGCCACTTGCGGCATAAAGAGCCCGAAGAATTCATCTGGGCCGGAGAGTTTGAAACCAACTAGTTCCGGGGATTCGATGACAATGCGGCGGAGGTGTTGGGCGGGAGCGCTGACGTGGCACACTGTGGCGCGGATGATGTGGTGCTTAGGTTCGCTGGGTGCCACAACGAGTTCATGATCGACGAACACTGAGCGATAAGCGTCGCTTGCGGTTGAGGGGTCCAATACGAGCTGCTGCAGTGCCATAGTAAAAGTGAGCCTACCCTAACCTCATATAGGGTGGCAAAGGGGAAGGGAGGCGGAGGAGGGGCAGGATCGTAGAGATCTTAGGGATAGCAAAAGCACCCCGCGGCGATCGTGTATCGCCGTGGGGTGCTTGAGGTTAACGGCCAACCAAACTAATGGGTGACTGGAACCTGTGCTCTAGTAGAACGAAGAGGTTCTTACTTGAACAGGTTCGGAACCTTCTGGAAGTTGTTAGCCAGGGCGATGATGCCTGCAACCAGAGAGCCGATGGTGGTGATCAGGGTAACGACGGTTGTGAGCTTCTTCAGGCCAGAGGTGTTTTCGTCCCAACCGAAGAACTTGTCAGCGGAGCCAGCCAGCTCGGACTTGCCCTCGTCCTTCTTATCGCCGCTATCGTCCTTCTTATTCTCGTCCTTCTTTTCGCCGTTCTGGGTGCCCTGGCCAGCGGAGCTGGAATTGGTGGCGGGCTCCTCAGCTACAGCGGTAGCGGTGCCAGCAACAGTAACGGTAGCGGCGGTGGTCAGAGCTAGCAGAGACTTCTTGAGCTTCATGTGTATAAACCTCACTTAAAAAAGTTGGTGTGTCGGCCTTAAACCGGCCTTGGGTACGCAACGTAACGTAGCACGACTGTTGCCTGTGTGCACAGTGTCAATCTGTTGCCTAGCAGCTGTGGTTGCTGCGGAAATATTGCAATCTCCGCTGGAGAAGACCGCTTAGGTGCCCAAGGAGATTTTGAAGCCTTGCGATCCCTGTCGTCCTCTAGGCACGTTTTAAAAATGGGGAGATAGTTCAGTTTTCACTAATATCCCCATGTGGATGCGGTGATTTTCCGCAGTCTCAAGTGCAGGGGTTGCAAGATAGTGCAATATGAGCAAGAGCCCTGTTGAGGCGCATATCACACTCACATCACGCTGAGGATGAGGTGGCGTCAAAAGGTATAGAGAACTACCGTCGGGGGTGGGTTGAGCTACCCCCGCCGGAATAAATGGCGCCCCACGGGGCAAATCTCTGATACGGCGATTTTGTTAGCTGAGGGCGCGTGTGGAACAATATTCCAGTTGCCGAAAGGTGCAGTGTGCTCGAGTGTGTGCTCGCAATGTGCATTCATGAAGAGCCTGGCGCTTTAACCGGCACAGACCGCGTGCGCGAGGGTCGGTAATCCCACGCACGATACGCAAAAATTCTAGGTCAAATTAGGAGACTCAAGTGATTCAGCAAGAATCGCGTCTGCGAGTTGCCGACAACACCGGTGCCCGGGAAATCCTGGTCATCCGTCCGCTCGGTGGTTCCGTTCGACGCTCCGCTGGTATCGGTGATGTCGTCGTAGCAACTGTTAAGGAAGCTACCCCGGGCGGCACCGTGAAGGCTGGCGACATTGTTAAGGCTGTCATCGTCCGCGCTAAGAAGGAGACCCGTCGTCCGGACGGCTCCTACATCGCATTCGATGAGAACGCTGCTGTCATCATCAAGGCAAACGACAACGATCCCCGCGGCACCCGTATCTTCGGCCCGGTCGCACGTGAGCTTCGCGACAAGAAGTTCATGAAGATCGTTTCCCTGGCTCCGGAGGTGCTCTAAATGAAGATCCGTAAGGGCGACACCGTACTGGTTATCTCCGGCCCGGACAAGGGCGCCAAGGGCAAGGTTATTGAGGCCTACCCGCAGCGCGACAAGGTCCTGGTCGAGGGCGTCAACCGAATCAAGAAGCACGTTGCAAACTCCGCTCCAGAGCGCGGCGCTGAGTCCGGCGGCATCGTTACCCAGGAAGCTCCGATCCACGTTTCTAACGTGATGGTCGTTGACTCCGACGGCAACCCGACCCGTATCGGCTACCGCTTCGACGAAGACGGTAAGAAGATCCGCGTGTCCAAGCGCAACGGGAAGGACATCTAACGATGAGCGAAAACTACACCCCACGTTTGAAGACTCGCTACCGTGAGGAAATCCGCGAGAAGCTGAACGGCGAGTTCAGCTACGAGAACGTCATGCAGATCCCGGGCGTCACCAAGGTTGTCGTCAACATGGGCGTCGGCGACGCAGCTCGCGATTCCAAGCTGATCAACGGTGCAATCGAGGACCTGACCAAGATCACCGGTCAGAAGCCGCAGATCCGTACCGCGAAGAAGGCAATCGCTAACTTCAAGCTGCGTGAAGGCATGCCCATCGGCGCCCGCGTAACCCTGCGCGGCGACCGCATGTGGGAGTTCCTGGATCGTCTGCTGACCGTCGCACTGCCGCGTATTCGTGACTTCCGCGGTCTGAACGACAAGCAGTTTGACGGCCACGGTAACTACACCTTCGGCCTGACTGAGCAGTCCATGTTCTATGAAATCGACGTCGACAAGATCGATCGTCCGCGTGGTATGAACATCACCGTTGTTACCACTGCAACCAACGACGATGAAGGCCGTGCACTGCTGCGCGAGCTGGGCTTCCCGTTCAAGTAAGAGCGAGCTGCTGAGTACAGCAGCATAGCAAGCCAAAACCCCGCTTCCCCCGAGAAATCTCGGGATAGGGAAGCGGGGTTCGTTGTTTATGTCGTGGTTCCAGGTTATTTACTTGGAGCCCGGGAACCCGGTGAAGGTCTTGACGATCTTGCCGATGAAGCCCAGAACGTCCTCGATCTTCTTCAGGGTGGAGGTGGAGTCATCCCAACCCAGCAGCTTGTCAACGGAGCCCTTCAGCTTCTGACCCTGCTCGCTGTCAGCGGAACCCTCAGCAGGCTTGGTCTCGTTGTTGTTCTCGTCGGCTGGCTTGGTCTCGTCCTCGGCAGCGCCTTCTTCAGCAGCGTTCTCGTCTGCGTTCTCCTCAGCAGCCGGCTTGGTGTCGGTCTCGTTGGAGTTCTCGGTAGCTGCGGTGACCGGAGCCTCCGGTGCTTCTTCAGCGACGGCAGCCGGGATACCAGCCATTGCTACGGAGGATGCTGCGGCCAGGGTGATGAGGGACTTCTTGAACTTCAAAGAATTTTCCTTCCATGAGGGGTGTATAGAACTGCGATTGTGCCGAGTCAACTGCGATTGATTGCGGCGCAAATAGTCTCGTACTTTGAGTACGTACAACATGTGTAGTGAATCACCAATCAACTTTTCAAGGCGTTACTCGCATTTGTGATACATCTCACGTAACGCCTTGTTTTCGCAGTTTAAAGCTAAGAGAAGATATGACATATCGCTTATTGGGTGTTCAGGAGTAGCATATTGGCTACTTATTTTGCGCTCCGTGGTGTCAAGGGCTGTGAGACCTTAGGTTCTGAATCTAGGGGCGTCATTTCCTCAACAGCGATTTGGGTAAACATGCAGGTGGTTGCTAGAGTTATCTGGTCTTGCGTTGCCTCATGCCTGAAAGACTGGCTCAGCAACGTGAGCAGTGTAAACATCAAACCACTTTGTTGTAGGCCCCTCGCCCAATAGAGCGGCCGCGCGGACACGGCGGCGAGCACCCCACGTTATTTAGCATGGGGCGCGCTAGTAGCCAGCAAGCGCGCGGTACACGCAGTCTGGGTGGGTTGGGAACCGCAATGAGAAAGGCTATGGGTCAAAACTTATGACCATGACTGATCCCATCGCGGACATGCTGTCCCGCGTGCGGAACGCGTCAAACGCGTTCCATGATTCCGTCTCCATGCCTTCTTCCAAGATCAAGGCGAACATCGCTGAGATCCTCAAGGAGGAGGGTTACATTGCTGACTTCACCGTCACCGACGCCAAGGTTGGCAAGACACTGGACATTGAGCTGAAGTACGGCCCGTCCCGCGAGCGTTCTATCTCCGGGCTGCGTCGTGTTTCTAAGCCGGGTCTTCGTGTGTACGCAAAGTCCAACGAGCTGCCACAGGTCCTCGGCGGCCTGGGTGTGGCCATCATTTCCACGTCCCACGGTCTGCTGACCGACCGTGAGGCACAGAACAAGGGTGTGGGCGGAGAAGTTCTCGCCTACGTCTGGTAACTAGAGGAGGTCTAAACCATGTCTCGTGTTGGCAAGGCACCGGTGGCTGTCCCCTCTGGCGTCACCATCAACATCAACGGCCAGTCTGTCGAGGTTAAGGGTCCGAAGGGCACCCTGAGCCAGGACATTCCGGCTCCGATCACCGTGGTGCAGGAAGGCGAGGAGATCCTCGTTTCCCGCCCGGATGATCACCGCAAGAATCGTTCCCTGCACGGCCTGTCCCGTTCCCTGGTCTTCAACATGATCGAGGGCGTGACGAAGGGCTACACCATCAAGATGGAAATCTTCGGTGTTGGTTACCGTGTGCAGCTCAAGGGCAAGAACCTGGAGTTCGCGCTGGGCTACTCCCACCCTGTGCTGATTGAGGCACCGGAGGGCATCACCTTCGCCGTGGATGGCAACACCAAGTTCTCCATCACTGGTATCGACAAGCAGCAGGTCGGACAGATCGCCGCGAACATCCGTCGTCTGCGTAAGGACGATCCTTACAAGGGCAAGGGCATTCGCTACGAGGGCGAGCAGGTCCGTCGCAAGGTCGGAAAGACGGGTAAGTAATGAGCAACACTGCACAAAACGAAAAGCGTCTGCCGGTGGGCAAGGACATCTCCACCCGCCGCCGCACTGCACGCGCACGTCGTCACTTCCGTATCCGCAAGAACCTCTCCGGTACCCCGGAGACCCCGCGTCTGGTTATTCACCGCACCTCTCGCCACATGCACGCACAGGTCATCGACGATGTTGCAGGCCACACCCTGGTCGCAGCTTCTACGATGGAAGCAGATGTACGTGCCATGGAGGGCGACAAGAAGGCACGCGGTGCGAAGGTTGGCCAGCTGATCGCCGAGCGCGCCAAGGCCGCTGGCATCGAGGCTGTTGTCTTCGACCGCGCAGGCTACAAGTACCACGGCCGCGTTGCCGCTTTGGCTGACGCTGCCCGCGAAGGTGGTCTGAAGTTCTAATGACCAACTCCACGAACAACACCAACGGAAGGAACGCGTGATGTCGGGACGTGAACGTAACGGCGGACGCTCCGCCGAGAACAACGACAAGAACGAGCGCAACGAGCGTAACAACCGCAACGATCGCAACAACGACCGTGGCGGACGTAACGATCGTCGCAACCAGCAGGATGAGCGCAGCCAGTTCATCGAGCGCGTGGTTACCATTAACCGCGTCTCGAAGGTTGTAAAGGGCGGTCGCCGCTTCAGCTTCACCGCGCTGGTTATCGTCGGCGACGGCCAGGGCATGGTCGGCGTCGGCTACGGCAAGGCTAAGGAAGTTCCTGCCGCTATCCAGAAGGGCGCTGAAGAGGCTCGTAAGAACTTCTTCCGCGTTCCGATGATCAACGGCACCATCACTCACCCGGTTCAGGGTGAGGATGCTGCAGGCATCGTCATGATGAAGCCTGCTGCCCCTGGTACCGGTGTGATCGCCGGTGGCGCTGTCCGCCCGGTGCTAGAGTGCGCCGGCGTGCAGGACATCCTGTCGAAGTCCCTGGGCTCCGACAACGCCATCAACATTGTCCACGCAACCGTCGCTGGCCTGAAGCAGCTGGTGCGTCCGGAAGAGGTTGCCGCACGTCGTGGCAAGTCCCTGGACGAGGTTGCTCCGGCCGCTATGCTGCGCGCACGTGCAGCAGGACAGGGGGCATAAGAAATGGCTTTGAAGATTACCCAGACCAAGGGCTTGGTCGGAACCAAGCCGAAGCAGCGCAATTCCATGCGCTCTCTCGGCCTGAAGCGCATTGGCCAGTCGGTTGTCCGTGAGGATAGCCCGATCGTTCGTGGCCAGATCAACGTTGTGCGCCACATGGTCGAGGTCGAAGAAGTGGCAGGAGAGTAAACATGAGCGATCCAATTAAGCTCCACGACCTCCGCCCCGCTCCGGGCGCCAAGAAGTCCAAGACCCGCGTTGGTCGTGGTGAGGCATCCAAGGGTAAGACCGCAGGTCGTGGTACCAAGGGCACCAAGGCTCGTAAGCAGGTATCGGCAGCATTCGAAGGTGGCCAGATGCCACTGCACATGCGTCTGCCTAAGCTGAAGGGCTTCCGCAACCCCGCCAAGATCACCTACCAGGTGGTTAACGTGGCTGACCTGGAGAAGGCTTTCTCCAAGGGTGGCGACGTCACCGTTGCAGACATCGTCGCTGCTGGCCTGGCTCGTAAGAACCAGCCGGTGAAGATCCTGGGCAACGGCGAAATCAGCGTGAAGCTGAACGTCACCGCTAACAAGTTCTCGGGCTCTGCAAAGCAGAAGATCGAGGCTGCCGGTGGCACCGTCACCGAGGCTAAGTAAGACTAGACAAGTTCTAATCAGACTTAGTTACTAACAATCGCCCTGTCGGCACGTAATGTGCTGGCAGGGCGATTTTTTTGGGGGCGAAGCGCAGTGGTGGGGAAGTGCCATTTGAAATAGCGCTTGTGGTAGGTGGTAGAGTGTCCTAAGCATTTGTCCTGTCTGCTAACCTGTACAGGTTGCAATTAGTGTCGCCTCACCGCGGGCGTATCTTGAAGTGCAGGTGCGCTAGCCAGTAGATCCCGCACTACGGAAAGAAACTACACAGGAGGCAAAGTTTGTCCGCCATCTCCTCGGCGTTCAAGAACGCAGATCTTCGTAAGAAGATCTTGTTCTCCCTTGCGATGATCATCCTCTATCGCATTGGCGCCCAGATCCCCACCCCAGGCGTGGATTACGGCTCGATTCAAGCGCAGATCAAGGGTCTGACCGATAACTCGGCCATGTACTCCCTGATCAACCTGTTTTCGGGCGGTGCGCTGCTGAAGCTTTCTGTCTTCGCCGTCGGCATTATGCCGTACATCACCGCGTCCATTATCGTTCAGCTGCTCACAGTGGTGATCCCGAAGTTTGAACAGCTGAAGAAGGAAGGCCAGTCCGGCCAGGCGAAGATGACGGAGTACACCCGTTATCTCACTGTGGCTCTCGCACTGCTGCAGTCCGCCGGCATCGTGGCGCTGGCGGATCGGCGCCAGCTACTGGGGCAAGGTGTGCAGGTGCTTAAGGAAGATACCGGTATCTTCGGCCTCGTCACCATGGTGATGATTATGACCTCCGGTGCGGTGCTGCTGATGTGGATCGGTGAGCTCATCACCGACCGTGGTATCGGCAACGGCATGTCCCTGCTGATCTTCGCGGGTATCGCAACGTCGCTTCCGGCACAGGGTGCATCAATCTTCTCCGGCTCCGGCGGCTTCGTCTTCGCCGGTGTCGTCGTTGGCGTTCTGATCCTGGTTGTCGGCGTGGTCTTTATCGAGCAGGGTCAGCGCCGCATCCCCGTTCAGTACGCAAAGCGCATGATTGGCCGCCGCCAGTACGGTGAGACTTCCACCTACCTGCCGCTGAAGGTTAACCAGGCCGGCGTTATCCCCGTGATTTTCGCCTCCTCACTGCTGACCGTTCCGATCCTCATTACCCAGATCATCCAGTCCGGCAACCCACAGGCCGCCGGGCAGGACAACTGGTGGAACCGTAACGTCATGGCGGTACTGTCGAACCCGGCCGCCTGGCAGTACATCCTGGTTTACGTCGGCCTAATCATCTTCTTCTCCTTCTTCTACGTCTCTGTGCAGTATGACCCGTACGATCAGGCAGACAACATGAAGAAGTACGGTGGCTTCATTCCGGGCATCCGCCCGGGCCGTCCGACTGCGGAGTACCTTGGATATGTGATGAACCGTCTGCTGATCGTCGGTTCCATCTACCTGGCCGCTATCGCCGCCCTGCCGAACATCTTGATCAACATGGGTGTGCAGACGGCACAGGCCGGCGGACAGGGACAGATGCCATTTGGTGGTACCGCTATCCTGATTCTGGTGTCTGTGGCTCTGACCACGATCAAGCAACTCGAATCGCAAGTCATGCAGTCTAACTACGAAGGATTCCTGAAATGAGACTAGTTCTGCTCGGCCCTCCCGGCGCTGGTAAGGGCACCCAAGCATCCCTGCTGTCCGACTCTCTGAAGATCCCGCACATCTCCACCGGCGATCTGTTCCGCGCCAACATCTCCCAGGGCACCGAACTGGGCAAGCAGGCACAGGAGTACATGGATGCAGGCAAGCTGGTTCCCACCTCTGTCACCGCTGACATGGTTCGCGACCGCCTGAACCAGGAAGATGCTGCCAAGGGCTTCCTGCTGGATGGCTTCCCCCGCACCATCGAGCAGGCAGAGCTGCTGGAGGAGATGCTGCAGGACGACGGCCACTCCCTGGATGCCGTAATCAACTACGTTGTCTCCGAGGACGTTGTCGTCGACCGCATGCTGGCCCGCGGCCGCAACGACGATAACGAGGAAACGATCCGCACCCGCCTGGAGGTCTACCGCAACGAGACCGCTCCGCTGATCGACCACTACAAGGACATCCTGTTGAACATCGACGCAGAGGGCACCGTGGAGGATATCTCCACCACCACGCTGAACGCGCTGGACAAGTAAACTCCACGCAATCGCGCATCCCGCCAGCCGGTCCCACACGGTCCGACCTGGCGGGATTTGTGGTTATTCACCCCGTGAGGGTGGCGTCACCAAAGAAACAGACAAAAACACAACAAAGAAGCAAGGACAGGCGAAACAATGGGTTTTCGGCGAAAGAACAAGAAGATCGCAGCGAAGACTCCCGAGCAGCTAGACGCTATGCAGGCGGCCGGGGAGATCGTCGGGCTGGCACTGCAGGAAGTGAAGAAGGCCGCTGCGCCGGGCAAAACCACTCTCGACCTTGACCGTGTAGCTGAGCAGGTTATCCGCGACCATGGTGCCGTGCCCACGTTCAAGGGATATGGTGGCTTCCCTGGATCGATCTGTGCGAGCCCGAACGACATGATCGTCCACGGAATCCCTTCGGAGGATGTTGTGCTAAAGGAAGGCGACCTCATCTCCGTCGACTGCGGGGCTACCCTCAATGGCTGGGTGGGGGACTCAGCGTGGACTTTTGGCATCGGAGAGATTGCCGATGAACACGATCGCCTCAACCGCGCTACCGAATGGGTGCTGTACGAGGGGCTGAAGGCTATGGTGCCGGGCAACCGCCTGACCGATGTGTCCTGGGCGCTGGAGCAGGCCACCGAAGCCGCGGAGAAGAAGTTTGACGTAGAGCTGTGGATCGTCGACGGCTACGGCGGCCACGGTATCGGGCGCACCATGCACGAAGATCCGTACTTGGCCAACGAAGGCCGCGGTGGGCGCGGGCCAGAGATCCAGGAGGGCTCCGTCCTGGCGATCGAGCCGATGCTGGCGCTGGGCACTGCGGATTCCCATGTTCTCGACGACGAATGGTCAGTGCTCACCGATGATGGCAGCTTCGCGTCCCACTGGGAGCACACCGTCGCGGCGACCGCTGATGGACCGCGCATCCTGACACCGCGCAAGTAGGGGTTTTCCTCCGCACTCTTTGTGACGTCCCCTGCCTGTGCGACCTCGCTGGCGTGAATTCGAGGGGCTTAAGGCGGGGAGAAGGGGTTAATGGGGCAAGGGCGATTATTGGGGCATGAAGTAGTCAGGGTACGCTAATCATTAATCGTTTCTTGAGGACCTACAAGCATGTGCAAAGGGAAGCGCCAGCATGAATCTATCCCGTCTTTTTAAATCACTGCTGTTCAAGATTATCGTTGCGATTATTTTGGGCATCGTATGCAGCCTGTTTTTCCCGGAATGGGCGGGGCGCCTGTTCGCAACGTTTAACGGACTGTTTAGTAACTTCCTGGGATTCTTCGTCCCGGTCTTGATTTTCGCGCTGATCGCGCCGGCAATCGCCAGCCTGGGGCGCGGGGCAGGCAAGTGGCTGGGTGTAACTGCTGGCATTGCCTATGTTTCGACCATCGTTTCGGGCTTGATTGCCTACGGCGTGGCCGAAGGAACGTACCCGTCTCTGCTCGGCAGCGACTCGATTATCGAGGCTGAAGACATCGACGCGGGCGCTTTGCAGCCGTTCTTCTCTGTAGAGATGGATCCGCCCATGGGCGTGATGTCCGCCTTGCTGCTGGCCTTTACTGTGGGCATCGCCATGGCCTCCATGCGTACCGAGGTGCTGTACAAGGGTGCTGAGGAGCTGCGCGAGGTAACGATGAAGGTGATTGAGAACTTCATCATCCCGCTGTTGCCGATCTACATCTTCGGTGTGTTCCTGACGATGGGCATGAACGGCAATCTGAAGCTGACGCTAACCCAGTTCTCGAAGGTGCTCATCCTCGCGGTCGTGATGACCTGGCTAATCTTGCTGCTTCAGTACGTGTTGGCGGGAGTCTTTGCCGGGCGCAACCCGTTCAAGGCGCTGAAGAATATGATGCCGGCATATTTCACCGCACTGGGTACCTCCTCCTCCGCAGCGACCATTCCTGTGACCCTGGAGTGCACCCGTAAGAATGGCGTTACGCAGTCCGTGGCTGATTTCGTGGTGCCTCTGTGTGCGACAGTGCACCTGTCCGGCTCCATGCAGAAGATCGCCCTGTTTGCTTTCTCCATCGTCTACATGACGGGCATTGATATGAGCGCCGGTATGGCGTTGGGCTTCATTTTCTTGCTGGGCGTCATGATGATTGCCGCGCCGGGCGTGCCGGGTGGCGCCATCATGGCCGCAGTGGGGCTGCTGCAGTCTCAGCTGGGCTTCGACGATGGCCAGGTGGCGCTGATGATTGCGGCATACATCGCCATCGATTCCTTCGGTACTGCATGTAACGTCACTGGTGACGGTGCAATTGCGCTGACGGTGAACCGTTTGGCGAAGGGGCAGCTGCGCCGCGAGGAGCAGCACGCCTAAGCCTGCTACCACCGAGATATCGACGCTCACGCTGAATTTGAATGGTTCAGAGTGAGCGTTTTTGCATATGCGCAGGTCGCGTGTATTGTTAGCAGGTGGTGCATGAGGCTTTCGTCTCTGCTGGTGATCGGTAGAACGTCGAAAAGGCCAGCAGTGGAAAAGTCCATATGTGTGCCACATGTAGCAAAACATCACCCATCCAGCTATCTGAGCTGGGGAAACGTTGGAGGATATGGCAAAGAAGGAAGGCGCCATCGAGGTTGAGGGTCGCATTGTCGAGCCCCTGCCGAACGCGATGTTCCGTGTCGAACTGGACAATGGCCACAAGGTATTGGCTCACATTTCCGGCAAGATGCGCCAGCACTACATCCGTATCCTGCCCGAGGATCGCGTCGTCGTGGAGCTGTCTCCCTACGACCTGACCCGTGGGCGCATCGTTTACCGCTACAAGTAAATCGTTAAGCCTCCACACATCCAACCTGGGAATCGCTGTTAGCGCAGCGCCTCCTGGTCACTACCTCTGGCCGCGGCGGCCGGAGCCCTCCTTCCAACACTCCAATAGTTGGAGTGTTGGTTTCGCACATTCAAGGCACCTGGTGCATGAACAGTCCCTTCCGTGACTGTGGGCGAAATACTCGAAGGATTAACAGGGACGAGTGTGGAGAAAACCGTCGCTAAACCGGAAGGAAAATGCCCTATGGCACGCCTTGCTGGTGTTGACCTGCCACGCGAAAAGCGCATGGAGGTCGCACTGACCTACATCTTCGGAATCGGCCCAGCCCGTTCCAAGGAGCTGCTGGAAAAGACCGGCATCTCCCCTGATCTTCGCTCCAAGGATCTGACCGACGAGCAGCTGTCCGCTCTGCGTGACGTTATCGAGAACACCTGGAAGGTGGAGGGTGACCTCCGCCGCGAGATCCAGGCCGATATTCGCCGCAAGATCGAGATTGGTTCCTACCAGGGCCTGCGCCACCGCCGTGGTCTGCCGGTTCGTGGTCAGCGCACCAAGACCAACGCTCGTACCCGTAAGGGCCCCAAGAAGACGATCGCAGGAAAGAAGAAGTAACCTATGCCTCCGAAGACTCGTTCCGGCGCGCGCCGTACTGGCCGTCGCGTCGTCAAGAAGAATGTGGCAAACGGCCACGCATACATCAAGTCCACCTTCAACAACACCATCGTGTCCATCACGGACCCGAAGGGCGCTGTGATTTCCTGGGCTTCCTCGGGCCACGTCGGCTTCAAAGGCTCCCGTAAGTCCACCCCCTTCGCTGCACAGATGGCTGCTGAGTCCGCTGCTCGCAAGGCAATGGATCACGGCATGAAGAAGGTTGACGTTTTCGTAAAGGGTCCGGGCTCCGGCCGCGAGACCGCCATCCGTTCCCTGTCCACCGCGGGCCTCGAGGTCGGAAGCATTTCCGATGTCACCCCGCAGCCGCACAACGGTTGCCGCCCGCCGAAGCGTCGTCGCGTTTAAAGAGAAGAAAGGATTAGGGATAAAAAATGGCTCGTTATACCGGCCCCGTAACCCGTAAGTCCCGTCGCCTCCGCGTCGACCTCGTCGGCGGCGACAACTCCTTCGAGCGTCGCCCCTACCCTCCGGGGCAGGCTGGCCGTGCTCGCATCAAGGAGTCCGAGTACCTCCTGCAGCTGCAGGAGAAGCAGAAGGCGAAGTACACCTACGGCGTCCTGGAGAAGCAGTTCCGCCGTTACTACGCAGAGGCCAACCGTCGCCCGGGTAAGACCGGTGACAACCTGGTCATCCTGCTGGAATCTCGCCTGGACAACGTTGTATACCGCGCAGGTCTGGCACGCACCCGCCGTCAGGCTCGCCAGCTGGTTTCCCACGGTCACTTCACCGTGAACGGCAAGAAGGTCAACGTTCCTTCCTTCAAGGTCTCCCAGTACGACATCATCGACGTGCGTGAGAAGTCCCGCTCGATGCTGTGGTTCGAAGAGGCTCAGGAAGCCCTGGTCGATACGATCGTTCCTGCTTGGCTGCAGGTCGTACCGTCCACTCTGCGCATCCTCGTGCACCAGCTGCCCGAGCGCGCTCAGATCGACATTCCGCTGCAGGAACAGCTGATCGTCGAGCTCTACTCGAAGTAAAACTGACGAACCTATTCGTTAGACTTACTTCGGATAGAACACCAACAGCGGTTTCTACCGTTCGCACCGTCCATCAAACCTGGTGGCGGTTGTCCCCGTAACGGCGTCATATAGCGGTCGCCGAAAAAGGAGAAGCTTAAACAATGCTGATTTCACAGCGCCCCGCGCTCACTGAAGAGTTCATCGACGAGTCTCGCTCTCGGTTCGTTATCGAGCCGCTGGAGCCGGGCTTCGGCTACACGCTGGGTAACTCCCTGCGCCGGACCCTGCTGTCGTCCATCCCGGGCGCAGCAGTAACCTCCCTGCGCATCGAGGGTGTTCTCCACGAGTTCACCACGATTCCAGGCGTGAAGGAAGATGTTTCCGACATCATCCTGAACATCAAGACCCTGGTTCTGTCCAGCGATTCCGATGAGCCTGTCTCCATGTTCATCCGCAAGGAAGGACCTGGCGAGGTTACCGGCGCTGACGTTGAGGTGCCGGCTGGTGTAGAGGTCCACAACAAGGATCTGCACATCGCCACCCTGAACGAGCAGGGCAAACTGGAGATCGAGATGACTGTCGAGCGTGGCCGTGGCTACGTTCCGGCTGCTACAGCTTCTTCTGAGATCGGACGTATCCCGGTCGACCAGATCTACTCCCCGGTTCTGAAGGTCAGCTACAAGGTTGAGGCAACTCGTGTGGAACAGCGCACGGACTTCGACAAGCTGATCCTGGACGTGGAGACGAAGAACTCCATTACTGCCCGCGACGCCATGGCATCTGCAGGCAAGACCCTGGTGGAGCTGTTCGGTCTGGCACAGGAGCTGAACCACGAAGCAGAGGGCATCGAAATCGGCCCATCGCCGCAGGAAAGCGAGCACATCGCTGCCTACAGCATGCCGATTGAGGACCTGAACTTCTCCGTTCGTTCCTACAACTGCCTGAAGCGTGAAGAGATTCACACCGTCGGCGAGCTGGCTGCACGCACGGAGTCCGATCTGCTGGACATCCGTAACTTCGGTCAGAAGTCCATCAACGAGGTCAAGGTCAAGCTGGCTGGCTTGGGCCTGGGCCTGAAGGACGCTCCGGAGGGCTTCGATATCACCGATATCGAGGGCTACGACGCAGAGACCGGCGAGTTCATCGACACCGAGGGCGAGGACATCGCGGAATAACCCGGTGGTTAACCGCACGCGCTCACTGATTTAAAGATCCACACGAGGAGAACTAATGCCAACCCCGAAGAAGGGCGCCCGCCTGGGCGGTTCTGCTTCCCACCAGAAGAAGATCCTGTCCAACCTCGCTGCTCAGCTGTTTGAGCACGGCGCCATCAAGACCACGGACGCAAAGGCTAAGCTGCTGCGCCCCTACGTCGAGAAGATCATCACCAAGGCAAAGCGCGGCACCCTGTCGGATCGCCGCAACGTGCTGAAGCTCATCCGGAACAAGGAAGTTGTTGCTTACCTGTTCAACGAGCTGGCTCCGAAGTTCGAAGGCCGTCCGGGTGGCTACACCCGCATCATCAAGCTGGAGAACCGCAAGGGCGACAACGCTCCGATCTCCCAGATTTCCCTGGTGACGGAGCAGCTGGCCTCCACCGAGGCAGAGCGCGCTAACCGCGTTGCTGCTTCCAAGGCTAAGAAGGCTGAAGAGGCTAAGGCTGAGGAGGCTCCGGCTGAGGAGACTCCGGCTGAGGAGGCCCCGGAGGTCGAGGCTGACACCGCGACCGACAAGGCCGCTGAGGCTGAGGCTGAAGAGGCTGAGGCTGATGAGGACGCTGAGGACAAGTAAGTCCGGCGCTTTCGCCTAGCTTTGAGGCGGGCCACGGTTACCCTTTTGGGTAGATCGTGGCCCGCCTTTGTCTTTTCTACTTTTTATTGTTGACGCCAACCGGCCCCATCTGCGCCCGATATCGCGTATGGCTTGGCAATTTGCCTGTGTACCGACTGAACAGGGGAGGGTTCTGGGTGGGAATGTCGCTAGAACGGGAATGTGTTATTGGGAATCGATTGCAAGTTTCTAAAAGCGCAGGTCAGAGAGTTTTGAATTCAGCTGTTCCCAGATTTTGCATTGCAGATTCCCGATTCAACGACATTTCCCTGGGCGCTGCTGCCACATTCCCGATTCAGCGACATCCGCCAGCCGCGGATGGCTAGTCCATCTCCAACTCCGGCTCCTCCGCCCGTGCCTGTTCGAACACTTCCTTTGCCGCTGACAGGTTAACCAGACCGATAATCACACCCACCACAATGTCTGGCCATGCGCTGGCCCAGAAGAGCATAATCACTCCCGCTGCGAGGATAAGCAGGTTTGCCGCGGCATCATTGCGCGCAGCCAGCCATGCCCCCTGCACCAGGGCACTATTTGCCCCGCGCAGACGCAGCAACAACACAGCGCACACCAAGTTGATAATGAGCGCCCCGATGGCAGTCGCACTCAGAGTCGCAGGTTCCGGTGGCGTCCCCGTCACCACTTTCCAGACTGCCGTGCCGAATGCAGCGAAGGCTGGAATGAGAATCAGCCCTGCCAGTGCGTAGCTGGCCTTTCGCCGGCTGGCCACCGACCACCCCAGGGCGGTGAGTACCAATACGTTAATGAGAGTGTCCTCGAGGAAATCTGCGGCGTCGGCAAACAAAGCGGCCGAGCCGATGACCAGCGCAATCACAACCTCAACAAGAAAACCCAGGCCATTGAGAGCCGCAACCCACGCCACCAACCGACGGGCACGAGCATCGAGGGAGGATGCTGAGAATTCGCTGTCGTGCATGCAGACTAGACTAAGTCGCGCGCGATGGAAGCAACAACCGAACCCACCAGAGAAAGGCCACCGACCATGCCCGAGAATCCGCAGGATAATCCAGAGCTGATCCGGGTGCGTCTGGATGTTGCCTACGACGGCACGGATTTCCATGGCTGGGCAACCCAATCCGGTGGGCTGCGCACGGTGGCGGGGGTCTTGCAGGAGAAACTCTCGCTGGTCACGCGCCACCCTATTGAACTTGTTGTCGCAGGGCGTACCGACGCAGGCGTGCATGCCAGCGGCCAAGTGTGCCACGCCGACATTCCTGTTGATGCGTTTGCGCAGCGCTCGCTCACCCGCCCGGAGGATCTAGTGCGGCGCCTTTCCCGCATGTTGCCCTCCGACGTGCGCGTGCACGGCGCTCGTATGGCACCGAAGGGTTTCGACGCCCGATTCTCCGCGCTGCGCCGGCACTACATTTATCGCGTAACGACTCACCCGGCCGGCCCCGTGCCGGTGCGTGCCCGGGATACGGCCGCGTGGCGCCACCCGATTGATCTGGAGAAAACTCAGGCAGCTTCCGACGCGCTGCTTGGGTTGAACAACTTCGCAGCGTTTTGCAAAGCTCGTGAAGGCGCTACCACTATCCGTGAGCTGCAGGAATTCCGCTGGGTTGACGTCTCGACGGAGGCTGAGACCCAGACGTACGAGGCACACGTGACCGCCGATGCTTTCTGTTGGTCGATGGTGCGCTCGTTGGTAGGAGCGGCCTTGACAGTGGGGTCGGGCAAACGATCCGAGGACTTTACTCCCGGGCTGTTGAAAGAGACAAAGCGTAGTTCCGCAGTGCCAGTCGCGCCCGCGGAGGGGCTGAACCTAGTGCGCGTGGACTACCCAGCTGATGAAGACCTGGCGGAGCGGGCGCTGACAACCCGTGCTAAGCGTTCGCCGGTGGGCATGGGCAACGAGTCTCCCGCCGAGCCGTGATACAAACGCGGTTTGGGGGAGCGCGCCGTTGGAGGTAGCGCTGAAGCGCGCGCTGATCGCGCTGGTGAATGCGCCGCGCTTGTTGCAGTCTGTGCTGGCTGTGCCACCGGGGCAGGGGTGCGAGCAGGTGCGGTGACGGCGAAGAAGTTGAAGTATTCCCGATGATCCCCGTGGGCCAGGATTGCTCCCGTGCCAACTGCTGGCACTGCAATGCATACATCCACTGCCGCAGCACCGACAGCCTGCAGCCGGGCACGTCCCTGGTTCAAGATGTCCTCCGCGGAATCGAACCCGATACCACCGTGAACTCCCGTGTGAGCCCCCTGATGAGCCGTCTTCTGCGCATCGACCATTCTGTGTCTACCAGTATTACCGGCGACAGCGGGGGAGACCTCCACGAGCACAACATGTGTCTTAACGCCTGCAGCTCGCGTGGCATCCGCTGAATCGTCCACGGATCCAGCGCTCCCGAAACGCTGCAAATCGAAAATTTCCTCCGGCCAGTTCATTGACCCCTCAAGCGCACGCAGCTGTGCAGGGGTGCCGAACAGTGCGAACGTTGCGCCGGGAATGGGGTGGATCAGCATGGGTTCGCCTGCATCGGAAAGACCTACAAACCAACCGGGTACCGCCGGTACAGTCAGCTGCTCTGGTAACCGAGTCACCTGAGCCCCCACCGGTGGAGTCTCCACAGGTAGAGCCCACACTCCGCACCCGCTGGCAGCAAAAGGCATCCTAGCCGCCGCGGACTCGGGCACGCCCACTAGCGTGGCATGGGAATCGCCCAGCCAGCTGCGGCCGAAAGGTTGGGTGGGGATGACGGCGGTGGAAATGTTGGCGTCCACAAGAGAGAGACCCACACCACCCGCTAACTGGTCGCCGGCGATCTGCCGTGGCGACGGCTCACCCCACAATTTGTCGTGCACGCAGAGAAGGCGAAACCAGCGCGTGCTCTGATCCGCGGTGGTGCGACCGCGGGTGAATACAAACCACCCCGCCACCATGCATGTGATGGCCACGGCGCCGCAAAGAACCCACGCCCACCAGGCAGCGTGTTCGGCATTGGACGCATCGGCTGGCATATCGGCAGCTAGAAATGCCACGAAGCCCATTATTCCCATCCCCCAAAGTATGAAATTACCCCGAATGCGAAGTTCCCCTCGCGCCAGCAATTCAACCATGGAATACTTAAGCGCGCTAGCGGGGGCTAGAAGAACACAAAACAACTCAAACAACGCAAGATATCAAGCGCATTTAAACAAGGGGGAGCGCAGTAATCATGCGCACAACGGGGATACAGGTTTCTGGATTTAATTTTCTATTGCGCAGACTGGAGCTTGCGCTGGTCATCGGGGATCCACGCATGGCTCACGACCCATTGCGGAGTCAGCGGCGGGCACTTGTTGTCGGTGTACTGCTGAGCTTGCTGATCGCTGGAGGTGCGGTGATGCTGGGGCTGCTGCGCCCGCAACCCAGCCTGGATGGCGCCGATCTCGTGGCCGATGAGACGGGCGCACTGCATATCCGCTTGGCCGATACCTATCATCCGATCACGAATGTCGCCTCAGCACGGCTGATTCTGCAGCAACCAGTCGAGGCGCAGAAGACTACCTCCGAGCAGCTTGCACAGGTGCCGTTGGGGGAGCCAATTGGCATTGGGCAGGTTCCGGGGTTGGTCGCTGCGCCAGAACGCGAGTGGCTTTACTGCGATCGGATCCGCGGCGGGCTAACAGGTGGCACTGGTGGTGCTGCCGCCGCTGGTGGTACGGGCACGGTTGTGGCTGCGGAGCACATCGATCCCCATCGCTTTGCTCTGCTGGCCGCCCCTTCGGGCTATTGGCTTATTGACGCCACCACTCGCGCCCGCATAACTCCAGACGCGGCAAGAGCATTTGGCACCGAGGCAGTGCCCGCCAGCGATGGTTTAGTCCAACAGTTCCGGCGGAGTCGCGATATCGCCATGCCCGTGGGGAAAACCAAGATGCCTGCACCCTTCGACGTCGCGGGGAGGATCATCACGGCTGGCGACCGGACATTTCTGGTGGACAGCAATGGGGTTGGTGAAGTAAAAGGCGCGCGCCGCGAATTTGCTCTGGCCAGCAGTGCTATGCCGACCGTGGAAACTCCACTGGCGGAGGTGATGCGCCAGCCGAGCATTGATGTATTAGCGGGAATCCCAGAACTCGATGGGGACCAACCAGTCACCTGGGCACAACCGAAGATGGTGTGTGCCGGGCCGGAGGGACTGGCAGAACCCGTTGAACCAGGACGGACGAAAGGCACGACAGACGCGGTCAGTAGTTCCGCTCAGATTCGGGAAGTCCTCTCATCGGAAAAGCCGAGCGCATTCTACGGGCCGCGCGGAACCTCTGCATTACAGACGGAGCGCGGTTACGTGCTGATTAGTGACAACGGGGTCCGCTACTCCGTGGGTAGCGAAGCTGAGTTACATGCCCTTGGGTTCAATACACAGCGCAGTGTTCAGTTCTCGCGCGTAGCCTCGTTGCCCGACGGTGGCTTGCTCTCTGCGGACAAGGCTCGGCAGACGACCGTGGCGATGATGCCCAGCGCCAGTACAAGTGAGAGCACGATGGGGACGGAATAGTCTGTGGCCGTTGGCTCGTGCGGTGGGGTGCTGACGGTATACAGATCATAAGAAGCGTCCACTGCTGCGGAGCCATCCTGCAGATCAAGAGCCCTATCCAATGCTGCGGCGGGATTGACGACTCGCATTTGTTCGCCCATCCCTGGACCACTCGCGCCGGGCAACGCTGTGGTTAGAATCAGCTCTCGCACCTGCCGTGCGCTGAGCTGCGGAGCGACCTGCCACACTAAGGCCGCGGTACCCGTCACAATTGGAGCAGCAAAGCTGGTGCCTTCAAACGGTTCGGGATTACCGACGATGGTGTGCACCTGCTTGCCGACTTCCACCTGTCCTTCTACGGGCCCACCCGGCGCGAAAAGATCCACCCACTGAGTCGGCGCACTATATGGTGCGGGCACTCGCCCCTGATCTGCTGAAGTATCCTTGTCACCACTTCTTCCCGCAGCAGTACGGACCCCTTCTGCCGTTCCTGTCCGCGGGGATACTGCTCCCACTGCCAGCACTGGATCCAAGCTAGAGGGGAAGGTCGGAACTCCTGCCGGGCACTGACCTACGTTCCCGGTAGAAGCCACCAGTAGTACTCCGGCTTTGTCGGCACGCCCGATGGCCGCGCGTAGTTCCGCCGTATCTTCGCAGGCCACCATCGAAATATTAATGATCTTTACCCGGGTCTTCAGCGCTCGGTCGATTGCCCGAACAAGATCCTCTACCGTGCCCTCAGCCCGGTCGGGCGAGGCATTATGCCGAAAGGAAAATACTGTTACCTCTGGCGCCACTGCCCGCAGCACGCTAGTGACCATGGTCCCGTGCAGCACGCAAAAATCCCGGTCGCCCTTCACCCCTGGTGCGGCTGACCCCGTATCGATAACGGCCACGCTCACGTCGCGTCCCCGCGCCAAAGCATGCAAAGCGGGGTACGAGGGGGCGTCGATATCCGGTAAAGGCACAGTACCCGGTGCGGCGACGGTGCCTTCCTGGCAGGTGCCGCGCGGCGAAGAATCTTGAATGATCATCAGCCGATCCCCCGAATCGCCGCGAACAGCCCTGTAGTTTGCAGCGCCAGTGGGATGGCCACACAAAATGCGAAGGCTTCCACCATGTCGATGATCCGCCCCAGCATCGGTGAATTTATGCGCACAGCAGGTAGGGCGACCAGCACCAGGCATACCGCACCCCAATGCGTGTGGAGGGCTAACCACAGAAGCGTTGCAGCAGAGAGCACCGCTAGCGCGACCGAGTGTACAGGCCGAGTGCTCCGCGCGCTCACGCCGAGCACCGCCACCATAAGCAATAGCGCCATTTGCCAAATATTCAGTGGCTGCCCCCATGGAGTCAGCTGGTAAACACAGGCGCCCAACACCACCACGATGCCGACGACCAGGGCGGAGTGAACTTCCACCACCTGGCCCGCGTGCGTGGGCGTGGGCTTGGTGAACACACCGGTCGCAGGAACCTTCGGCAGCTTAATGCCAGCTAGTCCGATGGCGATCTGCCCAGAATAAGCCAGTGCAAACATTGCCAATAGCAGCGTGAGCCCTGGCCAGAGATTCACCGCTGCAAACACCACCCAGGTTATCGACACGATCCGTGCCGGGCCGCTGCGCCACACCAGGAGCGCGGCGACAAAACAGGCACATAGAACATTGACGTGCAGCCCCAACCCAAAGCCGAGGATCGCGGCGAGATAACTGAAATTGCGATGGTGCAAAGAAGCCGCCGCTGCAGCGAGAGCGGCCACTGCTGTAGCCACGAGCGTTGCGATGTCTGCGGTCGTACCCAGATTAGTGACGCCCCCAGGACCAATAAGCTGATTATCCAACGGGTGCCACGCAGGTGCCGTCTGTAAGCCAAAAAGCGCAATGATGGCTGCCGCGATCCAGGCTGCGGGGCTCGTGGGAATGGGGCCGGAGAGCTCTTCGACTGCCTCAGCCGGTGGAGCGGGGATGGTGGCGGTTTGCAAGGTCAATGACTCGCCGGGACGCACACCGGCCTCCGCTAGAGTGTGCTGTGGTTGAACCTGGCCGACGGCGCGGTGGAGGGTCCAATGTTCCCCTGGTTTCGCGTCGACGAGGTGTGGGATGAACTCCGCTACCGGTACATGATCGGCAATGGCGGCGTTGATGGTGGTGCCTTTGGCAGGCACGGAAATGCTGAGAGCCAGCACGTTATTCCCCCTGTTGAAAAAGTATGAACGCATGCAGGTGCGCATGTGGTGGGCACAAGATCCCCCCTGGATCTTGCGCCGATGTGGCTTACACGGCACAAATAGTAGCCGAGGGGAAAGGATTGCGCTTGCTCTGCGGAGCGAGCGAGGAAGGTTTAGAATCTAAAACCACATCCAAGGGGGTTGGATGGGGATTAACGGGGACAAACATAGAAATCGGGGGGATTTCTTAACATGCAAACACAGGCGCCACCGACGCTGCCTAAAGACAAACAACCTTTCCTCAGGCTGCTAATGCCTGCCGTCATGTTGGTGGCGGTGGTCGGTATGGTCGCCGCGATGGTGCTCTCTGGATCGGGGCGAAATCCCATCAGCTTTATCTTTCCGCTGATGATGCTGGGCAGCATGGCGATGATGTTCCAGCCGGGGGCGAACGTGGATGAGACTCGGCGTTCCTTTCATCGGCACATCGACGCCCTGAAAGATAGCGTGGAGCGGAGCCGCGAAGAGCAACTGCAGACCATGTTGGCAGCGCATCCACACCCGCAGTCACTGTGGACGCACGTGCATACCGGAACCGATGTCACCGCAGAACCGGGCGTGGTGCGCATCGGCACAGCAGTGCAAACTCCAGATGATCCTCTGGAAGTACCGGTCAGCTCCCCGCCGGAAGACTTAGAGCCGGTCAGTGCAATGAGCTTGCGCGAGGTTGTGCTGCGGTACGCCACCATCGAAGCGCCAGTGGCGGTGGAATTGGCTAGTTTCCACTGCATTGTGTTGCTCGGCGACGGTGCACCCGGATTGGCGCGAGCCATGCAAGCGCAATTGGCCATGCAGGATCCGGATGTCATTGGAATAACCGGCCCCTTTGAGCAGTGGCTTCCGCATGATGGGCCTCGCAAGGTGCATTTTTGCACGGGGGATAGCCCGGTGACCGCCGGCGCTATCGTCACGGACCCCAGCGAAGAATGGGTGGAAAACGCCAAAGGGAATGGCTTGCTGCTACAGGTGGATGGCACTGGTGATGGTTGCCTGCTCAGCGCCTGGACGCTCGACGGTTGGGTGCCCTTTGGAGTGGCAGACCAACTCAGCGAGGTGGAACTTGCTCACATTTGCCGAGCACGAGCAACGGTGAAATCCAGCACGTCATTGTTAGAACTTCCGGGCGGAGACTTGCGAGCGCCTATTGGGTTTTCCGGCGCGCCGGTATACCTGGATATCAAGGAATCCGCCTTGGGAGGTATCGGTCCGCACGGTCTCTGCGTAGGCGCGACGGGTAGCGGCAAGTCAGAACTACTAAAAAGCGTAGTGATCAGCTTCGCCCACCAGCACAGCCCGGAGGAGCTGAACTTTGTGCTGGTGGACTTCAAAGGTGGCGCCAGCTTTCTGGGAATGGATCGGCTGCCACACACCTCTGCGCTGATCACCAATCTGGCTGAAGAGGCGGGATTAGTTGACCGAATGCAGGATAGCTTGCTGGGGGAGATGCATCGGCGTCAAGAAAAGCTCCGCGCCGCGGGTTTGACCACAGCGGCCGAGTACAACCGCGTCTATCCGGGGCAGATGCCTGCACTGTTTATCGTGGTGGATGAGTTCTCCGAGTTGTTGCACGCCCGGCCAGAGTTCGCGGAGGTCTTCGCCGCGATCGGGCGATTGGGGCGAAGCCTGCGGATGCATTTGCTGTTGGCCACGCAGCGTTTGGAGGAGGGGCGACTGCGAGGCCTGGAATCGCATTTGAGCTATCGCATTGCTTTGCGCACGTTCTCGGCTTCCGAATCCCGCGCGCTGATCGGAACGACGGAAGCTTATGAACTGCCTGCGACTCCGGGTGCGGCGATCCTTTCGGCAGGCGACAAGGTGCGTTTTCATTCGGCCTACGTTTCAGGCCCCGAGCTGCCCCGGGATCAGCGACTCGTGAGACTACTCGGGACAACAGTGCATGCAGAGACAACGACCATGCAGATGGTGATCGACCGGCTGGCAGGCCCCAATAGGAATCCGGTGTGGTTACCACCGCTGCCGGAAGACCTGCCTGCCAGCGAGATCATTGAGCCCGGTGCGCCAGGCGTTGCTCGCATCGGCCTGGAGGATCTTCCTTTCGAGGGGCAGCAGGTGCCGTTGGATATCGACCTGCGCCGCAAGCATTGGGCAATAGTCGGCCAGCCCCGGACTGGCAAGACAACGGTGGTGCGCAGCTTGGTGCTGGCCTGGGCGTTGAGTTCACCTGGCTGGCCGGTATACATCTTTGATCCGGGTGGTGGGCTAAGAGACCTTGCTCGATTGCCTCAGGTAGCTGCGGTTGTGGGGCCAGCTGGGCTGCCACGGCTTTTCGACGAAATGGAGCAAACGGAGGGCCAGCGCCTGCTGATTATTGACGGACTAGATCAGGTGGGAGCCGCGGGAAATGGAAATGGCGAGGAAGAACAACGCTTGATCCGCCTGGCGACCACGGGGCTGGAACGCGGCTTGCATGTGGTGGTTACGGCTCTACGCTGGAATATCCGTCCGTCGCTGCGGGACGTGCTGACCGGGCAAATCGAACTGCGGATGACACCGTTGGATGCCCACTTCCGGGATGCACAGAAATCCTTGCCCGACGTGCCTGGACGAGGAGTGTCGCCCCGTGGAAAGCACGTGCAGTTCGCCAACTCCAACGCGCAAGACATTGAGCATGTCCGGATGGAAAGCGTGCAGCGTGGTGAGCCGGATCTAGCTATGCGCGTGTTGCCCGAGCGAATCGACTGGGAGGATTTGGGCGACTCTCAGGCCTTCGCCATAGGTGGCCCAAAGCTGGATCCAGTGCAGTGGGATCACGGTACTTTCCCTCACTTGGTCGCAATCGGCCAGGCGGGAAGTGGGGTGACGACCGCATTGCGCGCACTAATGCAGTCCGTGGCACAGAGCCAAAGCCATACCGGAGAGCCGCCGGAGTTCCTGGTCACGGACACACGCCGCGGTTTACTGGGCGTAGCGGGTTATCGCGTGCCGGAGGACTTCCGCAAAGACCTGGCCGAGTGGACCACTACGCTGCGGGCGCGAATTCCAGGTAGCGACGTGACACCCCAACAGCTCCGAGAACGCACCTGGTGGTCTGGCCCGGAGTTGTTCATCATCGTCGACGACGCGGACGCCGATCCCGGCCTTGACCAGCTTATTCCGCTGCTTCCCTATGCCGCCGATATCGGCCTTCACTTGGTGCTTGGCCGTCGTTCGGGGCAGTTCGCCAGGGCAGCCTATCAGCCCTTGATGCAGTCGATTCGCGACCAAAGCGCTTGGTTGCTGTTTTCTGCGCCCCGTGAGGATGGGCCGATTGCCGGGGTTCGTCTACTGCGACGCCCCCAGGGGCGCGCGGCTTATGTCCACAGTGAAACCTGGGAGGTACAGGTGGCGGAGATTGCCGATGAGAACTAAAAAGGCGCGCAATTGTTGACCAAGGAAACGACGGATCGGGGGACACAATGAGAGTAGATCAGAGGATCGGAGATTCCAGGAGCCTGCTGGCTGAAGCTGTGGCTTTGCAGGAATCGGGGATCCTGATTAGCGGTATGACGGTGACGGATCTTGCTACTGGCTTTGCCGTGACCGGTGATGCGCAGATGCAGCAGCCGGGGTATTTGCAGTATCGGGCTTGGTCCGATCCTACGGAGCAATCTCGCGGGAGACCGCTGGAAGAAACTGAATCGGAATGGGTAAAGGACGGAGAGGATAAAGACGTTGAATTCCAACGTTCCGGGCTGAGCCTAGGCAGGCTTTCGGAGCTTTATGAGATGCTCTGCGAAGTGCTCGAACAGCGTGCGGAACATCCCGACGCAGCGGCAGTGAACCCGCCAGAGTCACGTGAACGTTTCCCTTGGGGCATTGGTTTGCGGGAAGTAGACGTGCTGGTCACCGGAACTTTTGCCGTGAAGGTGGTGCATTATCTTCGGATTAGGGGAGTGCGAGCCCGATTGGTGGATAACGATACGGTGCTGCGGGTGGCTAGCGAACTGGCATTGGCGCAGCAAGAGTTGGAGCACCTGGAGCTTGAGTATCTTGACCCGGACAAACCTGTGCGGATTCAACGCGAGGGAAATGAATCAGCGGAAGAGCTCGAGGAAGCGGACATACGGGAAAGGCCTGACGAGGGGGCGTCAATAGATATAGAAAAAGCGGAGGAAAAGAGCGACCGGCGACTTCCGGCTGCGTTGGCAGCGCTGACGCTCTTCATCATCGGTGGGCTGGTGGCGACCTTCACTGTGTTTGATTCGCAGGCGGCTGATTCGCAGGCGGCTGATTCGCAGTTAGTGGACGCTCAATCAACCGATTCGCAAGCCGCAGACGTACAGGAGTCTGGCTCGTATGCCACCACTGAGGCGAATGAGCCATTTCCAGAACCACGCCGGAAAGGTTCAAAGGTCGCAGACTCAAGCGCGCGCCGGGCGGACATTCCAATCAGTGTGAATGTTGATGGGTGGCGGCTTGGCAGTGCAACGCGAGCACGTGAGGAATATGTCGGTGATGACGCGGGAATGCGTGTATTAGTAGCGGCGAAGCAAACACCCCTTAGAACACAGGATGAGCTGGATGCGGCAATGCTAGGTGCGCTGAAGGACGTGGAGGGGGTTGCAGGCGGAGTGACGGTTGTATCAACTCAGCCGGTGAGCTACGAGGAAAATTACGAGAACTCCACAACTAGGTGGCATGTACGGCTGGTGGATGGACACCAGATTTCAGTGGGGTGCCAGTACCGACAGTGGAATGAACAGCGGGAAAAGGTTTGCCAAGAGTTTGTGGATACAGCACGACCAAGGCGGTGAACCATTTTGGGAAGCCGTGAGTATAACTCTTGTGATGGTGCCTCTATAACGGGGAAGACCCGGCGCCATGAAGAGTGAAAACAGTATTTGAAATGGGGGAAGTTAGGGCATGAGCTTCAAAACAGATGTCACTACGATGAACCAAGCGGCAAGCAATGTCGACCGTGTGAAAGGCGAGGTTCAGGGTGAACTTTCGCGTCTGCGTGGTGTGGTGGAAGATGTATCCGGTAGCTGGAAGGGACAGGCGCAGGCTTCCTTCCATTCGTTGATGGAGCGTTGGGACGAGAATGCCCGCGACCTCAACGAGGCACTGCAGAGCATTGCGGACAACATCCGCTCCAACGCGGGTGACTTTGACAATACGGATGTCGATAACGCGGCGGCCTTTAACGCCTAGAGGGGGACAGTGATGATTCAGTACAACTTTGCTCAAATTGCCAATGCTGCGGATGACATCAATCGCGGAAACAACACCATTAATGGGTTGCTGGGGGATCTGAAACGTGACCTGCAGCCGATGGTGAACGAGTGGGAAGGCTCGGCAGCGGACAGCTATGCGGCTGCGCAGAAGAAGTGGGATGAATCCGCACGGGAGATTAACGATGTGCTGGGGCAAATCTCTCGCACGGTGCGTCAGGCGAATGATCGGATGAGCGAGATCAATACGAACGCTGCAAATAGCTGGGCATAGAGGATGATTTAAAACTTTTTAAATAATCTCTCAGCTTACCTTTTGGTCTTAATCTTGACCTAAGGGTGAGGCTGAGAGTTTTTGTTTTTCGACGTCCAGTTTGAGGAATTGTGGACTTTTGGAACGATGGGAGAAAATGTGACCCAATCGTGATGTGTGCTGCGAGCTGGACTTATGTATGTAGATAATTGTTTAGTGGCTTGGCGAAGACCATCTTGGTTGAAACGTTAATCATTTCATGCGTAGCGTCAATGACGTACGGGAAACGAAAATAATCAGCGACACCACTGCTGGTTCTACACCACTAAGTAATTCCCCACTGTTGGTACTCACCAAGCAAGACTTACCCCGTATTGCGTACCGACAAGGCGAAAGGATTTATCAACAAATGAGCAACGATATCAAGGATCTTTTCAAGGCAACCGCTTACGACAACGCCGGCGACAAGCTGGGCAGCGTCAAGGAAATCTTCGTTGACGACAAGTCCGGTCAGCCTACTTTCGTTGAGGTTAACCATGGTCTGTTCGGTATGAACTCCAGCCTGGTACCGATGCGCGGCCACAAGTTCGACGGCGAGAACCTGAACCTGGCCTTTTCTAAGGATCGTGTGAAGGATGCGCCGGACTTCGATGCTGATCAGGCTCTGACCCCGGAGCAGCAGAACGAGATCTACCGTCACTACGGCCTGGACAATGTTGAGGACACCACCCGTTACGGTGACACTGCAGGCGATCGCTCCGCTTCTGATGATCGCTCCACCCTGGATCGCCACGAGGCTGCTGATGGTCGCGGTGCCGCGGGCGCTGGTGCCGCGGGCGCTGGTGTGGCTGGCGCTGGCGTTGCAGGTGCCGGTGTTGCAGGCGCGAACACTGAGCGTGACAATACTCGCGACAACGCTGCTGAGCGCGAGGTCTCCGCTAACACCGCAGCTGCTGGCAACGAGGGTGAGATTATTCGCTCCGAGGAACAGCTGAACGTTCAGAAGGAGAAGGTGCAGACTGGCGAGGCTCGCCTGCGTAAGTACGTCGTCACCGACACCGAGACCGTTGAGGTACCGGTAACTCGCGAAGAAGTTCGCGTTGAGCGCACCCCGATCTCCGCAGAAGAAGCTGCAAACTTCAAGGGCAGCATCGATGAGTCCGGACAGGAAGCGTCTGTGACCCTGAGCGAAGAGCGCGTCAATGTAAACAAGGAAACCGTGCCGGTAGAGAAGGTCTCCCTGAACAAGGAGCAGATCACTGAGACCGAGCGTCACACCGAAGAGCTCCGCAAGGAGCAGATCGACACCGACATTGACGGTGACGTTCGCAAGTAAAACCAAGGGGCATTAGCCGCCAACACGATCGCGCGTTCCGCGAAGGTCGGTTAGTCGCCGACTAGCACTCAATCCCCGGTGCCTAGCTTCCCTGTAAAGAGGGAAGAGGTGCTGGGGATTTTTGCTGTCCAGAGGATTTTTGGTGTTCGGGACACTATGTAGTAAATTCCCAAGGGTTGTGTGCAATACGCGAACTTAGCTCTCGAGTCATTGCATTTCTGCGGGTCACAACCGGCCGCCGCAGAAGCACTGCACTAGATCGTTGCACGTGTTCATCTGGCTGGCAGTTCCAAGATCAAGACTTTAAGGAGTCCAGCGTGACTACTTTCCACCCAAAGAGCGGTGACATCACTCGTAAGTGGTACGTCATCGACGCCACCGACGTGGTGCTGGGTCGTCTTGCTGTTACCGCAGCTGACCTGCTGCGCGGCAAGAAGAAGCCCTACTTCGCACCGAACGTTGACTGCGGCGACAACGTCATCATCATTAATGCGGATAAGGTCCACATTTCCTCCAACAAGCGTGAGCGTGAGATGCGCTACCGTCACTCCGGCTACCCGGGTGGTCTGAAGACCATGACCCTGGGTCGTTCCTTGGAGCTGCACCCAGAGCGCGTTGTTGAGGAAGCTGTTAAGGGCATGATGCCGCACAACAAGCTGTCCCGCGCGTCCATCAAGAAGCTTCGCGTCTTCGCCGGCCCGGAGCACACTTTCGAGGCCCAGAAGCCTGAGACCTACGAGATCAAGCAGGTGGCACAGTAATGACTGAGTACAACGAGAATGTAACCGACGAGCAGAACGCTGCCGTCGAGGAGAACTTCGAGGGCGAGTACACCGCTACCGACGCAGTGAACGAAGAGTTCGTTGCCACCATCGGTGACTCCATCGCTTCCGAGGACGAGTCCGAGCAGATCGAGGCTGAGCCGGTTGTCTTCGAGGGCACCATCCAGACCGTTGGTCGCCGCAAGGAAGCTGTTGTCCGCGTCCGCATGGTTCCGGGCTCCGGCGAGTTCAGCTGCAACGGCCGCACCCTGGAGGACTACTTCCCGAACAAGCTGCACCAGCAGCTGATCAAGGCTCCGCTGGTTCTGCTGGACCGCGAGAACCAGTTCGACATTCAGGCAAACCTGAACGGTGGTGGCCCCTCCGGTCAGGCCGGTGCTTTCCGCCTGGCGATCGCCCGTGCTCTGAACAAGTACAACCCAGCAGAGCGCACCGAGCTGAAGCGTGCTGGCTTCCTGACTCGCGACGCTCGTGCCGTGGAGCGCAAGAAGGCTGGTCTGCACAAGGCACGTCGCGCACCGCAGTACTCCAAGCGTTAAATCGCTTCGCCCTTTTTGGTGGCGACGCCCCCACGCTCCAGCCGAGCAGTTTTTCGGCCGGGACGTGGGGGTTTCCCTTTATAGAAGCATTTATGACAATTTGCTGATATCGGGAGTGGCACCCGCCAGACCGGCGGGGTCGCCGGGTAGAATTGCGCCCCATGGGTAAATTGTTCGGAACTGACGGCGTCCGTGGTCTAGCGAACAGGAAGCTGACTGCAACGCTGGCAATGAAGCTGGGTGCTGCCGCCGCGCGCGTACTGGTATCCAAGGAAGAAGTGGGCGGCCGTCGCCCTACCGCTGTGGTGGGGCGCGACCCGCGTGTATCGGGGGAGATGCTGACAGCGGCGTTGTCAGCAGGTATGGCATCGCAGGGTGTGGACGTGCTGGACGTCGGCGTGATCCCCACCCCGGCTGTCGCTTTCCTTACAGATGACTTCGGCGCCGACATGGGCGTCATGATCTCCGCTTCCCACAATCCGATGCCGGACAACGGCATTAAATTCTTCGCTGCGGGTGGCCGCAAGCTGCAAGACGACGTGGAGGATGAGATCGAGGCCACGATGCTGGATCTGCCGGAGACCGGCCCTAAGGGGGCAGCAATTGGACGAATTCTTGATGAATCCGCAGATGCACTAGAGCGTTACCTGGCTCATGTGGGCACGGCCATTAATCATCCGCTGGATGGAATTCGCGTGGTGGTGGACTGCGCCAACGGAGCAGCCTCGACTGCCGCGCCGGAGGCGTACCGCCAGGCAGGTGCGGATGTCGTGGCTATCCACAGCCGACCCAATAGCTTCAACATCAACGATGGAGTGGGATCCACTCACATTGAGGTTCTGCAGAAGGCTGTTCTGGAACACCAGGCGGATCTAGGGCTGGCCCATGATGGCGACGCAGATCGCTGTTTGGCTGTGGACTCCGAAGGAAACGTGGTGGATGGCGACCAGATTATGGCGATCCTGGCCGTGGCCATGAAGGAAAACGGTGAACTGAAGCAGAACACCCTGGTGGCCACCGTCATGTCCAATCTGGGGATGAAGCTTGCCATGCGCGCCAACGGCATCAAGGTGCTGGAGACGCAGGTAGGTGACCGTTACGTGCTGGCCGAATTGTTGGCCTCTGATCTGTCGCTGGGTGGCGAACAGTCTGGGCACGTGATTATCTCCGAACATGCAACTACCGGTGACGGCACCCTGACGGGGCTTACGTTGATGGCGCGCATGGCGCAGACTGGCAAGCCGCTCTCCGAGCTGGCGAAGGTGATGACCGTTCTGCCGCAGACGCTGATTAACGTGCCGGTTGCAGACAAGACCGTGATCGCCGACGATGAGCGCGTTGTAGAAGCCATCGCCAAGGCAGAGGAGGACCTGGGAGATGCCGGACGCGTACTTCTGCGCCCCTCCGGTACTGAGGAATTATTCCGAGTGATGGTGGAAGCTGCAGACCCAGGGACGGCACGTCGCATTGCTGGGAAGCTGGCCGCCGTGGTTGCGGAGGTTTAGCGCCGTAGCTCTTTCCCACGGCTTTCTGCGGTTTCCCGCGAACCTTTTTTACATCCGCGCAGTCTAACTGTGTGGATGTTTTTGTTGTGCAGCGCCAATGTTGCGTGAATCGGGGCGAGTCTTCGAGCGGAACGAAGAACCCTTCGCCTGCAGGTTGCGTGTTTAGGGGATTGGCGGTGCCGGGGAGTTTCAAAAGGGGGAGTAAGAACAGTGGGAGAGCTACACATAGATCCACTATCGGCCGTTGATCAGGCGGGGAAGCTGCGGGAAGTACAACGGTGCTGGGCCGATCATTTGGGAGGGGTTCGTCCTTCCGTGCCAGCCTCAATCTTTGGAGCTGGCCTGCAGGATAAGGCCAAGCAGTTCCTATCACTGGTGGATCAGGGGCACACAGTCCGACTTAATCACGCGAAGCGTCTGGCAACTGCAGGGGATGACTTGGTGGGACTTGTCGGTCGAGTGGGGGATGCAGATATGGAGAGTTCCGCCAGCCTAAACGCAGGGGAGGGGTGGACATGACAGGCTCTTTGGATGTGCGTTTGCATGCTGCCCTCGGTATTTTGGCCAGCTTTGGGGGCCAGGTGGAAGGCGCGAAAACTGCGGCGTCATTTACTAACGGCATGAACCCCGAAGCGATTAGTGCCTCGCTTGGACCAGCGAGTAATGGCAAAGACAAAGTGCCTTTACTCGCAGGGCAGACTGACGATAAAGAGAGCTTCGATGGTGTGGCTGAAGGAAAGCCGGGAGAGGCCACGCGTAAGGCCGGCAAAGAGCAACTCAACCACGAGCGCTGTGTGCAGAACCGCTGCGTTGCTGTGCGGGACACTGCTGAGGTAATGGGGACTACATCGGAGTCCTCAGTAAGCACGATTGAAGGAATTGCGGAGAAACTCGAGTTCTTTGCAATTGCGTCGGGTGTTGTGGGATTCGTTGGAAAACCCTTGCTGGATCTGTTGGCAAAGGTGGCAGCGGAGGTTGCGGAGAACATTCTGCACAGTCGAAACAATTCCCTCGACCGGACGATTGACATGCTGATCGCAGATGCGAAACCCGCGGCAGAGCCGGGTAATTCGCAGAGCCCGGTGTGTCATGATCCGACACCTCCAAAAGTGAAGTGTCCCGAGGAGGTAAAGGAGCCACCAAAGTGTGAGCCTCCTGTGCAGCCTGCGCAGTGTACTCCGTTGACTCCACCTCCTCAGGCAGCAACGCCGGTGGTGACAGATTCGGCGCCTGCACCAGGGGTAGCTCCGGCTCAGATAGCCCTGCCGGAGGCTAACCAAACACTGCTGCCACCGCCTCCGCCACCGTTAGCTCCAGCAGCTCCATCGATGCCGTTGGCGCCTCCACTTGCGGGTAGTTTGCAGATCAATGTGCAGGGAGTAGCGAAGCTCTGGGCGGAGATTGTGCAATGTGCGACGGAAGCATTTGCGCCCCCTGCGGAAAGCTGTCCGCCGACTATCTCTGTTCCGGAACCGGAACTGGAATCAGAACCAGAGCCGATGCCGCCAGCGGAGCATTCATCCCAGCACGAAGAATGCGCAGTGGAAAAGCACACATGTACGGCCTCAACGGAGACGGAAACTGAGCAGAAGCCGGAGTCCGCGCCCAAGCCAGAACCAGCACCGGAACCGGAACCGGAACCGGACCCCAAGCCAGAGCCAGCGCCGAAACCAGAACCCAAGCCAGCGCCGGAACCAGAACCCAAGCCGGAACCGCACCGTTGCGAACCACCTGTCTCAGAGCACAAGGGATCCGAACACAAGGTGCCGTCTCCACCATCCGACCGGGGTGATCATAGTGAAACCAAGGATAAGCCGATCACACCTTCTAGTCAGTGGACCCCCGACGTCTGGGTATCAGCAGCAGGTACTGCGTCCATTGAGGTCACAGAGGCCTCCGTGGAGCTTGCGGGCGCCGGAACTGTGGCGGCGGGCGTCAACCTCGAAAGGAGCGGTGAGTGGTGACCCACAGAGAACAACTAGCAGCGCGCTACCAGCGCATCGTTGACGACTACATGGCCGAGGTCGAGGAATCCGTACGGGAGTTTGAGGAAACGCTCAAAGAATGCACGCGGCAGCTTGAAGAAGCGAAGAAAGCGCAGCGCGATGGCAAAGAAAATAAGACTGCTGCGCTTAGGGAACCCAGGAACGGATCAAGCGGAAGCGCCCGAATCCACGGAGCCCGCGGGATAAAGGGGAGAATCTTCGACTAGAAGATTTCCGCCAGACGCTCGTCCAGGTTTACGTTTTCCGGCAGGTTCTTGTACAGCTCATGCTGGGTGGATGTGCGAGTCTTTTTCAGCTCGGCGTGGCCATCGCGGAAAGACTTGTACTTGCCCTCGTGCTCGGCCAGTACGAAACCGGTCATCAGGCCACGTGCCAATTCCTGCTGGCTAAACTGCGGAAGGCCTGCGCCAAGTGCAAAATTGCGACCGTACTTCTCGTGGAAGCTGCTAGCGGAAGCACCCAGCAGTTCGCGATAGACAACGTCGCCACCCCAATGTGCGGCCATGCGCTTCGCATTGCCCTTAGGAGTCTCGCCCAAACGGCCGGCCTCCAGCACCAGGCCGGGAGCCTTCACATACTTTGCAGCCTCGGAAGCATCCGGGGAGCTATCAGCCGGGTAAACGGCCATCACGCCGGCGATGGTGGGTTGGGTGTCGTAGCCTTCGAGCTCGCTGCGGTGGCGACGACCCGTTGCGGCCAGCACTGCGGCGGAGGCACCCATGCCGTGGCCGGCGAGGTACAAGTCATTCGGCTGTACCGTCACGTTGCCGTTGCCCAGACGCACTCCGGCCAAGATCTGCAGGGCGGTCTCCAGATCCGCAGCGAAACCCCGGTGATTAGGAGTAAAGCCCTTTTCCGTGTCCGGTGCCGCCACCGCGAAGCCCCAGCTGGCCAAGTGTCGAAGCGTTGCATGGTAGGAATCCACACCAACACGCCAATCGTGACCGAATGCGATGCCGGGGATGCCGTTACCTTCTGCCGGGGTGTACACACGCCCGGGGATTCCAGCGAAGTTCAGGTCGCCGACCATCACGCGGTGCGGGCCGCGCTTGCCCAAGCGAGTAATCAGGTTCTTCATCTTATCTGCCACAGCCCCACAGCTTACCGAAATCGATCGCCCATTGTGTATCGTCAGAGGCATGTGTGCAATCGTTGGCTACGTAGGTAACTCCGAAGCGCTCCAAATCGGGTTGGATGCGCTGGAGCGAATGGAATACCGCGGATACGACTCCGCTGGTATCGCAGTTGTCGAGCAGGGGTCCCTGCATCTGGAAAAGAAGGAAGGAAAACTGCAAAACCTCATCGACCGCATCGATGAGGTCGGCCGTGATTCCTTCCACGGTTCTTCCTGCATTGGCCACACCCGCTGGGCCACCCACGGTCGCCCGAATGACGTCAACGCACACCCGCACCGCTCCTACGATGGCAAGGTCGCCATCGTGCACAACGGCATCATTGAGAACTTCTCCACCCTGCGCGCCGAGATTGAAGCTGCAGGAATCGAGCTGCAGTCCGAGACAGACTCAGAGGTCGCAGCACACCTGTTGGCATTGGCATACAACGAGGGGGAGACGGCAGGAGACTTCCAGGCGTCCGCACTGAAGGTTCTTTCCCGCCTCGATGGTGCATTTACCGTGCTGTTCGTTCACGATGATCACCCCGGAACCATCGTCGCCGGCCGCCGTTCCACTCCGCTGATCGTCGGAGTGGGCGAAGGGGAAATGTTCCTCGGCTCCGACGTGGCGGCTTTCATCGACCGCACCAAGAACGCTGTGGAGCTAGGACAGGACAATGCGGTGGTTATCACCGCAGATTCCTACGACATTTATGACTTTGCCGGTAACCCCGTGGAGGGCAAGCCTTTCACCATTGACTGGGATCTGGATGCCGCCCAGAAGGATGGCTTCGATTCCTTCATGATGAAGGAAATTCACGAGCAGCCCGCAGCCGTCCGTGACACCCTGGCCGGTCACTTCGATGGTCGTCGAATTGTCCTAGACGAGCAGCGCCTTTCCGACGAAGATCTGCGCGGTGTGGAAAAGGTGTTCGTCGTCGCCTGTGGCTCGGCCTACCACTCAGGTCTGCTAGCCAAGTACGCCATCGAGCACTGGGTGCGTTTGCCTGTGGAAATTGAGGTGGCCAGCGAGTTCCGCTACCGCGACCCAGTGCTGGATCAACGCACTCTCGTCGTCGCTGTTTCCCAGTCTGGTGAGACCGCAGACACTCTCGAAGCTGTGCGCCACGCAAAGATGCAGGGCGCTCGTGTCCTCGCAGTCTGTAACACCAACGGCTCCCAGATCCCGCGCGAGTCGGATGCTGTGTTGTACACCCACGCCGGTCCCGAAATTGGCGTGGCCTCCACAAAGGCTTTCCTGGCGCAGGTTGCCGCCAACTACCTAGTTGGCTTGGCACTGGCTCAGGCCCGTGGCACGAAGTATGCCGATGAGATCGCGGAGATCTACTATGCGCTGGAGGCAATCCCGGAAAAGATCGAGAAGACTCTGCATCTGCGCGAGCAGATCCTGGAACTCTCCAAGGAACTCGGCCCGGTGAAAACCATGCTGTTCCTGGGGCGCCACGTGGGCTTCCCGGTTGCGCTTGAGGGCGCGTTGAAGCTTAAGGAACTGGCCTACATTCACGCCGAGGGATTTGCCGCTGGTGAGCTCAAGCACGGTCCCATCGCATTGATCGAGGATGATCTACCCGTCGTCGTGGTCGTGCCCAGCCCGAATGGCCGTCCAGTGCTGCACTCCAAGATCGTGTCCAATATCCAGGAAATCCGCGCGCGCGGCGCCAAGACTATTGTGATTGCGGAGGAAGGCGACGAGGCTGTGCGACCGTACGCCAACTGGCTGCTGGAGATTCCGGGTACTACGTCACTGATGCAGCCACTGTTGTCCACGGTTCCGCTGCAGTTCCTGGCCGCGGATATCGCTCGCGAGTGCGGCAACCAGGACATCGATAAGCCGCGAAACCTAGCCAAGTCCGTGACCGTCGAGTAACTCGAAGCTCATTCTTTGTGACGCCCCCTGCCGTGCCCCCTTTCCCGGGATCCCAGGAGGGGTGGCTAAAGTTATGGACATGTCGGATCGTCACCTTGCGGAATTAGTCGTTGACCTGGATGCCATTGCGCACAATGTGCGGGTGTTCCGGGAAGCAGCGTCTCCCGCTGGTGTGATGGCGGTGGTGAAAGCCGATGCGTATAACCACGGGGTGGACAAAGTAGCGCCGGCAATGCTGGATGCCGGAGTCGAACAGTTGGGAGTGGCAACACTCGGGGAGGCCTTGCAACTGCGGGAGTTGTTGCGGGCAAAAGGGGAGCGCTATCGTCACGTCCCCATCACCGCGTGGATGTGGATGCCCACCGATGACCTAAGGGACGTTTTCGCCGAGGAGATCACCATAGGTATTCCCTCGTTGGCACATGCACGCACCCTGGTAGAGCAGGCCGTCCGCGCGGACGTGCCGGTGCGTGCATCCCTCATGGTGGATACAGGTCTGTCCCGTTCCGGGGTGAGTCCCGCCGAATGGGAAGCGACGGTGCAGCTGCTGGCCGCGCATACTGAACATGTGAACGTCACCGGTGTGATGAGCCATATGGCTAGCGCTGATGAGCCACAGTCACCGGCTAATGACCTGCAAGCTACCCGCTTTGCGGAAGCTATCGAGTTCTGCCGTGCCCATGGCTTGCAGGTGCCCCGCAATCACATTGCCAACACACCGGCTACGCTCAACCGTCCGGAGGTGCGTCACCAACTGGTCCGACCGGGCGTCGGGCTATATGGCATCGACCCGGCAGGGGCGGGCGTCGAGCTCAAAGAAGCGATGACGCTGCGCGCCCGAGTTATCACGACCCGTGTGGTGCCGAAAGGCGAGGGCGTGAGCTATAACCACACGTGGCAGGCTCAGCGAGATACCCGCACCGCAGTGGTGGCGCTGGGCTACGCCGATGGGCTGCCTCGCAGCGTGTCGGGGACGATGCAGGTGACAATCAACGGGCGTGCATATCCGCAGATCGGGCGGGTATGCATGGATCAGATCGTGGTGGAACTCGGCTCGGCAGAAGAACCCACCGACGTGCAGCCGGGAGACTGGGCGGTGATTTTCGGACCAGGTGGCACAAGTGTTGACGACTTTGCGGAGTTGGCGGGAACGATTAGCTATGAAGTGCTGACGATGCCACGCGGGCCTCGGATTGCGCGTGTCTTTAACGGTGGGGAGCCAGACTTTTCCGCCGACGGATCGCGCGACGTGGCCACTGCGGAGGACATGCGCCAATTGGGAAAACAACTTGGCGAGGTGCTGCAGGCAGGAACAGTCGTCGTGCTTTCCGGTCCGCTGGGAGCAGGGAAGACGACGCTGACTCAGGGACTGGCTTCCGGGCTCGGGGTGAAAGGGCGCGTGCAATCGCCGACTTTCACCATCGTACGAACCCACCGCGCTGGACAACGCGGTGTGGGACTGCTGCACATGGATGCTTATCGCCTGCTGGGAGCAGACGTGGACCAGGGAATCGAGCCTGGACGCCATATTGACCGCAACGAGGTGCTCGATGCACTTGAGAGTTTGGACATCGACGCAGACATCAATGATGTGGTTGTGGTTGCGGAATGGGGGCGCGGAGTGGTTGAACCGCTGAGCGAAACTGTGCTGGATGTGCAGATCGAACGAGGTAGTGTGGTTGGCGATGAAGGCGACGCTGCCGACACCCGTACCGTGACATGGCGCTGGAAGTAGCCTGCGGGTGGCGGAAACCTGGCAATTCCTTAGGAAAAACTGGGGAATCTCTCGGGTAGGTTTGCTCAGGTGGGGGTTGGTGTGTAAGAATGGTTGACGAATCACCGTGAGGGGTGTTTCACAAGACGCTGGCACTGATGGGCCTGATCAACCCGCCAGGCGTACACCGTCCCTGAGAGGTTTACTGCGAGAGCCTCTCAGGGACTTCTTGTTTTTAGCGGTGCCGCCTTGAACGTGAGCTATTTATTATCAATGTCTGGGGAGCGCTCCCGACAGATCAACAAATGCGCTTAAAAATGAGTAATCATGAGGCCGTGAGTTACCACATGGTTCTCAACAAACCAACCAAACAACAGCTGGATTCGTGGGCGCTGCAAACCCAAAAGCCTGGGGAAGCTGCATACAGAGAAGGCTTTGGCTCAGGTTCGCTGCTTGAATCCGGTTGGGTTCCAGCAGTCTGCTCCGCGGTATGATTCCCAAGGGAGAATGTCTGCGATAAACACGTTTCGAGGAGAATGCACATGACTACTTCAAAGAAGTTGCTGGCTCTGGGAGTTGCGGCAATTACCACGCTTTCAATCGCGGCATGTTCAGAGGATGAAGCTCCGCAGGCGGAGCAATCGTTTGAGGTGCAATCTTCGACCGCAGAATCTTCTTCCCCGGAGTCCACGGGGTCTGAGTCAGAGACTCCTTCCGCTTCCGCCAAAAATGAGAAGGAAGCCGAGCCAACTTTGGTTGATCCTGCAAATTCGCTTGAGCTGAGCAATGGAAAATTTCGCTTAACCAAGGACGAAGCCGGCCCCGGTTCTCCGGAGGACATCGTCACTTCATATCCGGAAATGCCCGATCATGGTTTTTCGGAGCTGCAGGTAACCGTGCCACGAGCTGAGAGGAACGGGATCATGCAGTATAAGAAGGGTTCAAAACTAGAGCTTAAGATTGCTGCGGCTGATCTCTCAAAGGTTCCTTTTGAAGAAAGAGAATGGGCGGCGCTGGACTTCAAGCTGCTGGACGAAAGCGGTGCTGACGTCTTAAAGGGACAGAATGTTCGTCCCGAATGGTTGCCGGGCTATCAAAATGTAAATTATGATGAGATCAAGTTTGAGAATAAGGATATTAAGCTATCGGATTACGCTGAGGCGAATGTTGCTTATAACCTTGAAAAGGAGGGGAAATTCACCCTGGAAATCGAGGTTGCAATCCCGGGCTACAAGCCATTTAACATCAGTCAGCCTTTAGTTGTTGCCTAAGTCGAAATGTTAGCTGCCACTGATGGTTCACACCTCATCGTCGATGATTTGATCGGAACCCGCAAGGTTTTATCTCAAGCAGTTAGTGTGACTCTTGGCCGGGCATCTGAATTCCCCATTGGAGCAGACGACCCTGCTATGCATCGCGCTTTTCTGCATTTCTGGTGTGACCATGGAATGTGGATGGTGCGCAATGTAGGCAGTTTCATCTCGGCCACTATCCAGCCGTCCTATGAAACCAACACGTATTCACCGGTTCGTCTCACTCCGGGAACGCAGTGGCCCCTCCCTACAGGTACTAATTTCATTCTGTTCGCGACTAGAAACCTGCGGTATGAGATTGAAGTAACGGTTGCCCGACCAGTCGATTCCGTTCCGCAAATGAATACTCCCTTGGCCCCATTCACAATGGGGACATTTGATCCAAATATCGAGCAGCAGCAGGTGTTAGCTGCGCTAGCAGCGCCGCTTCACCGTGACCCAAGTGCAGATCCGCGCATTGTGGTTCCTTCTGTGAAAGACCTTGCATGCCAGCTAGGCTGGGGAGAAAAGAAAACTTCACAGAAGATTCAGTACATGGCGGAGACGTTGAAAAGGTTGGGTGTTCCACAGTTTCAAGATGGAGTGAACATCCCGTGGCGCATCGTACTTGCGAAGTTCGCAGCGGAAAATCCGCATTTGTACTCTTAATTCTACTTGCTCGTATTCACCATGTTCACCATGAATTTTTCAAAAGCCCTTGTCCCTGAAGACTTTTTAAATGATTTAAGTGCCTTGGGGTACTCGAACGTCCAACAGCTTGGACAAGGTGGTATGGGCACCGTATTTCGTGCTTACAAGCGAAATCTAGATCGGACAGTGGCAATCAAGGTTGTTTCCCAGGATCGTGTTTCTAACCCTGAATATGTCCAGAGGTTCCACGCGGAGATGCGCACCATGGCGGCGCTTGATCATCCTGCGATCGTTCCTGTATACGACGGGGGAGTGACCACACATGGTTTTCCGTACTTCACAATGAAGTACATCGATGGTGAGAATCTTCATGACTTCTTACACCGACGTCGAGCATCGCGCCAGCTTCTTACTGTTCAGGAAGTTGTGCAGATTCTGGCTCCAATAGCCAGTGCGCTTGACTATCTCGCGGCGCTACCGAATCCTGTGGTTCATCGAGATATCAAACCGGCTAATATTTTGTTGCCCTCTTCAGGGATGAACGGTATTCCGGCTTTGCTAACGGATTTCGGTATTGCAATTGATCGAGAATCCACTCGTATGACTCGGGTAGGGATGCGTATCGGTACAGATGGATACATTGCACCCGAATTGTTGGTTACGAAAGACGTGTCGGAACCTCCGCAACCGGATGCGTTGAGTGAACAGTATTCCCTGGGCCTGGTTGCTTTTGAGCTGTTAACAGGCATTTACGTTCGTGGCTCCGTGACGTATGCACAGTGGGCTGTGAATCGACCAGTACCAGAGCTTAAAGGGCATTTGATAAACCCCGCGGATGCTTTACACGTTAAGAAGCTCAATGAGGTCTTCGCGAGAGTTTTGGATGGTAACCCGAAGAAGCGTTTTGCAACCGCCTCGGCCTTTATTTCTGCTTTGCGCTCCGCAGGAATGGAGCAGCAGTCAGCGCATGTGAAGCAAGGAGCGAAGCGCAAAGGAGTTCCGAAGAAACTACTAGTGCTTGCCACGGCGGGAATGGTGGTGGTCGCGATAGCTGCAGCAATCATTTCTTATCTGACCGCGTCCCAATGGGAAGGGGAAGATGCAGTTTTAGCTGACACTTTCCCACACATCGTGAGCCAGAATTCCGGAGGAGAAGGATGGCAATCTACGTCGTGCGAACATCGAGAACCAAGTAGTGGAGAGCTTGCCCGTATTGCCTGTAACTCGGGTCAATTTAGCGTGGTTGTTGCTCACTTCGAATCGGTGGAGGCGAGGAATGCCGTGATCCCAGTCGAAGGTGCTCAAACAATGAGATCAAGTCGATGCAGTGCGTTAACTATGCCGATGGGTTCGGATGATTCTGCCTATGGGGTGTTTCCACAAGGTGATCTGGCCGCCTACGGGTTTATTGTTTCTGGGGACAACGCAGAGGATCTGCGGTTGAAACTTCCGATCTGTTAGCCTCCTGCTACGTGTCGCCATTTTTGTTGCACTAAGTCGTATTAGTGCATTAATTCGAGCTGACTACACAAGAAGCCTAAACTTGGTCACCATGATTAACGTGCTGGCCGTCGATACCTCCACCAATTACGTCACTTGTGGTGTTGTCCGCATTTCCGCCAACGGCCAAGTCCGTGTGCTGGCGGAGCGTCTGGTGGATAACGTTCGCGGCCACATGGAACTACTCGCCCCCAATATTCAGGCTTGCCTGGACGAAGCCTCGCTTTCCCCGCGTGACCTGCACACCGTTGTAGTCGGTACCGGTCCAGGTCCGTTTACGGGGCTACGGGTTGGCATGGCTACAGCTGCTGCTTTTGGCGACGCCCTCTCAATTCCCGTGCACGGAGTTCCCAGCGCAGCTGGCACCGTGTGGGAACACGTAGTCTCCCAGGTGGGTGCGAAGGCCTTCGGCGATTACCTTGTTGTTTCCGATGCCCGTCGCCGGGAGTTTTACCACTCCCGGATCAGTTTTGTTCAGGGCGTAGCAGGGCAGTTGTGCTCGGAGGTGCAGGTTCCGGCTTCTGTCCACGCTCCCGATGTGGTGCTGGACATACAGCGACGACTGGATCGCTGGCCTCTACGAGTCCTGAGTGCCTCGGCGGTGGCTGATCAGGTTCAGGAGCTATGCGCCTGCCAGGAAGGTTGCCAGGTGGAGAGCCTGGACGCTCACCCCACGCCGCGTGGCCTCGTGCTTGCTGCGTTGGAATCTCGTGGTTCAGTCCCTGGGCTGCTCACAGATGCTCCAGCGTTGCGGGCACTGTACCTGCGCCGTCCGGATGCGAAGGAGCCCACGGCGAAGGCGATTTCGAAGGCACTGGATTTCTCCCGAGTTGGAGATCCGTATTCGGAGGTAAGCGAGCCTGAAAGCATTGCGGGGGTTGCCACGGTGACTAATGCAGAGCCCGCTGTGGATGCTTCCCCTCATGGCGCCCGGGTACGCCAGCTCAAGGTCACTGACGCGCCGGCATGTGCAACCATAGAGCAGCGACTTTTTACTGAAGATTCCCCCTGGTCAGCCGATGCGTTCGTTAGTGAGATTGCCGCGCCGCATACGCACTGTCTTGGCCTGGAGGTCGCCGGTGAACTTGTCGGATACGCCATCCTCGCAGTTGGTGGCCCGGCGCACGATCCGGAAGGGGAGATCCACACCATCGGTATCCTTCCCGAGTGGCAGGGCAAGGGATTGTCCAAACTACTCATGGATCCGCTCGTCACTATTGCCGACCGCCTGGGAGCCCCGATTTTCCTGGAGGTTCGCACCGACAATCAGCCCGCCGTTGGCCTCTACGAACGCTACGGCTTCGCCATCGAAGGCACGCGCAAAGACTATTATCAGCCTTCTGGGGCCGACGCCTTCACCATGGTGCGCCCTGGTTTTATTTCTGACGCCACCCCGGCTCCAGAGACCGAAAATCCAGATCGACCTCGCTATATCCTGGGTGTCGAAAGCTCCTGCGACGAAACTGGCGTGGGGATTATCGCCAGCACCTCAGCTGCCGACGGCGCCGAACAGCTGGAGATCATCGCGGACAAAGTGGCTTCCTCGATGGAACAGCACGCCCGTTTCGGTGGGGTGGTTCCGGAGATTGCCTCCCGTGCTCACCTGGAGGCCATGCAACCGACGATGCGCGCCGCACTGGCGGAGGCGCGCGCGAACGTCCCAGACTTCCACACTCCGGACGTGGTGGCTGCGACCGTAGGCCCTGGCCTTGCTGGTGCCTTGCTGGTCGGCGCCGCCGCGGCGAAGGCCTACGCGCTGGCGTGGGAGGTTCCTTTCTATGGAGTCAACCACTTGGGTGGACACGTGGCTGTGGGGACGCTCAGTGAAGGAGGGGCGACGGACACTACGGATACTACTGCCCCAGGTGAGGATCTCAACAATGCGATCGCTTTGCTGGTCAGCGGTGGGCACACACAGATTCTCCACGTCACCGGCGTGGGTGCCCCGATGGAGGAGCTTGGCAGCACGCTCGATGACGCGGCAGGTGAGGCCTATGACAAGGTCGCTCGTTTGTTGGGGTTGGGCTATCCCGGAGGCCCTGTTATCGACCGTCTAGCGGCTGAGGGGAACCCGCAAGCTATAGCCTTCCCGCGAGGTATGATGCGCCAGCAGGACTCGCGTTATGATTTTTCTTTTTCGGGCCTCAAGACCGCCGTTGCCCGTTATGTCGAAAAGGCCGATAGGGAGGGGGCAAGCGTTCCGATCGAAGATGTGTGCGCTTCCTTCCAGGAGGCTGTGGTGGACGTCCTCGTCACCAAAGCTCTTCGTGCCTGCGAGGATAAGGACGCTCGTGTGATGTTGCTCGGCGGAGGTGTTTCCGCAAACAAGCGTCTAAGGGAAGTTGCTGCCGCACGCTGCGGAGAAGTGGGCGTCACCCTAAAGATCCCGCAGGCAAAGCTCTGCACCGATAATGGCGTGATGATCGCCGCACTGGCCGCGCGTCTGGTTGCTGCAGGGGAGGAGCCGAGTGGTTTGTCGACGCCTACAGATCCCGCACTTGACGTGGAAGAGCCTATCCTGCGGAATCCCTAGTTTGCTGGCAAAATGTGTCTTGACTGTGTAAATATTCACAGATTCTTCTTCCTTTGGTTTCTTGGGAGACTTCATCCGGTGCCGTGTAGACAGGTTCAGCGGCATCAATAAACTCACGAGTTAGGAGCTCACAATGGCACGCAGCATGCTGGTCACGCCCGATCTTCAGGCGCGGGAACTCGACATTGATCTTTCAGAGGCCGCCGATGTCTTGGGCGGTAGCGAGCACGATCGCCTGCACGTGGTGTTCGTGGAGAGCGGTCTGACGGTCGCTGCTATTTACTCCTCTGATGCGCGTAAGGTTGAGAACCCGGAGCCGAACCCACTGGCCTCGATGGGGCGTAAGGAGCAGGAGACTGGTGATTCCAGCTTCATTTCTGATCCGGCTCGCGCGATCATCGGCCCGGTACTCTTCGTCGGCGACGAAGGCGAAGACCTGACGGACGAAGATATCGAGTCTATCCACAACGGCATCCGCGCGGTTGAGAACTACAAGACGGATAATGCCAAGGATTACGAGCTATGGCACAACGCGGTCATTAACCTGACCAAGGGTGTTTAGCACCGGGGTTTGTTGAGCGTTAGCACTTGCGAGGGTAGAGTGCCAGATAGGTTGTTTGACTCACAGTTGTTCACCCGCGACGACGGCTGTATCTGGAAAACCAACCGGCATAACAGTTCACAAGAGTGAAACCTACAGCTCGAATACACGGAGGTATTCAATCGTGGCTAACGTCAACATCAAGCCCCTTGAGGACCGCGTCCTCGTTCAGATCGTTGAAGCTGAGACGACCACCGCATCCGGCCTGGTCATCCCTGACTCCGCAAAGGAGAAGCCGCAGGAGGCAACCGTCATCGCAGTTGGCCCCGGCCGCTGGGCAGATGACGACGATCGCATCCCGATGGATGTAAAGGAAGGCGACACGGTCGTCTTCTCCAAGTACGGCGGCACCGAGCTGAAGTACAACGGCGAGGAGTACCTGCTGCTGAGCCAGCGCGACATCCTCGCAGTCATCGAAAAGTAAGCGGGTAGCTGCATGTCTAAACTCATCGCATTTGATCAAGAGGCCCGTGAAGGCCTACAGAAGGGCGTGGACGCCCTGGCGGACGCGGTGAAGGTGACCCTAGGCCCGCGCGGTCGAAATGTCGTGCTGGATAAGGCCTTCGGTGGCCCGACCGTAACCAACGATGGCGTGACCATTGCGCGCGACATTGACCTGGAGGACCCCTTCGAGAACCTGGGTGCCCAGCTGGTGAAGTCCGTCGCCATCAAAACCAATGACATCGCCGGAGACGGCACTACCACCGCCACCTTGTTGGCTCAGGCCCTCATTAACGAGGGGCTGCGTACCGTGGCGGCAGGTGCTAACCCGATCGCTGTGAACCGCGGCATCGTGAAGGGGACCGAGCGTGTATTGGACCTCCTACGCGAGCTGGCGCAGCCGGTTGCAGACAATGCCGCAATTGCCAACGTCGCCACCGTTTCTTCTCGCGACGAGAAGATCGGTGCCATGGTTGCCGATGCCTTTGACAAGGTGGGCAAGGACGGCGTTGTGACGGTTGAGGAGTCGCAGTCCATCGAAGACGAGTCCATCGTTACCGAGGGTGTCTCCTTCGACAAGGGCTACCTTTCCCCGTACTTCGTCACGGATCAGGAGACCGGCCACGCAGAGCTGGAGAACCCACTGATCCTGCTGGTGCGCGAGAAGATCTCCTCCCTTCCGGACTTCCTGCCGGTGCTGGAGAAGGTTGCTAATTCCGGTAAGCCGCTGTTGATCGTGGCGGAGGATATCGAAGGCGAGCCGCTGCAGATGCTCGTGCTGAATGCCATCCGCAAGTCGCTGAAGGTCGCCGCAGTGAAGTCTCCGTACTTCGGCGATCGTCGTGCGGCATTCATGGACGATCTGGCAATCGTCACCGGCGCTACCGTTATCGATAGCGAGCTGGGACACAAGCTCTCCGAGACCACCTTGGAGCAGCTGGGCACCGCGCGTCGCGTGAACATCACCAAGGAAGAGACCGTACTGGTCGATGGTGCTGGTTCTGCAGAGGCTGTCGAAGAACGTCGCAACCAGATCCGTGGTGACATTGAGCGCACCGACTCCTCCTGGGATAAGGAGAAGTTCGAGGAGCGCCTGGCAAAGCTCTCGGGTGGCGTTGCTGTCATCCGTGCCGGTGGCGCAACTGAAACCGAGGTTAACGAGCGCAAGCTGCGCATCGAGGATGCGATCAACGCAGCCCGTGCTGCGAGCCAGGAAGGCGTAATTGCTGGCGGTGGCTCCGTGCTGGTGCAGATCGCTACCGAGATCGAAGAGATGTCTCGCCAGGCTGAAGGCGACGAAAGTATCGGCCTGCGCTCCTTGGCTCGCGCCCTGCGCCGTCCAGCGTTCTGGATCGCGGACAATGCCGGTCTCGACGGTGCTGTAGTAGTTGCCCGTACCGCCGAGCAGCCGAATGGCTCTGGCTTTAACGCCGCTACCCTGGAGTACGGCAACCTGCTGGAACAGGGAATTATTGATCCGGTTAAGGTCACCCACTCTGCGGTGGTGAACGCAACGTCCGTTGCCCGCATGGTGCTGACCACCGAAACTGCTGTGGTGGATAAGCCTGCAGAGCCTGCTGCTAATGCAGGCGCACACGCAGGCCACGTGCACTAACCACTGCGAACCTGCCTAAAGCTAGCAAGGCAGATAAACAAAAAGAGGATGCTTCCCAGGATGTTGGGAAGCATCCTCTTTTTGCGTTGTGCACAGCGTGGATGATTGTGAAGCTTAAAAGATGTGGCGTAGTGGCCTTAGGAGGCTACGCGGCGGCCACGGTTGCGGGAAGTGGGGCGCAAGATTGCGTCGCGCTCAGATTCACTGAGGCCACCCCAAATGCCATAGGGCTCGCCCACGCTGAGGGCGTGGTTACGGCACTGCTCAATGACAGGGCACTCGCGGCAGATGGCCTTGGCACGGTGTTCACGCATGGCGCGAGCACGGCCACGCTCGCCGTCCGGGTGGAAGAAGACGGAAGAATCGGCTCCACGGCATGCGCCGTGAAGCTGCCATTCCCAAGTCGACGATGCTGGTCCCGGAAGCTGGCTGGGCTGTGGCATTAGGTGGAAACTCCTCGTGAAAAAGTCAGATGCTCACTTGTAGTGACGTCAGAGAGGTTCCAATCCTTAAGTAAATTTTAGGTAAAGGGTTGGTGCCCTGCGGGTGTCGGAAAGCTGTTTTGCTATACATTCTCCGAAAGTCTGTAGCTACTAACCTGCGGAAATGCGATTAGTTGAACAATTGATTAACTTGTTTCGTCGCCACGCCCAGATTCCCCCAAAGGGGGCTAAGAAAAATCCCGTACTGCTGTTTCCTACTGCGGGTGCGCAGCTCCGGTGTGGCTGAGCTAGAAGAGAGAGGAAAGGAAGAGGAGGGGAGGAGATGGGGAGACAGTGGGAGGTAAAGATCGGGAAACTCAGGAAATGTGGGAACATGGGTCGGGTTTAATTGATTGCACGCGTGTGAGGAGTATTCGAACAGTCCCTCCCTAATCGATCCGGGGCTGTCGGCGCGGTGTGATAGTTTCAACCCACATTGGTATTGACGTTCGAAAGCTTGACGGAGAAGAGGCGATGGCGGCAGCTTGGAATGCTGATAAGGAGATTCAAGATCTCCTGCCGGCGGCCATTGCACGGGACCGCCGGGCGGCTAATGACCTTATTAAGCTCATTTACCCCAGGGTGGTCGTATTCTGCCGTAGTAAGCTGAGCTCTCATGGCTATCCGACGCCGGAGGATGTCGCTCAGGACGTGTGCATCGCGGTAGCTAAGGCGCTGCCACGTTATCAAGACACCGGCGCGCCGTTTATGGCTTTTGTCTACCAAGTGGCGCGGAACAAGATTACGGACGCCTATCGCTCGCGTCAGCGGGACATGTCCGATCCGGCGGAGGAGCTTCCGGAGGAAGAATCTTTCCAGGATTCCCCCGAAGAGGTGTATTTGAGTCAGGATTCGTGTAACGACTTGGTTAAAAAGCTCGATATTCTGAGTGAGAAATCAAAAGAAATTCTTCTCCTCCGCGTGGTGCACGGCTACACAGCGGAAGAGACCGCGGAGATTGTAGGATCGAAGCCCACCGCCGTCCGGGTAGCGCAGCATAGGGCAGTGGCGAAGCTGAAGAAACACGGGATCATCCAAAGTAGGTAGTTACCTTCAAGTGATTTCAATAAAGAAAAGGGTTTAACGCCATGGCACAGAATGACGACTTCTGGGGAGACGAGGAGAGTTTCTCCTCGATCCTGGACTTGGATCGCATTCTCGATGCGATCGGTCGGGGGGAGTCGATCCCGGAAACTGAAAGCTTCGACTCCAACGATCCATTGTTTGCCGAGCTGGTTGCGACCCGCGAAGCGCTCCATCGGGATATTCCACCCGCACCGGACGTAAGCTTCCTCTTCCCGGACGAAGAACCCGAGTTGGCTGACGGTACGACCGGCCAGAATTCTCGTTTGCTGCGCACAGGTGCGAAAGCCGCAGCAGCGGGAGGCGTGTCCTTGACCAGCATGTTGGTAGCCGGTGGTGTGGCTGCCGCTTTGGCGGTTGGCGGCCTAGGGTATGCGGCGTATTCCAATTCCCAAGGAGCACATGTAAAGCACGAGGAATCGGCCGAGAGGGGGGCAGCCGAGGCGCTGAACTCCAGTGGTGTCGGTGAAGATGTCTCCGGCGGACAAGAGGGCGTCCTAAAGGAAGAGAACATCGCAGATAAGACCGACCGCGACGATAAAGACCGCGAAAAGGATAAGAAAGACAAAAAGGAAAAGGACGAGGCGGACAAGTCTACTGTCACCGAGTCCCGAGCTCCGCTCACCACCGTGGAGGAAATCCCGACCACCACTATTATTCTGGGCGGAACTGAATCCTCCATGCAGCCGGAGCCAGGTCTGCCAGTCGGCCCGATCGCGCCTACGAAGCCCAGTGAGCCAGTGGCTACGCCTCACCCGGAGAAGCCGACGCCGACCGCCAAACCCACGGTGTCGCACCCAGAGCCACGACCTACATTGGATGGCTATAGCGCGCCCGTAGATGCCCCAGCTCCGATTGAGGGCAGCTAACTTACTTACCCCTACAGAAACGGCGGGCGCAGGCCGTGGAACGCGAAATCGATAGCGTCCGCGTAGCCCAGGCAATAATCCCAGGTCACGTAATTATTTGGATTTGGCTGTGCCGATGGTTCGTGCACAGGGACAAGCTCATTGTTGAGCATCGTCGTGATATTCGACTCGATGATGTCCCAATCGTAGAAGTGCGTATCCTCGCAGTCCTCACACAACATCGCCACGCCACGAATCCCACGGGGCTCCAGCAGCTTGCGGAAATCACGGACATTTTTCAGATCTTCCCGCAGAGCCTGAACCTCGTCGGGAGACAGCGGCGGCACAGCTCCGTCGAACTCGTCAGGATCCAGGAAAGACGCTGGGTCATTGGGATCATCAGCGAAAGGATCCGGCGGCATTTGATCGTGGTTAAAGCTCACATCAACACCGTACCCTGTGGTCGGTGGTGGAAAGCAAAAACACGATTGGATTCGAGCCAGGGTCAGTACCCAACCCCGGGAAACAAAAATGCGCCTCAAGGGGTTATTCTGTAGTACATCGGCGAGAAGACGGCGAGAACTCCCTGGTGAGCAATCCCGGTGAGTTTGAGTAGCAGAAAATTCTAAAGGAAGGTCGGGCAACCCGTGACAAACCCTGAGATGAACGCGAACACCTACCCAGTTTCCACCGGTGGCGACGACCCCAACAAGGTTGCTCTGGTCGGACTGACCTTCGACGATGTCTTGTTGCTGCCCGCAGCGTCTGAAGTGATCCCCTCCGGAGTGGATACCGCCACCCAGTTCACCCGCAACATCAACTTGAACATTCCCGTGGCTTCCGCGGCAATGGATACGGTGACGGAAGCTCGCATGGCAGTAGCCATGGCTCGCCACGGTGGCATCGGCGTGCTGCACCGCAACCTCTCCATCGAGGACCAGGCACAGCAGGTAGAAATCGTGAAGCGCTCCGAGGCCGGTATGGTTACCGACCCAATCACTGCTTCTCCGGACATGACCATCCAACAGGTGGACGAGCTATGCGCTCGCTACCGCATCTCCGGCCTGCCTGTGGTGGACGATGAAGGCGTGCTGGTGGGAATCCTCACGAACCGCGATATGCGCTTCGAGACTGACTTCAGCCGCAAGGTCTCCGAAGCCATGACCCCCATGCCGCTGGTTGTCGCCCAGGAAGGCGTATCTGCCGAAGCTGCCCTCAGCCTGCTGTCTGAGCATAAGGTGGAAAAGCTGCCCATCGTCGATGGTGCAGGCAAGCTGACTGGCCTGATCACGGTGAAGGACTTCGCAAAGCGCGAGCAGTACCCGCTGGCTGCCAAAGATTCCTCTGGTCGCCTGCTGGCCGCTGCAGGCATTGGTACTGGCGAAGATGCATGGACCCGTGCTGGCAGCCTCGTAGATGCTGGCGTGGACGTGCTGATTGTCGACACCGCCCACGCACACAACCGTGGCGTGCTGGACATGGTTTCCCGCGTGAAGAAGGAGTTCGGCGACCGCGTCGACGTCGTCGGCGGCAACTTGGCTACTCGCGAGGCCGCACAGGCCATGATCGAGGCAGGCGCTGACGCTATCAAGGTCGGTATTGGCCCCGGCTCCATCTGCACCACCCGCGTCGTTGCCGGTGTTGGTGCTCCGCAGATCACGGCCATCATGGAGGCCTCCGTGCCGGCCAAGAAGGCAGGCGTGCCGATCATCGCCGACGGTGGCATGCAGTTCTCCGGGGACATCGCCAAGGCACTGGCCGCCGGCGCATCCACCGTCATGCTGGGCTCCATGCTCGCCGGCTCCGCTGAGACCCCCGGTGAGATCGTGACCATCAACGGCAAGCAGTACAAGCGCTACCGCGGCATGGGCTCCATGGGTGCGATGCAAGGGCGCGGCCTTACCGGCGAGAAGCGCTCCTACTCCAAGGATCGTTACTTCCAGGCAGATGTGAAGTCCGAGGAGAAGCTGGTGCCGGAAGGTATCGAGGGGCGCGTCCCCTTCCGCGGTTCCATCAGCTCCATCCTGCACCAGCAGGTCGGTGGCCTGCGCGCAGCGATGGGCTACACGGGCGCGGCGACGATCTCGGAGCTGCAGAACGCACGATTTGTACGCATCACCGGTGCAGGCCTGCGTGAGTCCCACCCGCACGACGTGCAGGGCATCATGGAAGCTCCGAACTACAACCCGAATCGCTAAAACCCAGCCTTAGCTAGTCAGAGCACACTTTTTAGGAGTGACACCCTCATGCAGGAATATGTGGACATCGGACGCTCGCGCACCGCGCGCCGGGTGTATGGCCTGAACCAGATCGACATCGTTCCCTCGCGGCGTACCCGCAGCTCGCACGATGTAGACACGTCGTGGAAGATCGATGCATATTCGTTCGATATTCCACTGATGTCCCACCCGACCGACTCGATCGTTACTCCTGAATTCGCTATCGAGTTCGGCCAGCTGGGCGGTCTGCCAGTAATCAACGCCGAAGGCCTGTGGGGTCGCGTGGAAGATCTGGACGCTGCCCTGCGCGGGGTCGTTGAAGCTGCCCAAAAAGCCGATGCTGCCCTGTTCGACGAGGAAGGTGTGGACGCCACCTCGGACTCCGGTATCTTCGGCGCCAACGCGGAGCTACAGCGCCTGCATTCCCTGGAGCTCAATGTGGATCTGCTGCAGGAGCGCCTGAACCAGGTGCGGGAATCGGGCGTGCGTTTTGCCGTCCGAGTTTCCCCACAGAACGCCCGCGAACTAGCTCCGGTGCTGATTAAGGCCGGTATGGATTTGCTGGTGGTGCAGGGAACCTTGGTCTCCGCCGAGCACGTGCACCGCGATGGTGAGCCACTGAATCTGAAGGAGTTCATCGGCAGCCTGGACATTCCAGTCATCGCCGGCGGCGTGGTGGATTACACTACCGCAATGCACTTGATGCGCACGGGCGCCGCTGGTGTGATCATTGGCTCCGGCCACACCACCAATAACGAGTCCCTGGGTATCGATGTGCCGATGGCTACTGCCATCGCCGATGCGGCTGCTGCGCGTCGTGACTACCTGGATGAGACGGGTGGCCGTTATGTGCACATCATCGCCGACTCTTCGCTGACCCGTTCCGGCGACGTGGCAAAGGCCATCGCCTGCGGCGCTGATGCGGTGTCTCTGGGCCTGCCCTTGGCTACCGCAGCTTCTGCAGGCGCCCCGAACTGGTACTGGCCATCCACTGCAGGTCACCCGCAGTTGCCGCGCGGTGTGGTGGAAGAAGTTGGCCTGGGTGAGCCACAGCCATTGAAGACCTTGCTTTTTGGTCCGACCTCCAACCCAGTTGGCGATGAAAATATTATCGGTGCTCTGCGTCGCTCGATGGCAAAGTGTGGCTACACGGATATCAAGAGCTTCCAAAAGGTCGACCTGGTCGTTCGCTAAGAAAAAGAAAGAACATAACTGATCCGCATGAAGATTTCCCAGTGGTGGCAGCGCACAACTGACCGGTTGCCGATGCAACTAGCGGTGCTGTCGTGGGCGTCAATAATAATCGGCGTGATCGGCATCATCGCCACGATCGTGCTCTACCTGGGCTACCAGCCGCAGCATGGCGACGAGACAGTGAAGATGAACGTCGGCGCGACTGGCGTGATGGTGGGGCTGTATTTCTTCGCCTTCGTGTTGTTCGGGGCGATGATTATTCAGGGGCGCACATGGGGTGTGTCGGGGCTGGTGCTCACGCACGTCACTTTGGTGCTGATTACGATTACGGTGATCCAGTCGGGAGTGTTCTGGCTGGCGGCAATCTTCGGGGTGGTGGCAGCGGTATCGTTGGCGCTGATTTTCTCTCCGCCGTCGATGGATTGGTACAAGCAGCGTTTCGCGGATAACCGGGGGTAGCGCCACCGGTGTGCTGCGCGGGGTGGACGTGCGTTAAGGTTAGGAACTGTGACTCAACAAGACCCAGCTGCCGCCGCTCCACGGCCCGTGCTTGTCGTGGATTTCGGTGCGCAATACGCACAGCTCATTGCCCGCCGTGTGCGCGAGGTTAACCTGTATTCCGAGGTCATCCCGCACACCATGTCTGCCGAAGAGGTTGCCGCGAAGAACCCTGCGGCTCTGATTCTTTCCGGTGGTCCTTCTTCTGTTTACGCGGATGACGCCCCCTCGCTTCAACCCGGACTGTTGGAACTGGGCGTGCCGGTATTCGGTATCTGTTATGGATTCCAGGCGATGACTCAGGCCATGGGTGGCACCGTTGCAAAGACCGGCCAGCGTGAATACGGACGTACCGAGCTGCAGATTCAATCGGAAGCTGGCGTACTCCACGCAGACATGGGCAGTAACCAGCAGGTGTGGATGAGCCACGGCGACTCCGTATCTGTGGCCCCGGAGGGCTTTACCGTGACCGCCCGCACCGAGGGTGCGCCGGTGGCTGCCTTCGAATGCCCGGAAAAGCGCATGGCGGGTGTGCAGTACCACCCAGAGGTGCTGCACTCTCCGAAGGGGCAGGAGGTGCTGCGCCGCTTCCTGCTGGAGACCGCAGGCCTGGAGCCGACGTGGACCGCGGGCAACATTGCCGAGCAGCTTATCGAGCAGGTACGCGAGCAGATCGGCGACGAAGGACGCGCGATTTGTGCCCTGTCAGGAGGCGTGGATTCCGCGGTGGCCGCTGCGCTTGTGCAGCGCGCAATCGGTGATCGCCTGACATGCGTATTCGTAGACCATGGCCTGCTGCGCGCCGGTGAGCGCGAGCAGGTGGAGAAGGACTTTGTGGCTGCCACCGGCGCGAAGCTGGTGACGGTGGATGAGCGCGAGGCATTCCTGAACAAATTGGCCGGTGTGAGCGAACCAGAGGCAAAGCGTAAGGCTATTGGCGCGGAGTTTATCCGCTCCTTCGAGCGCGCCGTTGCCGGTGTGCTGGCCGATGCCCCGGAGGGGGCCAGTGTGGACTTCCTGGTACAGGGCACTCTGTACCCGGATGTTGTGGAATCCGGTGGAGGCACTGGTACCGCAAACATCAAGAGCCACCACAACGTCGGCGGCCTGCCGGACGATGTGGAGTTTGAGCTGGTAGAGCCACTGCGCCTGCTGTTCAAGGACGAAGTACGTGCAGTGGGTCGCGAGTTGGGTCTGCCGGAGGAAATCGTAGCGCGCCAGCCATTCCCGGGACCAGGCTTGGGCATCCGCATCATCGGTGAGGTAACCGAGGAGCGTTTGGAGACTTTGCGCGCTGCCGACGCGATTGCCCGCGCGGAGCTGACTGCCGCTGGCTTGGATGACGTGATCTGGCAGTGCCCGGTGGTGCTGTTGGCAGATGTGCGTTCCGTGGGCGTGCAGGGCGACGGGCGCACCTATGGTCACCCGATCGTGCTGCGTCCGGTGTCCAGTGAAGATGCAATGACTGCGGACTGGACGCGCATTCCTTTCGATGTGCTGGAGAAAATCTCGACGCGTATCACTAATGAGGTGGAGGAAGTAAACCGCGTTGTGCTGGATGTAACCAGCAAGCCGCCGGGAACCATTGAGTGGGAGTAAGAAAAACTTCCGGAATTCTTATTTTGCGCCTCAAACTAGGTTAAGCTGTACCGCATAGTCATTTTGCATGGCTATGCAAAAGTTGGGTTTTTATTTCTATTTCGCATTTCCCATAGAAAAGGTACATATCTATGACTTCCAAGTTTGTTCGTAGCGCAACTGCCATCGCTGCAGCATCTGCATTGGCTTTCGGTGGGGTAAGTGTTGCTTCTGCAGCTCCGGCTGGTTCCCTAGGTGGACTGGTTGGCTCCCTTGGTGGCAAGAAGGATCTGGATGTTCCGCAGGGTGCCAAGGTTAAGCTGGGTAACCTTGGCGGTCCGGCCTTTAATGTTGATCTGTACAAGCAGGTTCACGGTGCGACTACCGTTGCTCCGGGGGCTACTGTAAAGACTCGCGTTGAGGTTCAGGGCGTCAAGGGTAAGACCACCGTTAACGAGATTATTGAGTGGATGCCTAAGGGGTTCCAGCTGCTCAAGGTTGAGCGTATTAAGGGAAGTCTGATCGGCGGTGACTCTGTCCACGAGCTGGGGCAGAGCGAGTATGCAGTGACTCAGAACAAGGACAAGACCGAGGTTCATGTTTCCTGGGAGGAAGGGCTGCTGATCAAGCACAAGCCCACTGTTGATACGGCCACTCCGCTGCTGCTGGACTTCACGTGGAAGGTTCCAGAGAAGGAAGGCACCTACAAGAACGGTGCTGGACTAAAGGTTGGTGCTGTGGTTAATAACTACAAGGTCTTCGACAATGGCACTCCGATTGTCGTGAAGAAGGGCACTGCTCCGTCTGGCTCGGGTGCTTCCGGCTCCTCGATCTCCGGCTCTTAACTTAAAGCCGAGAACTTTTCGGCCCGTCTCCGCCGCATGGTGGGGGCGGGCTGTTTCTTGTGTACTAGCGCTTCTTCTTGGCCGTACCGATTGGCTTGATGTGCGCCGTGCCGTCGATCTGTGGGTAAACGAACCAGGTGTATGCTCCTGCGATAACCCACGCGATAGCCATCAACGCCCACGAGCGAGTATTGAGTAGCGGTATCGCCATGAGGGCGATCCACAGTGGGAATAGTGGCGCAACCTGCGATGCGCTGGTGCGATAGCGCTCGCCGCGTTTTTCTACTTCTTCGCGCACCTGCCTGCGATATGGGTGGCTAAACGTTAGCAACAGCGCTGCACCGACGGTGGCTACCAAGACAATGACCTGAAAGCCAGGCGCTAGCGGAGCTGCCATGATGCCTACCGCTAGGCCGAAAAGTGCCGACCCAATGGCGCGCACGACGGTAGGTGGGGTAATGACGGGCTCGTTGCGGTTTTTGGAGCTCATGACTGCCCATTCTAGGTGACGCCACCTTCTCCGCCCCTTCCGGCCTGCGTCTTTAGTCGCGTGTTTGACGTCTCTTTAGGGGAGGGATATATTCGCAACCATCAAGATAGAACACGTGTTCTAATATGTGTTGTTGGTTGTGCAGCCATGTCCACGGGCACTGATAGAAGATGCCTAGAACATGTTGCGGTGGAACAGGGAAGGGAGGTGACGGGTATGGCTCAGGCCGAAACACAGGCGAGAAAGCAGACTACACGGCAGGTGGAGGCAACGACGATCGCCAGTTTGCGGCACAAGATGCGGCAGATCGAATCTGGAGGCGCTCTGACATCCGGTATTTCCAGCGCTTCGGTACTGGAGGTAGTGCCGACGGGGAACGAGGCGTCACAAAGAAAAGACAATGTGCGTGTTGCGCCGGTGCCGCAGTGGCTGGCCGAGCACCTACCGGGCGGTGGGGTGGCGCGCGGGCAGGCAACGCAGGTGTCGGACTGTCCCGCAGTATTGGTGGATATGCTCGCACATCTCACAGCGCAGGGGATGTGCGTGGCGGTGGTGGACTATCCGCGACTGGCGATTGCGGCAGTGGCTGCTGCTGGTGGGGATGTGGAAAGGCTAGTGCTCGTACCAGACTCCACACCACATACCGCAGCGGTGTTAGGGACGCTGGTAGAGGGGATGGATGCGGTGCTGTTCGCAGCCGGCGGGCAGAGCGGTGCTGTGAGTGCGACTTTTATGCGACCGGTGGAGGCACGGCTGCGGAAAAGCGAATGCGCCCTGCTGGTGTGTGGGCAGGCGTGGCCACAAGCGAGGATGCATGTGGATCTGCACGTATGTGGTGTGCAAGGGTTGCGCCGCGGTGGTGGGCGGATCCGCGCCGTGGCGATCGAGGGACGCGTGTGGGGGAAGGCCCAACCGCCACGTACAGTGCAGGCGACGATTGGTGCTGAGAATGTTGTGGATACAGGCGCAGCAGATGCAGCAGGTATAGAAGGCGTGACTTATGCCCACTCTGGGTAGAGCAGTGGGGAGAGCCTCGGGTAGCACAGCAGGGAGCGCAACACAGGCGCCCCGCAATGTACGAGTGGCTGTGCTGTGGTTTCCGGATTGGCCGGTGTATGTTCAGGCTCAATCACATGGGTGGGATGTGTTGGCGCCTGCTGCGGTGATTACGGACTACCGAGTTCTGGCTTGCAACGCGGCTGCGCGGAGCCACGGCGTCAAGATCGGTATGAAGCAGCGTCACGCGTTGGCGGCCTATCCACAGTTGAACGTGGCTGCGGATGATCCGAACCGGCAAGCGGCGGTACACGAGGATGTACTGAACGCACTGCAGGACGTTAGTGCGATGGTGGAGACCCTGCGACCAGGATTACTGGCCTTCCCTGTGGATGCACTATCCAGGTATTACGGTGACGAGGACACTGCGGTGGAAAAGTTGCTGGACGCTGCCGCACGGATTCACGCTGACTGTATGGCAGGGGTGGCCGACGACCTGGTGTCGGCGGTATGGGCAGCACGGCTGGGCAGGACTATCCCTCCGGGAGAGAGCACAGAGTTTATCGCCGAACTACCGATCGACGTGTTGGGAATTGAGCCGGAGCTGCGCGCCCCCGTACAGCTAAGCGCTACGTTGCAGCAGTTGGGGCTGCGTACGATGCGAGACTTTGCCGACCTTCCACGGGCAGACGTAGCAGCGCGTTTCGGGCAGGAGGCCGTGACCTGGCACCGCATTGCCAGTGGCCATGTGGATAGGGATGTCGCGCCCCGACGACGCCGCGAAGAATTAGAACTGCGCTACGAAGCAGAGGAGCCTATCGCCCGCACTGAAACCGCCGCTTTCATTGCCCGGCATGTGGCCACTGCGCTGCATAATAAGCTCTTCGCAGCGGGGGAGGCCTGCCTGCGCCTGGCTGTGCGGGCCTACTTGGAACCCCCAGCTGGCTATGCTGGGCCGACCGTTATTGAGCGGCTCTGGCGGTGCCGTGAGCCCCTCTCGGAACAAGACACAGCCCAGCGAGTGCGCTGGCAACTCGACGGTTGGCTCACCCGCCTGCGAGCAGGTGCGGGAGCTAACGCGGGTGCTGATGTTGGGGCTGATGCTGGGTTCGACTGGGCGGATAGCACCGCTGGTGTCACATGCATTGAGCTTGTGCCCGTGGAAACCGTCCCAGCAGGGAGCCTCGCCGCGCCACTATGGGGTGGACCAGACGAAGGCATCCGGGCCGCGCGGGCTGCCGCCGGACGGGCACAAGCGTTGATTGGTATGAACCGTGTGTTGCGTCCCATCCACCGCGGCGGTCGTGCAGTGGCGCGGCGCATCGTTACCGTTCCCTATGGAGAAGACGACCCAGAGGCCATTACCGCCCTGACTACTCGCCAGTGGGAAGGTCAGCTCCTGCACCCCCTGCCCGGCTTGATCGGGGCACCCGGATCACGTGACGCCTGCAACCCCAGCGCCGCACACCCCGCAGCACGACTGACGCTACTGGACCGCCACGAGAATCCAGTGCACGTTACAGGCCGGGGTTTGATGAGCGCACCACCGGAAACTCTGCGTTGGGGTGGCCGACGATTGCACATCACCGGCTGGGCTGGCCCCTGGCCCGTTGATGAACACTGGTGGGCAGAGGGGAAGCGCTATGCCCGACTGCAGATCTCTGCCCGGATGTCACCCCGTGAGGAGGAAACGCGCAATACCCGTCATGACGCGCCGGGCGAACAGGCATTTCTACTGGTGTGCAAAGGGAAACAATGGCGGATCGAAGCCACCTATTAGCAAAGCTATGCCCCCGTAACTTGCTACTCTAGATAACATGCCAACAACTAGAAACGCCCAGGCCGGACAGCTCAAAACCAGCGCTGACACCTTAGGCGGAGTCTACGCGGACATGTGCTCCCAACGGACCGATGAGACTCTTCCTGGCACCGCTAAGCCGGGTCGCTTGGTCCTTGCCCTGGAGCACCTCACCGCCTGGGGGCACGATATCCTCGACGGCGATGCCTTGGGGAAGGAGCTCAGCACAAAAATTGAGAAATTCCTCGCAGAAAACAATGCTCAGCTGCAGTTCATCCGGCGTCCCGGCCGGGAAGGCCAGCAACGTGCCGCCAACCCCACCCGCCAGCTCTACATCAGCTGGGCCGAGGGCTATGGCGATGATCCCACGCCCATTCTCGAAAGTCTGCAGATATCCGGTCCGGAGGCACTGCTCGATCTTGACCTCAGCGCTCCCGGCGCAGCCGGCGGCCAGCGCATCGACGGTCCGCTGTTACTGGTGTGTACTCACGGCAAACGCGACAAATGCTGCGCAGTATTCGGCCGTCCTGTCGCCGACGAGCTCACCGCCGAATACGGAGAAATAGTCTGGGAATCCTCCCACACCAAGGGGCATCGCTTTGCCCCCTCCATGATTCTGCTGCCGACCAACTACTCCTATGGCCGACTCGGCACTGCCGGAGCTCGCAGCATGCTGGAACGCGCCAAGCAGGGCGAACTGTGGCTGGAAGGCTGCCGTGGCCGCGGGCTGTGGGATCCGGTTGGGCAGGTCGCGGAGCTTGCCGTCGCGGAGAAGATGTCTAAAGAAGGCCGCCCCGTCAAACTGGCAACGATGCACGTTCGTAAGCCGGAAGCAGCCGAGGCTGAAGCCACGGACGCTGGCACCGAGGTGCGCATTGTGCGCGTTACCGACGAAGCTGGTGCACATAAAGAAATCACGGTGCGCCTGACTTCGCGCTCGGGTGGTACATCCGTTCCCTCTTGCGGCAAGAAGCCCAAACAGACCGTGACGTGGGACGCGGAGTTCTAAACCCATAGAAAAACCCCGGGGCAGTTCAGATTTGAACTAGCACCCGGGGTTTCGTCGCTAACTAGCGGCGCATGATCTTCTTCGATAGCCAGTTTCCGCCCAGCTGCGCGATCTGCACGATGACGATGATTACTGCAACGGTCGTCCACGTTACGGCGTCATTAAACGAGCGATAACCGTAGACAATCGCGAAGTCACCCAAGCCACCGGCGCCGATGTATCCCGCCATGGCGGACATATCGACAATGGCGATAAACATAAAGGTCAGGCCTAGGATCAGCGGCCCCAGCGCCTCAGGGATGATTACCGAGAAGATGATCTTCAGCGGCGAGGCACCCATCGCCTTGGCCGCCTCGATCACGCCCGGGTCGATGGCCACGAGGTTCTGCTCGAAGATGCGGGCAGCGCCGAAAGTCGCGGCGACGACCATACCGACGATCGCGGCCTCGGTGCCGATACGGCTCTGCACCACTAGGTCAGTTAGCGGACCGATCGCTGTCAGCAAGATGATGAACGGGATCGGGCGGATGAAGTTCACCAGGAAGTTCGTTACCCAGTAGACCGCACGGTTCTGCAGAATGCCGCCCTTGCGGGTGGTAAACAGTAGCAGGCCGATCATCAGGCCTAGAACCGAGGAGATCACAAGCGTGATCGAGACCATGTAGAGCGTGTCGAAAATGGCCTTTTGGAACGTGTTGCCGTAGCGATCCCAATCCATTTGCGCGAGGGTCATCGTGTTCATCGGATCTCCTCAATCTCGGTGGAGGACTGCATATGGCTGTGGAACTCCTCAATTGCCTGCTCGCCGGCGGCATCGTGCGCCGTCAAGCGCAAGGTAAGGCGACCGAAGCTGTGGTTTTGAAGGGTAGTGACGCCACCGTGGACGATGTTGACCGTCACTCCTGCAGCAGACAGCTTGGATACGGCGTCGAAGAAACCAATTCCCTCGGCCATAGTCACAGTGAAGAGGCGACCGTGCTCGGACTGTAGCGCCTCGGCCTCAACCATGTCCGGAGTGTTGCGCAGGGAAGTGGCCACAAAGTTGGCCGCAGTCTGCGTCTGCGGGTTGGAAAAGACTTCGTAAACGCTGCCCTGTTCCACGATGCGGCCGTTCTCCATCACGATGACGGAGTCCGCGATGGCGCGCACAACTTCCATCTCGTGAGTGATCACGACGATGGTGATGCCGAGCTCACGGTTGACCTTGCGGAGGAGCTCCAACACGTCGCGCGTGGTGGAGGGGTCCAGTGCACTGGTGGCTTCATCGGCCAGCAGCAAACTGGGGTTGGTGGCCAGCGCACGGGCGATGCCGACGCGCTGCTTCTGACCGCCAGAGAGCTGCTCCGGGTAGGCCTTGCCCTTATCGGAAAGGCCGACGAACTCCAGCAGCTCCTTCACACGTTCCTCGCGCTGCTGCTTAGGCATGCCCTGCAGACGTAGTGGGTAGGCCACGTTGCCTGCCACGTTGCGGGAGGAGAAAAGGTTGAACTGCTGGAAGATCATGCCGATATCGCTGCGCAGCTTGCGCATTTGCGATTCCGGTAGGGGAACGATGTCCTGGCCATCCAGCAGGATCTGCCCGCTGGTGGGGCGATCCAGGCCGTTGATCTGACGGACGAGGGTGGACTTGCCTGCACCGGAGTAGCCGATAATGCCGACGATGGATCCCGCCGGGATATGAGTGGTGATGTCCTGCAGGGCTCGAACTTCTTTCTTGCCCTGCTTGAAAACCTTCGTCACATCGCGGAAGACGATGTCTGTGCCAGTGTTGCTCGTGCCAGTGTTGCTCGTGCCGGTGGTGCCGGCACTGGGCTGGTCGACGCTAGGTTGCGCGTCTGAAGCCATAGGGAACCTCTTTTGAGAGTGGGGGTTAGGGAAGGGAGCTACTTCTTGATCTGCTTTTCGGTGTCCTTCAGGATCTTAGACAGCTCGTCTGGGCCCATCTTGACCTCGACGGAGGTGCCCTTGGACTGCTCGTTCAGCGCATCCTGAACGTCCTTGGAGTGCCAGACGTCGACGAGCTTCTTCAGATCCTCATCGTCCTTGTGCTCCTCGGTGGTGACGAAGGCGTTGATGAATGGCTTTGCAGCCTCTGCCTTCGGGTCATCCTGGACAATGGAGGACTTCGGGTCGATGTTGCCGCGCTCCAGGAAGGAGTTGTTGATGACGGCTGGGGTGCCGTCCTTGTAGGCGGTTACGGTCTGGGCGGCATCAACCGGGGTGACCTTGACCTTGGACTTGCTTTCATCAACATCGGCCGGAGTCGGGGAGAGAACCTTATCGTCCTTCAGCTTCACTAGACCGGCGGATGCCAGCACGTGGAGGGCACGACCCTGGTTGGTCGGGTCGTTCGGGATGGCGACCTCGCCGGCTTCCTCGATGTCCTTAACTTCGCTGTGATCCTGGTAGTACACGCCCAGCGGGATGATCTCGGTTGCACCGATCGGTACCAGGTTGGAACCGTTGTTGACGTTGAAGTCAGCCAGGAACATCAGGTGCTGGAAGTTGTTGACGACGATTTCGCCGTCCTGCAGAGCACGGTTCGGCAGGCTGTAGTCGCCGAACGGAACTAGCTCGACATTCAGGCCTTCTTCCTTAGCCTTCTGTTCGAAGACCTGCCACTGCTTTTGGCCCTGGTCGGTGGTGCCGATCTTGATCGTGTCATCGTCACCGCCGCAGGCGGAAAGGCTGAAAGCCATAGCTACCGCAGCTACTCCGGCTGCAACCTTTTGGCGAAGGGACATGGGAATCCTCCTGGATTGTCATGGGCCCGGATCTTTTTGGAACGTCCGGGCTGAACTGTGCGATTAAGGTAGCAGTCTAAACCAAAATGAACAACTTAGTCTAGTTTTAGTTTGAGCTTTTTCGGAAGCGGCCACATATTACCCATTAATAGAATATGTGTTCTATAGTTGGCCTGTGTCTAATGAGTCTCGCAAGCCACAGTCCAGGAGTTTCTCCCTAGGGTCACCACTGAGTTGGAGACAGCTCGAAAGCGTGCTGTCCGGACAAGGGCCTGGACTGCGGAACCTGCGGGCAATAGGAATAGGGGAGGAGACGGGAGTAACTGGGGGCGAAGGGGCGTCAACAAGAAAAACCGGAATCGCCTTTGCCGAGCTTCATGCCTGCAACACCTACAACTTCCTGCGCGGCGCGAGCCAATCCGAGGAAATGGTTGCAGCGGCGCGCGAACTGGGGCTAAGTGCTCTTGCATGTGTAGATCGCGATGGCTTTTATGGGGCAGCGCGCTTCGCAACGGCGGTGGCTGAGAGCACAGGGAGCTCCGATGCTGGCGAAACGAACCTCGCGACGGTGTTCGGTGCTGAGCTGAGCCTCGACGTGCCGCTCACGGTGCTGTGCAAAGGACGCGAAGGGTATGTGCGGCTAAGTCGCCTTATTACTGACGCCCGTATGGCCGACCCCGACAAAGATTCCGTACGGTACCCCGACCTCTCCCAGCTAGCAGAGGCAGCGGGCGGCCACTGGCTCGTGCTTCTCGACTGGCGGTGGGCAGAAAGCACGACAAGCGCATACACGGCAGCGCGGTTAATAAAGCTTTTTGGCACGGCCAATGTTGTGGTCGAGTTGCAGCACACAATGAACCCGGCGGATGCCGATCGCAACGAACGCCTCCACGCCCTGGCGATGCACTACGGACTGCGTGAGATCGTTAGCAGTGCCCCTACATGCGCCACACCGAAACACTCCCGGTTGGCCGGGGCGAAGGCGGCGCTGCGCGAACGCACAGACGTCGCTGCCGCAGAGCCGACCGTCCACCCGGTGGGCGGCTCGTGGCTGCGCTCGGGGGAGGAGATGCTGCAGCTCGCCGGCGATTGTGAGTGGCTAGCCCGTGCCGTCGAGACTTCCGTGCAGGTCGCCCGCGAATGTGCCTTCACCCTGGATCTTGTTGCGCCGAACCTGCCGCATTTCCCCGTACCGGAGGGATACACGGAAATGTCCTGGCTACGCGCTATTACCGCCCGCGGCGGAGCTGAGCGCTATGGACGGCGCGGTTCTTCTGCAGCCGCCAACCAGGCGTGGGCCACCATTGACCGCGAGCTGGAAACGATCGAACACTTAGGCTTTCCCGGTTACTTCCTCATCGTCCACGACATTGTCTCCTTCTGTCACGAGAACAACATCTTCTGTCAGGGGCGCGGGTCTGCGGCGAACTCTGCAGTGTGCTTTGCTCTGGGGATCACGACGGTGGACGCGGTGGCGTCGGGGCTGCTATTTGAGCGCTTCCTCTCCCCGGAACGCGACGGGCCGCCCGACATTGACCTCGACATCGAGTCGGGAAGACGCGAGGAGGTGATCCAATACGTGTACTCCCGCTATGGACGTGAGAATGCCGCGCAAGTGGCAAACGTGATTACCTATCGCCGCCGTGGCGCGATCCGCGATGCTGGCCGGGCTCTCGGCTACGCGCCGGGTCAGATCGACGCATGGAATCGTCACCCAGAACAAACCCCTGAGATTGTTTATGACCTCGCCGAACAGATGCGGGATCATCCCCGACACCTAGGAATCCACTCCGGGGGAATGGTGATCTGTGATCGTCCTATCGCACAGGTCGTACCTACAGAATGGGCGCGGATGGAGGGGCGCTCCGTGGTGCAGTGGGATAAGGACGACTGCGCCGCCGTGGGGTTGGTGAAGTTCGACCTGCTGGGGCTGGGCATGCTGGAAGCGCTTCACCATGCGGTGGATCAGGTGCGTGCGCACCGCGGACGGAACATCGAGCTTTGGCGCCTGGACCCTACCGAATCGGAGGTCTATGCAATGCTTGCCCGCGCCGATGCAGTGGGAGTGTTTCAGGTGGAATCCCGCGCACAGATGTCCACTCTGCCGCGTCTGAAGCCACGTACGTTCTATGACCTCGTAGTGGAAGTAGCGCTGATCCGCCCCGGCCCCATTCAAGGCGGCTCCGTGCACCCGTATATTCGCCGCCGCAATGGCCTGGAGCCCGTCACTTTTGACCATCCATGCCTGGAGCCCGCGCTGACAAAAACTCTGGGCATTCCGCTATTTCAAGAGCAGCTGATGCAGATGGCCGTGGATGCGGCGGGGTTCACCGGCGCCGAGGCTGATTCCTTGCGTCGGGCGATGGGATCAAAACGTTCTCCGCAGAAGATGGAGCGATTGAAAAAGCGCTTCTACCAGGGGTTAAAGAATAAAAACGGCATTATGGGCGCTATAGCCGACCGGCTCTGGGACAAGATCGTGGCCTTTGCCAGCTATGGCTTTCCCGAGTCGCACTCGCAGTCCTTCGCCTCCCTTGTTTACTACTCCGCGTGGTTCAAATATCACTACCCGGCGGAGTTCTGTGTGGCGCTGCTGCGGGCACAGCCGATGGGTTTCTATTCGCCACAATCCCTGTTGGCGGATGCTCGCCGCCATGGAGTGCAGGTTCTTCCCGTAGACGTGAACGCTTCTGCCGTGCAGGCCGATGCCGTCGTTCCCTTAGCGACGCCCCCACGTTCCAACCGACCAACGGGAGTTCATGGGCTAGGGCGCGGCACCGCTGAGCCGGTGGGGCAGATACGCCTGGGACTTAGTGGTGCCGGAGGAGTAAAGGGTATCTCCGCCGAAGTAGCGGGGCGCATTGTGGAAGCACGTGAAAGGCTCGGACGTTTCACCAGTGTGGAGGACCTATCGCGAGAGGCTGGCCTGACCACGGCTCAAGTGGAGAAGTTGGCTCGCGCTGGAGCGCTGGGGAGTCTCGGACTGACCCGCCGCCAGGCGATATGGGCTGCCGGGGTGGCTGCGACCGAACGCCCCGGAATGCTTCCGGGCACGTCCGGGGTACATGCGCCAGCTTTGCCGGGGATGAGTGCTTTTGAGATGGCGGCGTCAGAACTAGAAGCAACGGGCGTAACAACTGATGAGCATCCGGTGCAGTTACTCCGCTCGTATCTGAACCAGTGGCATCGACGCCCAAACGGTGCAAGTGGTGCAAGCAATGCAGGTGGTGCGGCAGTGGTGACCGCCGACAGTCTGTTGCACGTTCCCAATGGCACCCGCGTGCGCGTCGCTGGCGTGGTGACACATCGGCAGCGTCCCATGACCGCAGGTGGAGTGGTGTTCTTTGGGCTAGAAGACGAGACAGGGCTGGCGAATATTGTGGTCTCGCCAGGACTGTGGACGCGGCAGCGGGCAGTGGCATTGAATGCGAAGATCCTGGTCGTGCGAGGGATCGTACACAACGCAGAAGGAGCTGCTGCGGTGACGGCAGATCTATTGGAACAGGTGGAAACTCAGTTACGCCCGGCAGGCGAGATCGCAGGTGCACATGCGGGGGCGCGAGACTTCCGCTAAGCGGTAGCAGCCTTAGCGCACTGAACGGCTTAGTGATCTTGAACACGGGGTGCGGTGATTGACACAAGCGCAAGGGCAAAGAACAATCGTCCACGTGAACCGCCAACCTTTCGACTCCAGTAACCGCGACGCGCACCGTCGCGAGCGCGGAAACTCTGCTCGAAAGAAGCATCACCATCTGGCCGAGTTTTCTCAGGCGGGAAGCTACGGCGCACAATCGGCGCAGCACGCTCAACACACGCACCGCGCTCAGCACGCTGCGGAAAATTCTTGGCGGGGGAACAGACGGCGTCATAACCAGAACAATGAGGAAGCACCTGCTGGAAGGCACCGCAGGGAAGACGCCGCAGCGCATAGGCGGCCAACAGAACAGCAATTCCGCCGCCGCCGAATCGCGGCGACAACGTTTGCAGCATTCCTCCTGGTTTGTGCCGCTGGCGTGGGCGTGACAGTGCAGAAACTGACTCACGCTACCCATAAGGATCCACAGGCCCATAACACTGTGAAAGAACCCGCGGACTATGCCCCTACAGAGGCTGTGGCGATCCCGCCTACCAGTCAGAATGTGCAGGTCACGCCTGCGGTTGCGCGTATCCCGAAGAAGTTCCGCCCTATCCACGATGTCATGAAGCCAGGGCAGAATAAGACTCTGCTGGTCAATTCCAGCAACCGTGACCGCCGGTACATCATCAACGTGCCTAAGGGTGCAAAGCCGTACTCCAAGAAGGAAAAGTCCGCCAAACCCGGCAAGCCCATCCCTTTGATCTTTGCGTTTCATGGCTACCGTGAGCAGGCAGACCAGATGGCGCGCTACACGGGCCTGGCGGGCAAAGATGCGATCGTGGCATACCCACAGGGAGTGGGTAGTGCATGGGAGGGCGCCCCGTACGCGCGCGTGAAAAAGGGAGAGGATGTGCGCTTTGTCCGTGACATCCTGGACGAAATCTCGTCTACCTACGAGATCGACGCCAACCGTATCTATGCCACTGGCATGTCCAACGGCGGCGGTTTCGTGGGCAAATTGGCCTGCGAAATGCCAGATGAATTCGCAGCATTCGCGGCTGTGTCCGCCGCGTACTACTCGGGAACGTGGAAAGCCTGCGCAGAGAAGGGCTCAGATCCGAAGCACCCAGAAACAGTGCGTTTCAAGCGGGGAGCGACAAGCCCTTTTCTGGATATCCATGGACGCAAGGATCAGACGATCCACTACAGCGGTGGCCCGCGCTATGGCGACGAGTACTTGGGCGCATTTGAGTTTGCACAGCAGTATGCAAGTCGCTCTCGCTGCGTGGGTGCGCCGATCTCCACCCGCGTGACAGATGCTGTGCAACGCGTGCAGTGGCCGCATTGCGGACCAAACATGGAAGTCACTCACCTAGCCATCGGCGATGCTGGCCACACGTGGATGGGTGAGCGCACGGGCGAGGCAGGCGCGGCGGCCAGTGACCCTGAGAGTGAGAGAAAGTCGAATGCCGTGACGGCGACTGGGGAAGTCGCCGCGTTCTTTAAGGCGCACAGCCGATAAGGCCGCGCGCGTTTTAGGTAGAAAGATCCACGTCGTCGTATGCGATTGCGGGGTCGGTGAGCCAGGCGATCGCGCGGTGGCGTTCTACCAGCGTGGAGTGATCCTGGGGCTGTAGAACGCTAGGGCCGGTTGACATAGAGCCAGTAGGCGCCTGGGTCTGTTGCTCCACGGATACCCAGCGCAGGGAATAAACATACTCTGAGGCATCGCAGAGCTCGGAGAGGCTGCGCAGGTTGAGCTCGCTCGCGTCGCGTCCCTCACGATCGACGGCACGGAGGGCGCCCCGGAGGGCGGGAAGATCAACGGGGTTGAAGCCGAAAACATCAATGTCAAGGAGGCCTACTGACCAGGCAAGGAACTCTGCGGCGGTGTACGCCCAGGCCAGCTGGTAGGCATCTTCCTGCAGATCCTGACTGTATGCAAGGTTTCCGTCCGCACCAGCCTGCGCAGTCTCTGCGCGGTCAAGGAAGGCCTGCTCCACGGGGGTGAGATGTTCGAAGGAACGGCGGGAGCCAGCGCGGAGGGAGGCGAAGTCCACGGGCTCTCCATTGAGCACGTTTGCTGCGACCGTCGCCACTACGGCCAGGGTAACGGCTCGGTTGAAAACCTCCTCGGCCGGGCGGATCAGCAGCTCGCCTTCGGATCGCACTGGCGGCAACGTCGGCGCCACCTGGAAACCCTGCTGCCAAAGGCCACTGCGTACGCGCCGCATACGCTCCGCAGAGTCCGGGTGACGGGGCACAGAGTTTTCCTGCGCCCCAGTAGAAGAAGAGCTGCCGACCAGGGCTGGATCCAGCAAATCTGCCCCGCCGGCGTTGCGCACAGTGCCATCAGAAAGGAAGAAGACTGCATTCGCCTCACGAGCCCAGTCGGCGAAGTCTCCCAGATGGGAAAAATCAAAGTCGTCTTTACGCTCGAAGACGTAGTGGCGGCGCACATTATGGATGTGCTGCATCACAGCGTGAATATAGGAATTAAAGCTGCCAAAGCGCTGCTGACCTTGCTCGGCCGCGTATCCCTCGAAGCCCTCTAGATGTTCCAGCAGCTCACGGGTCTGCTGGTCATCATCCTCACTAGCGCCGTTGGCGGTGGTCTTCAAAAATGGTCGCTCGGTTTCCTCGAAGCACAGAGCGCGGGAGGCGATAGCGGGCTCGCCCGGCCCGTTGAAGGGCACGTCCGCTCGGACGGTGGAATAGGCGTTCACGTAGATGCTCATGTCTCCACAGCATAGAGTCTCTGCGCCAGATGTGCCGTGAACTTTCACCAGCCCACCAGCTGGGACCCACGTCACAGTGGCGGGGAAGCCTGCGCTAAAATACTAGAGTCATGCGCCATACGACTTCCCCCTCGCTTGCGCCCAACGGCACCGCCATTGCCTATATTGTCCGCGATGGTGGTTATCCTTACGCGGTTCAGGCGGCCCTCACCGAGGATGGAGTGGGGAAGGAACGACCCGTCCAACTGCCTACAGAGGGCCCTGTGACGCGCGTACTGCATTCCCCGGACGCGCAGTGGATCGCCTGCGAAGTATCCCCTAAAGGTTCGGAAAAGCTTGAGACCTTTACGGTTTCTACAGACCCTGGGGTGCAGGGGGCGTCACCACTCAGGAACACCTTTGACGCCCGCACGCGCCTGGTGGAGTGGGACCGCGACAACCTGGCTATGGACGCGGTGGCCGCCGACGGTATGACTGAGGCGCGTCTGGTGAACCCCAACACATCCCGCTACCTGGTGATGGACCGGCGCATTGATGCGCTGCTGGTCGCCGCCGAAGCCGGATATTGCCTGATGCGCGTTGGCCCGCGCGGCAACCGAGAACTTCTGCTGGTCACCCCGCAGGGCAGGTGGATGCCGCTGCTGTCACCGGAACCAGGCGCGACGACGGAGGACGGGCGGATACTGCCGATTGCGGATAATCGCCTGGTGATTCTGGTTGTCACCGACCACGGGGCGGAGCGGCGGCGTCTGCTGCGGCTGGTCGTTGATATTGAGGGCGAGCGTCCGGTGTGCGTTGAATCGGAAGAGTTGATTAGCAATCCCGAGGCCGACGTAGATGAATTCGTCATCAGTGAGGATCTATCGACCGCCGCGGTCCTGTGGAACCAAGCGGGGATTTCCAATCTGGAGCTTTTAAGCCTGGGCGACGAACAGCGCGTCCAGGTACGCCGCACTGTGGAGCTGCCGGGCATGGTGGCCGCCGGGCTTTCCATCACCGACGAAGGCCGATTGCTGGCTCTCACAGTCGAGGGGCCGAATCTGCCGCCGACGGTGGAGATCCTGCGACTCGAGTCCGGGCGCGTGGAACCACTGGACCCAAACCGAAGTGACCGCCTAGATGAGCGTGCTCGCCAGGGAGATGTGCCCGAGCTGGTTTATTACACTGCTCGCGACGGGCTGGAGCTTTCCGGATGGCTGTATCTGCCCGAGGAACCTGCGCCGGAGCGCCCCGTGTATGTGCACCTGCATGGCGGGCCGGAAGGGCAGTCGCGCCCCACGAACCACGATGTGCTCGCAGACATCGTTGCCGCTGGTTACACGGTATTTACTCCCAATATTCGAGGTAGCAAGGGCAATGGACGGGCATTCATCCACGCCGATGATCGCTATGGTCGCTTCGCTGCCATCGACGATGTGGCGGATACGGTTTCTTTCCTTTGTGACGCCAACTTGTGCACTCCTGGGCGGGTATTCCTCGGCGGTCGCAGTTATGGCGGGTTCTTGGCTGTGTTGGCGGCGGCTCGCTACCCCGACATGTTCCTGGGCGTGGTGGATGCCTGCGGTATGACGAGTTTCGAAACGTATTACGAATCGACGGAGCCGTGGCTGGCAAGCGCGGCGTCCCCCAAGTACGGGTATCCCATGCATGACGCGGAACTGCTGTGGGAGATCTCCCCACTGCACAAGGCCGAGCAGATCACCACCCCAGTACTGCTGATCCACGGGGCGAATGACTCGAATGTCCCACTGCAGGAATCCCAGCAGCTATATGACGCGCTGGTGTCGCACGGCCGCACGCCCCAGTTCTTGGAGGTACCGGGGGAGGGCCACCAATTTGTAAAGCCGAAGTCGCGGCAGCTGATCGGCGAGCGGATTTTGCAGTTCTTTGGAGAACTGAGTTAGCGCCTACCGAGCTAGATTCTTTAGCTATGGCGCGCGAGGGTGTGCAGGAGCCCCACGGCGAAAGTCAGTAAAGCGTCCTATCGTGGAACGCGTTGGATCCCTAGTTCCTCTAGAACGGGGACACAGCCCAAAAACACTTTGTTAGGAGAGCGAGCCTCGATGGCACACCAAAAGCGTCAGATTCCAAACCCCGTTGAGATTTTTGACCTTCTGAAGTTCAAGAAGCCGACCTTGGATTTTAAAGCCCGCCGCCTCAGCAATGCGCAGACGATTTGGGATCTGCGCGACATTGCGAAGCGTCGCACCCCGGCTGCAGCCTTCGACTACACCGATGGCGCTGCCGACAATGAGATTTCCATGAACCGCGCACGTAAGGCTTTCCGTGACGTGGAGTTCCACCCGTCAATTCTGAACGACGTCTCCCATGTGGACACGACTGCGGAGGTCTTCGGCGGTACGTCCTCTCTGCCTTTTGGTATTGCACCGACGGGCTTTACCCGCCTTATGCAGACCGAGGGCGAGCTGGCCGGTGCCGGTGCCGCCGGCCGTGCAGGCATTCCGTTCTGCCTGTCCACCCTGGGCACCACCAGCATCGAGGACGTGCAGAAGGCCAACCCGAATGGCCGCAACTGGTTCCAGCTATACGTCATGAAGGAACGTGAGATCTCCTACGGGCTGGTCGAGCGTGCTGCTCAGGCGGGCTTCGATACTCTGCTGTTCACCGTGGATACACCAGTGGCAGGCAACCGCCTACGCGATGCCCGCAACGGCTTTTCCATCCCACCGGAGATTTCTCTGGGAACGGTGCTCAACGCCATCCCGCGCCCCTGGTGGTGGTGGGACTTCCTAACCACGCCACCGCTGGAGTTCGCCTCCCTGACCAGCACCGGCGGCACCGTCGGTGAGCTGCTGGATTCCGCGATGGATCCCTCCATCAAGTTCGAGGACCTGAAGACCATCCGCGAGATGTGGCCGGGCAAGCTGGTCGTCAAGGGCGTGCAGAACCTGCCGGATTCTAAGAAGCTGGCCGACCTGGGTGTTGACGGCATCATCCTGTCGAACCACGGTGGCCGCCAGCTGGATCGCGCTCCGGTTCCTTTCCAGCTGCTGCCGGAGGTCGTCCGCGAGGTCGGCAAGGACGTGGACGTCGCAATGGATACCGGCATCATGAATGGTGCGGATATCGTTGCCGCCATCGCCAAGGGTGCGAAGTTCACCCTAATCGGTCGTGCCTACCTCTACGGCCTGATGGCCGGTGGCGAGGCCGGCGTGGATCGCGCCATCGAAATCCTGGCCAGTGAGGTGCGTCGCACCATGCGTCTGCTGCAGGTTTCCTCCCTCGACGAGCTGACCCCGGAGCACGTGACCCAGCTGAACTCCCTGGACATCAACCGGGTCAACGGAGTGGCAGCCGACGAGCAGAGCCTGTTCAGCTAGTCGCTGAACTTCATGCCCGCGTCGCTGAGGCGGCGCACGTAGGGCATCCCCAGGCCGGTGGCCGGAGTGAGCACTCCGCCGCCGGTTTTTCCTTGGTAGGCGGAGCCTGTCGGCAGTTCGGCGTCACAAAGAACAAGAGTGAGCGCAGCCTCGCTAAGCATCAGGGACGTGCCCTTGTACCCCGGGTCGGCGTCCAGGCTGATGGTGTTTGTGTACGTGCTGCCGCCGGCGCCGACGCCGTAGTGCTTAGCGTGGAAGAAACCGGCATCGCGTTCGGCCTCAGACGGCCCCTCGCCGGGCTCAGGTACCCAGCGAGAGAGGAACGTGCGCAGCTTGTCTTGGTTCAGCGCCGTCACTGCCGTGCCGAGCACTGCGCCCATGGTGAAGGCACGCATGCGCCCCTTCAGCCCCTTGCCGGTGTACTGATATTCGCTGTAGCGCATTTTATCGCCGTATTCGTAGCCGAGCAGCGCGTTCGAGCGGCGTACCACGCGCGTGTTGGAGCCCGCCATGATGAAAGGCCCGGCCCAGACGTCCTCGCTGCCGTCGCTAGCGCTAGCACCCCCGATGTCACTTTCCCGCACCACACCGAAGTCTGGCTGCTTGCCCAGCTCCGGCTCGTTGGCGCGGTCAGGGGAGAGGGTGTATGGGTCGGCCAGCAGCCGCTTCTTCTTCTGGCTGCCCTTGGCGGCGGCGAATTGTTCGCGCATCGAGTCGATCGTGCCGCCGGAGAGCCCACCCTTCATCTTCACGATCATGGTGGCGGACTTGAGGGTGTCTTTATTTTCGGCCGCCCTCTGTCCCAGCAGTAGCATTCCCAGGTCACTCGGAACGGAATCGAAGCCGCAGGCGTGGACGATGCGCGCTCCGCTGGCGGTGGCGCGGTCGTGGTAGGAATCAGCGGATTCGCGCATGAAGAGCGCCTCTCCGGCGAGGTCGACATAGTGCGTACCGTGGGTGGCGCATTCGCGAACCAGCGGGAAGCCGTGGCGGTAGTAGGGGCCGACGGTGGAGATGACCACGCGTGTATCGCGGACCAGCTTCTCTAGGGAGCGATTATCGCTGGAATCGGCGATAACCAGCGGGAAATCCTTGGCTCGCGGGTGCTTTGCAGCCAGCTGCTCGCGCAGGGCCTCCAGCTTGGTCTGGTTCCGGCCAGCCAGGGCGATGCGCACGTCGGCGGGGGCGTTGGCGGCCAGGTAGCCGGCGGTCAGCGCGCCGACGAAACCGGTGGCACCCATCAGGGTGATGTCGAAGCTGCGGGAGGGGGAGTTGCTCATGGCTACATTTGTACCGGTTAGATTGGGTGAATGACGTCTGAAAACCAGTTTGCGGGTGTGAACCCACCACTGCACGTAGTGTTCGACCGCCCGGAGATCCCCCCGAACACGGGCAACGCCATCCGCATGTGCGCGGGCACGGGGGCTTCGCTCCACCTGGCTGGGCCGCTCGCCTTCAAGTTCGACGACAAGCACGTGCGCCGGGCGGGGCTGGATTACCACGAACTGGCAGACGTGCACGTCCACGAGGGCATCGATGAGGCGCTGGCTCACGTGACTGACCCGGTACGTGGCTCGGGGCGGGTATTCGCCTTCACCGCGCAGACGGGCACGTGGTTCACGGAGGTGGACTACCGGCCGGGTGACGCGCTGCTCTTCGGCCCGGAGCCGACTGGCCTGGCCGACGATGTGTTGGCCGACCCGCGGGTGGCGGCGAAGGTACGCATCCCGATGCTGCCGGGGCGGCGCTCCATGAACCTATCGAACGCCGCGGCGGTGGCGGCCTACGAGGCGTGGCGCCAGTTGGGCTTCGCCGGCGGTGTGTAGCGGGGTGCCGGAAGGGGTGCCACTGCTGTCCGGTGAACTCAAGGTGTAGATTCTATTAAGAGTAGCCTAAATCACCTTTCGGAATATTGAGCGGAACCTGTGAAGCTTGTATTCTTGTTCGTGTAGGGTGCAAGCTTGAAGGCTTAACCTTCATCTCGCCAAGAAGGAGTGGGTATCCGTTTTTTAGGTAAACCTTAACAGGTGGGTCGAAGAACGGATCTAAGGCTGGAAAAGGATAATGGCTCGCGTATTAACCGGTGAAAACCTTAAGTTGGCCGAAGATCGCCAAGGGGCGGCGCTTAGTCGGGCATGTATTTGTCTTCTAACCGTTGCTGCCCTTCTGGGTGCACTCGTGACCATCGTGGGAGCCATTGGAGGAATTAATGTTCCTTCGGCGCAGGCGCAGACTCCAACGGGAAACTGTAAAGAAGAGAAACTGCTGGATACGCAGCTCTACACACCTCTTTCGGATGCGAGGAATGACGAAGATTTAAAGCAAGTTGCAAGTTCTACAAAGAGCAACGCCAAGAGGTTCCGCATTAACATCAAGAGTGGTACGCGGGGGGTGGATCTGCCGCTGACCCGGGTAGAAATTAGCACTACAAGGTCCTTTAATGTGGATCTAGGCGGGTTTTTTGTCACTAAGAAAGAGACCAGCAACGGGGTTGAATACAACTCGTCTACCACGCCACCGCCCGGAGGCGGTCGGATCGGCACGAACGGTAAGGCTGTGCAAACCACCGGTATTACGGTGCAAAGTCGTAATAGCGCAGGGAAGGTAAATTCCGTCTCTTTTGACCTTGAAGGTACAGGGACGGGATTCAATACTTGGCCAGGAAATACCCTACAGGTGTTGACGAATGCGCCGTCGACACAAGGTAACGATTACTCGGTCAAGGTTTATGGCATGGTCTCGGTGCCGTGTAAGTGTGAGGAGGCGACAACCCGTAAAGGTCCCCGAGAGCTCACCCAAGACGAACTCAATAAGGGCACGGCTGTTTACGTGTCGGCCACGCCGAATGGTGGACAGGCGGGAAACACGAGCACACAGCTCAACCTGCAGATCGAGGGTAGCAGTACTTTTACCCCCATCGGCAAGCCCTCCAACTGGGTGTACAACGCGCTGTCCTACAACACGAAGGATCACTGGATCTACGCCATAAGCCAGGCGAACCACAATTCGAGCCTCCAGGAATGCCACCCCGCGGGCCATCTTCTGCAGATCGATCCGGTCACGGGTGAGGTGTACGACCTCGGGCTGGTCAAGAATGCTCAGGGGGCGACCCTTTTCCACAAGGCGACCAGCGGAAGGCCAAACGACCTGGATCTAATCAACACCGGCACCTTTGACCTACGTGGATCGAACGAAGTGATGTGGGTGGGCAACACCGCAACATCCGGTACCCGACAGCTGTATAAGATTCCCCTGCCAGCGGTAGGTGCGAAGGATCCACGTGGCGAGATTGCCCGTAATCAAAACAACGCGCCTTTCCAAGCTGGAGCTGAGGATCATGTTGTCCTCCCCAGTGCCCCACAGTACCTCTGGGGTCTGGTGAGTCCCGCCCGCATGCAGCAAGACGGGGCGAACCCAAGGACACACGTCATGTTTGAGCGCATCAACATGGATACAGGAGAACGGAAGACGTGGACTATCCTCGCGGATCAGCTTCAAGACCCGTCTGGTAATACAGCGATCCCGGAGAAGGTCTGGGGTAAGGCCTGGTTGTACGGCAACGGCAACCTCGGCTTTGGTACCGGCGGAAGTACTGCCGATCAGGTGGGCATGCAGATTAGGGTTTTCGACCCAACCGGAGAGCATCCGAGCTTTCAGCTGGTCTCTCGGCTGTCGGACCTTCCTGCTTCCTACAACACCGATGCAACGAGTAACCCCGGGGTGCAGAACCCCTCGGATCTTAAGGCAAAGAAAACTACTTTGGAGCCAGGAGACCCCCGACTGGAACAGGTCTATGCTGCCGGCTTGCCCAGGAACAAGAAGTATTGGGCGCTGGAGGTTGAGAACATCGGAAAAGGTGCTTCGTCAGGTTTCACCTTGTACGACATTCTGCCGGCAACCTACGAAGGCCTCGTGGAGTACAACCAGGTTGTTTACGAGGGGTACGACGGTGGGAATGTCCACACTCAACCTGCCACCGAGAACCCCCAAACCGGTGAGATAACAAAAACCTACTTCTTCGGACCCATGCCTGCCGGCGGTAAGGCGACCGTCATCATTGGCGCGACATTGAAGTCCGGTGCGGAATGTCGCCCTAACACGGCGTCTGTGATTAACCATGACAAAGACGAAGACCCGACGAACGATACTGCTTACGATTCCTGTCCAGGTGCATTGAGCAAGACTGCCATCGACACCAACGGTGACGGAAAGGTCGGCTTCGACGACATCACTTCCGATACGGATGGCCAAGGCAATGTTACGTACACTGCCGCCTATGACGTGACGGTTAAGAGCTTTGATGACCTTAACGAATACGTTTACCCGGCGCCCACCGATACCCCGAAGCTGCCCAAGGGGGCGAAGCTCACCGGTGCGGAGGTGTACTTCACTGACGAATACACGTCCAAGGACAAACAACCGGGAGACACACCTTCGTGCGTGGTAGAATCTGACGTGCTGCAAACGGGAAGCTTCCGGCTAGACAACTGTGACCGAGAAGGTTCCGAGGACTCCCCAGAAATGCGGGAAAAGCGCACCATCGATGCAGTTGGACGGCAGGATTCCAAGCATGGCGACGGCACTCATCGGTACCGAGTCAAACTGAAGTTCACCCTTGATAAGGAAGAATACGATAAAGCTCGAACTGAATCGGCCGGAGGCGGGGAAGGTGGCGTCACACCCGGTGACGGTGACGACGTACCAGAATGCAGTGCAGAGCGCGGCGGCTTCGCCAATAGCGTGAAGATGGGCGACCTCGAAGACGAGGGTTGCTATCCCGGACCCGATAAGACCCGTTTCTATCTATGGAAGGTCGATTCGGACTCCGCAGGAAACATCACGACTATCCCCGCGCGCGACGGCGACAAATACGGGGCGCAGTTCGCGATCTACGACCAAGACCCCACGGGACCGGCGGCGAACAAAATTGCGGACCTCAAGGTCACAGAGGATGGAAAGTACCTCTGGACTGAACTGGACTACGGAACCTACTTCTTGTTGGAGACGAAGTCGCCGGACGGCTATCAGCTCTTGCCTACCCCGGTGAAAATCAGCATCAAACGAGATGCCAGTGGCAAGACGATCGTGGAGTCGGCCCAGCGGAGCGCGCTGTTTGCTGCGTCTAAGCCGAGTGACCTGCCACAGGACTATCCAGACGGTGCATGGCTGCAGGTGGCCAATGTGCACCAGGGCGTGATGCCAAAGACCGGTGGCGACGGTGTGATACTCCCCATTCTCGCGGGGCTTCTCATCGCAGCCACAGGAGCCATGGGCATACGCCGACGACTGAACTAACCCTGACGTGCACAACTTCTAAAGAGGAGAACAATGTTTCAACACAGTACCCCAGGCCGGTGCCGAGATGGACCCGGGTGGGCACGATGACCTGAAGCCAAGAAACCACATTGCTCACACAAGGATCCGTTACGAAGGCGCGCAGTGTTCACCGCAAGTAGCTCGCCACGAGTATTGCCAACCATGTGCCCTCGACCACTCGGATCAACTTCCACTACTCATTCACTTGTAAGAAAGAAGGACGTTCATGTCTAACGCAACTGTCGGCAAGCGCGTAGGTGCGCTGTCCGCTGCATTCGCTATCGCACTGGCTGCCGGCACCGTCGGCGCCGAAGTAGTCTACGAGGCCCCGACCGCACAGGCGCAGGCCGTCAGCACCATCGACAACAACCAGCCACTTTCCCTTACCCTGCACAAGCTCATCGGCGCTGAGGGCGAGCAGGGCAACGGAACCGAGATTGACAATCCCTCTGGTGAGCCAGCCGAGGGCGTCAAGTACAAGATTGAGCTGGTTCAGCCACTGAACAACAGCGGCGACTGGGAAAAGGCACGCAAGATTACCGACCCTTCCAAGGCAACGGCTTGGAACGGCGACGGTGCATACTCCAACGAAGGCACCACCGGTGCAAATGGCACCCTGAAGTTCGAAAACTTGCCAAAGGGTCTCTACAAGGTCACCGAAACCCAAGTCCCGGCTGATTCGGGTCTGGTGCCCGGTGCTCCGTTCCTGGTATATGTGCCGATGACCAACTCGGACAACAAGAGCTGGATCTATGACGTTCACGCGTACCCGAAGAACTCCAAGGTGACAATCACCAAGGAAGTTGAGGACCAGAACGCACAGGCAGGCCAGGACTACAAGTACACGATCACCACGGGCGTTCCGGCTGTTGCTAAGAATTCCACGCTGAAGAAGTACATCGTCAAGGATGTACTTGATCCGAAACTGGACGCTGTAAACGCCACTGTCGAGGTGAAGTACGGAGAGTCCGCTGACAAGGCTCAAGCATTGGTGGCAGGCACCGACTACCAGTTGGTAAAGGACGGCCAGGAGATCAAGGTCGAATTCACCGAAGCTGGCAGCGATAAGCTGAAGTCCACCGACCTCGTGTTCACCACCATCAAGACCAAGACCAACGGCTTCATCGAGCACGTTCCCAACGACGCAACGCTGATCACCAATAACGGCTCTTCCGAACACGACACTGAGAAGAAGTCGGATAAGGTTCACACCTACTGGGGCAAGGTCACCATCAACAAGACCGACGGCAACGATGAGAACAAGAAGCTGCAGGGTGCAGAGTTTGAGTTGGTGCAGTGTGTCGATGACGGCAACGGGGCCTGGAAGAAGAAGGAAGGCACCGATCCGCTGAACGTCCAGGGCCAGGACAAGTGGACCACCAACGACCAGGGCACTGTCACCATCGAGGGCGTACACGTTACCGACTTCGCCAACAACCAGGCCGACGAAGAGACCAACTACTGCTTGCACGAGACCAAGGCACCTGAAGGCTACGTGGCCAACGATGCGCTTGAGCACTTCGAGCTGAAGAAGGGCGATGTGGATGATAACGGTACGCCGACCGCCGACATCAAGTACACCGCCAACATCAAGAACTACACCGACGAAAACCACCTGCCGAACACCGGTGGCGCAGGCTTCTGGGCCATTGTTCTGGCTGGTTTGGCGATTATCGGTGGCGGTTTCTACGCAGCTCGCCGAAGCACCCAGCAGTAGGGGCTAGGCAGTTCGAACGGGAAAGCAACGGACATGACAAGCACAATTGGTAAGCATCGAAAGAGCGCACCGCGATCGCTCTTTCGTCGCACCTTCCTCCCCATCCTTTTAGTGGTGGTGGGGCTGCTTGTCATGCTTTATCCCGTTTACGCCACGCAGTGGAACAACCACCAGCAACAAAAGATCGCGGAAAAATACGAACAAGACTTGAAGGAAACGGATCCTCAAGTCCTTAGTCGAGCGGTAGAGGAAGCCCGCAGGTATAACACGACGCACAAGGACGGACCGATCCTGGATCCGTGGCTGGCTCGCGTCAGCGAGGATAACCCCGCATACGAAGAGTATCTTTCCCAGCTCTCTGGGCAGAGCGCCATGAGCCAGGTGGTTATCCCGTCCATCGAATCGCGCCTACCCGTTTACCACGGGACCTCCGACGAGGTTCTGCAAAAAGGTCTTGGGCACCTCTATGGATCCTCCTTACCTGTAGGTGGGAAGGGAACTCACGCGGTTATTACAGGCCATACAGGTCTGTCCAACGCCACACTGTGGGATGACCTCGTGGACGTGCGGAAGGGCGATGCGGTCTACGTGTCGACCTTCGGCGAGAAGATGAAGTACGAGGTGTACGACACAGAGGTTGTCTTGCCGGACGAGGTCGACAGCCTCAAAACCCGACCAGACGAGGACCTACTGACCCTCATCACTTGCACCCCCTACGGTGTGAATACCCACCGGCTCCTGGTGCACGCCCACCGCGTTCCAATGGATGAGGACGAAGGCAACGTGTTCGATGATCGCGGCAAGCTGATGCAGTGGTGGATGTGGCTACTGCTCGCCGCCGCAGTGTTGATCATCGCACTGATTACTTGGTGGTTCCTTCGCGAGCGGAAGAAGCAGAAAGCCAGACGATCCGAACAGGTAGTAGGCGAAGAAGAAATGGAAGAGGAATAAGCCGTGAACCTCATGAATACCGCGTCACAAGTGCAGCGGGCGCCGGTGCACCGTGCCGGGCTGCGCCGCTCCGTGTTCGGTTTGGGCGCAGTCGTGGCTCTGGTCGGCACTCCGCTCGTTGCCCCCGCTCCTGTCGTGCCGCAGGCTATCGCGAAGCAGCACACCATCACAGGCCAGGTCGAAGGCCTGGATGTGAAATTTATTGATGCCACCCGTCTCGGTACTCTCACTGTGGTGAAAAGCGAACCAAATTGGTGGGACGACCGAGGGGGCAAGAAACCCTTTGGGCCTATCGACAACATTCGCTTCACAGCGCAGCGTGTCCAGGGGATTGACCTCACTACCGAGAAGGGGATGAAACAGGCGAAGCGGCTCTCGGTAGCTGATGCTCGTCGGCGGGGATTCGATAGAACCTTTGAGGCGTACACAGATAGTTCCGGTAAGGCAGTGTTCACCGGCCTCCCGGTCGGCTTGTACTTGGTCACGGAATACGAGGGCGCGGATCCTACTAAGGAATACCGCCAGTCCAGTCCTTTCCTCATCACGATCCCTATCGGAGAAACCGGCAGCTGGAACTACAACGTGACGGTGAATACGAAGCCGAAGCCGGAGGACAATCCAGGAACGCCGCCGGACAATCCAGGAACGCCACCGGATAAGCCCGGAACGCCTCCGGATAAGCCCGGAACGCCTCCGGATAAGCCCGGAACGCCGCCCGATAAGCCAAGCACTCCAGGTACCCCGCCGCCGGAGCACCCGGATACTCCAGCACCGCCAAATAGCCCAGGCGGTGGTCATGAAGGCGGCGAGTCTTCAAGCATCATCGATCGACTGGCACAAACCGGAGCGCATCTGTGGTGGGTGGCGCTTATCGGAGCCATGCTCGTTGTTGTGGGTGCATTTACCTTGCTTCGCCGCCGACGTGATCTGGCTGAATCACAGGAGAAATAAAGTAGCTGTGGGAACATTCCCACCGTGCAGATTCTTCTATAAGTATGGAAGAAAAACCTCATCCCGCCCCGCGGCATAGTCCCAACGTGCCGCGGTTTTTCATGCTCTTGGCCATGTTCGCCCTAATGCCCAGAATCCCCAGCCAAAGTGTCCGCCTTCTGACAGGATCGGTGGCATGACGTACCCTCACTACGGCTCGCCTGCCCCTATGCCCGCCTACGGGTATGCCCCGCCGCCGCAAACCGGCCAAGACTCTCGCTTCATGCCTTTGCTGATCGGCTGGCTAGCTGCCTTCCTTATGCCGATCGTGTACTGCGTCTTGCGCTTCGTTTTCTATGGCAAGGACTGGGTGGGGATACTTCTAATCGCCGGCGCGGTCGGCCCGCTCTTCTTCGGCATTCAGTGCCTCCTCAATTTCGTGGCGCTCGCGATCCCGAAGTGGTGCAATGATTCCCTCGCTATCTTCTGGGGTGGCATGCTCGTATGGTGGGGCGGCGGTGCGGCTTTCGCAGTGGTGCCGGGGTGGGAGTTCCGCGAGGAAATCCGGGAGTACGGAGAGAAAGCTTGGCCCACCGGGGGACCTGACGACTGGGATGTAGCGACCACGGAAGATGGGCAGCGCTACATCGAAATCCTCGATACCTGGCTGGATACCGAAACGACTTTGCAGCATACTCTCACAATCCCCACCTTGGTCGCGCTGGCTGGAATCGCCATCGTCGTCATTGGCGTGGTCGTGGCCGCCATGAAACCTGCTCGTCCAACTGTCGCCCAGGCGCCGCACTGGCCGGGTAGGCCCTACTAGTTTCGTGCACTAGTTGCTCTCTTAGCCATGACGCCACCTCGATCCCAGCGAGCCCGCGTGGAATAATAGGCGGTATGGCAGCTACTAAATTGGATGGAAAACTCTACCGCGACGAGATCTTCGCCGATCTGGAACAGCGCGTCGCTGCGCTGAAGGAAAAGGGTGTGACTCCCGGCCTGGCCACCGTGCTCGTGGGCGACGATCCGGCCAGCCACTCCTATGTGCGCATGAAGCACAAGGACTGCGAGCAGATCGGCGTGAACTCCATCCGCAAGGACCTCCCGGCGGACGTTTCCCAGGAAGAGCTCAACGCAGTCATCGACGAGCTGAACGCTGACGATGCCTGCACCGGCTACATCGTGCAGCTGCCGCTGCCGAAGCACCTGGATGAAAACGCTGTGCTGGAGCGCATCGATCCGGACAAGGATGCCGATGGCCTGCACCCGGTGAACCTGGGCAAGCTGGTGCTCAACGAGCCCGCTCCATTGCCTTGTACTCCCAATGGCGCGATCCACCTGCTCAGCCGCTTCGGTGTGGAGTTGAACGGCGCGAAAGTTGTAGTCATCGGCCGCGGAGTGACGGTCGGCCGCCCGATCGGCCTGATGCTCACTCGCCGCAGCGAGAACTCCACTGTCACCCTGTGCCACACCGGCACGAAAGACCTGGCGGCGGAGACGAAGGCTGCGGACGTTATCGTGGCCGCCGCTGGTGTGCCGCACATGCTGACCGCAGATATGGTCAAGCCCGGTGCTGCCATCCTGGACGTGGGAGTGTCCCGCGGCGAGGACGGCAAGCTGAAGGGCGATGTGCACCCGGACGTGTGGGAAATCGCCGGCGCCGTTTCGCCCAACCCTGGGGGAGTGGGGCCACTGACCCGTGCCTTCCTCGTGCGCAATGTCGTCGAGCGTGCGGAGAATCTGCTGCGTGACTAATCGCTCCCGCCCCGCCCGCATTGGGGATGCGCGCCTGCGTTTACTCGATAACCCCCACGACCGGAATAACCCGCCATCCAGGCTCTCCCGTACTGTGCAGATGGCGCTGCTGGGGCTGTTCGTGTTGATGCTGCTGGCTGTCATCGCCCTTTTGCTGGTGGACAGGTGGCGTCGCGCCAGCGTGATGCTGGGCAGCGCTATGCTCTACCTGGCCGTCCTGCGCCTACTTCTGGATTCCCACATGCTGGGAATCCTGGCGGTGCGTTCACGCCGCTTCGATACGGCCTTCACCGCGGCAATCGGATTCGGCATTCTGTGGATTGCCGTGAGCGTCGACCCGCTGGTGAGTTAATTCAGTGGTGCTGCGGGAGCAGAACTTCCCTCGGCAATGATCTCCGCCTTAGCCAGGAATTTCGTTAACACCTGACCCATCTGCCGCGACTCGATCAGAAACCCGTCGTGACCAGTGGGGGAGGTGATTTTCGACATGCCAATGAAGTCGCCCAGATTGCGTGAAAGGTGTTCCTGCTGATGCAGCGGGTACAGAATATCGGTATCCACGCCCACCACCATCGTCGGTACTTCGCACGACCCTAGAGCTGCATTCATGCCACCCCGACCCCGACCTACATCATGCCTGTTCAGGGCATCCGTCAGTACCACATAGCTGCCTGCATCGAAGCGTGCGACCAATTTCTCTGCTTGGCGGTCTAGATAGCTTTCCACCGCGAAGCGCTGCTGTGGGTCGCGGTAGGGGCCGTAGGGGTTCTCATTCCGCTGCGGATCCACTCCGAAGCGTTCGTCTACTTCCAGCTCTCCGCGATAAGTCAGGTGCGCAATCCGACGTGCCTGCCCCAGGCCGTGTGATGGCACCTCGCCCGAGTCGTAGTAATCGCCGCCCTGCCAGGCCGGGTCCGCCTCAATGAAGCGGATCTGGCTGGACTGCAAGCCGATCTGCCAGGCCGACGCGCGTGCGCTTACCGCGATGGGTAATGCTGCGTTGATCATGTGCGGGTACATGAGCGACCACTCAAGCACCCGCGCCCCGCCCATCGAAGCGCCGATAAGGGCATGGATCCTTGTGACGCCGATACGCTCCAGCAACTGCCGTTCTGCCACAACCATGTCGCGGATCGATAGACCGGGGAATCGCGAACCCCATGCCTTGCCATCGGGATGTGGTGAGCTAGGCCCAGTGGACCCCTGGCATCCGCCCAGCACATTGGCGCACAGCACCAAATAGCGGGTGGTATCGATCGGCTTATTCGGGCCGACCATGTCCGCCCACCAGTCAGCGGCATTGCCGTCGCCAGTCAGGGCATGTTCGATCAGTACAACAGGTCGTTCCTCCGGGGATAGTCCCGGCTCGGGACCTGCGGAGAACTCGGCATAGTCCGCGTCGCCCTCCGAAGAGTCGTAGAACGCGAAGAAACGGAGTTCGGCGTCAACAATAGTCACACCCGCCTCCGTGACAACGTCGCCGATAGGCACCGTGCGCGACGTACCAGAAGCGGGGAGGAACTCGGGGTTCATGAGGTATCAGCCCAGTAAATTGTGTGTTCTAGATAGCCTCGAAGCCGCGCTTGAGGTCATCGATGATGTCGGTGATGTCCTCGATGCCAACGGACAGGCGGACGGTCGCATGGGAGACACCAGCACGAGCCAGGCCGGTCGCGTCGGACTGGGAATGCGTAGTGGTGGCTGGGTGCACCACCAGGGAACGCACGTCGCCGACATTTGCTAGGTCAGAGTGCAGTTGCAGGGCATCGATGAAGGTCCAGGCCTTAGCCTTTGCCTCTTCCGAGGTCGGATCGTCGACCTTCAGGTCGAAGCTCAAGACGGAGCCGGTGTACTCCAAGCCCAGCTCCTCCTTGACCTTGAACCACGGGGAAGTCGGCAGGCCCGCGTAGTTCACTGTGGCAACCTGCGGCTGGTCGGCCAGGAACTCGGCCACGGCCTTTGCGTTTTCATTGTGCTTGGCGATGCGCAAGGTCAGCGTATCTAGACCTTGAGCCACGACCCAGGCGTTAAAGGCGGAGAGAGTGGCGCCCGTATCGCGGATAATGCCGGCGCGGAGCTTCATGCCGAAGGCAGCCGGGGCCAGGTCCACGTACTTCAGGCCGTGGTAAGCGGGATCCGGGTTGACGAAGCTAGGGAAGACTGGCTGGCCATCGCGCTCGACGGACCAGTCGAAGGAGCCACCATCGACGATGATGCCACCCAGGCCGGAGCCGTTACCCGTGTAGAACTTCGTCAGGGATGCGACTACGACGTCGGCGCCGAGCTCCAACGGACGGGCCAGCGCAGCGGTAGCCAGGGTGTTATCCACGATTAGCGGAACGCTGTTGTTGTGCGCAACCTCCGCCACAGCCGGGATGTTCAACACATCGGCCTGGGGGTTTGCGAAGGTCTCGGCGAAGAAGGCCTTGGTGTTCGGGCGGACGGCGGCCTGCCAGGATTCCGGGTCGTCCGGGTTGTCCACAAAAGTCGTTTCGATTCCCAGCTTTGGCAAGGTGTGCTGCAGCAGCGTCTCGGTGCCGCCGTACAGACGCGGGGAGGCGACGATGTGGTCGCCGGTGCCAGCGAGGTTGAGGATCGCGGCGGTCTCGGCAGCCATGCCCGAGGCGAATGCCACTGCGTGCACGCCGCCTTCTAGGGAGTTCAAGCGGTTCTCCAGCGCTTCTACCGTGGGGTTGGTCAGGCGCGAGTAAATCGGTCCGAGGTCTTCTAAGTGGAAGCGCTGCTTGGCGTGCTCGGCATCGTTGAAGACGTAGCTGGAGGTGAAGTGGATCGGCAGGTTACGGGCGCCGGTATCGCCGACAGGTTGGCCAGCGTGGATCTGGCGGGTGGCGAAGCCCCACTTCTCTGCGTTTTCGTTGTTGTACTTGGGCATTGGGTGAGATCCTTTGAAGGTCTGTCGTTTTGCTTGTTATTTGGGCTTGTTGCTTTACGACGATAGACCGACATGCCATAAAAGTAAACCGCTCTGTCTACTTTTTTCTTCTCGACGCCATAAAATGCCAGGTAGTGGCGTGTTTAGCGCCTAGAAGTTATCCGTACCGCTTAGTCTATATTTGTATGGTTTGGTTGCGGGGGATAGCTCCGGGGGTTGCGGGGGAATGTCGCTAAAACGGGAATCTGTTATTAGAAGCCGTTGTCAAAACTCTAAAAGGCCTGGTCAGGAAGCTGCAACAAATTGTGTTTTGTGTAGACGCGTTACAGATTCCCGATCTAGCGACATTCGCAGCGTGAACGGGGAGGAGAGGGAGGAAACTGTGCATGAAGAAACCCCGGCGCCGGCATCCTAATGCCAGCTCCGGGGTAAAACTCGCAGCAATACTACTTGTTGGAGTTTAGGCCGTCGATGATCTCGTTGAAGGTCGCGGACGGACGCATCACTGCGAACGTCTTCTCGTCATCTGGCCAGTAGTAGCCGCCCAGATCCACCTCGTGCCCCTGAACATCCAGCAGCTCCTGGGAAATCTTCTCCTCGTTGGCCTCGAGGGCGTCAGCAACAGGCTTGAAGATTTCTGCCAGCTCCGCGTCGCGAGTCTGGTCAGCTAGCTCACGTGCCCAGAACTTCGCCAGGTAGAAGTGAGAGCCGCGGTTGTCGATCTCGCCGACCTTGCGGGACGGGGACTTCGACTCGTTCAACAGTGCCTCGGTAGCGGCATCCAGAGCATCGCCCAGAATAGGGGTGCGTGGATTGTTATCCGTCTCCTGCAGTTTGCGCAAGGATTCCGCCAGAGCCAGGAACTCGCCCAGAGAATCCCAGCGCAGGTGGTTCTCCTCGGTCAGCTGAGCCACGTGCTTCGGAGCGGAACCGCCGGCACCCGTCTCAAACAGGCCACCACCGGCGATCAGCGGAACCACGGACAGCATCTTTGCGGACGTGCCCAGCTCCATGATCGGGAACAGGTCAGTCAGGTAATCGCGCAGCACGTTACCCGTGACCGAAATAGTATCCTCACCAGCACGGATGCGGTCGATGGACAGCTGCATTGCCTCCTCCGGAGACAGGATGCGGATGTCCAGATCCGCGGTGTCGTGATCCTTCAGGTAGGTCTCTACCTGCTTCCTCACGTTCATGTCGTGCTCACGCTTTGGATCCAGCCAGAACACTGCCGGGGCGCCGGTAGCGCTAGCGCGCGTCACAGCCAGCTTCACCCAATCCTGCAGCGGAATGTCCTTGGTCTGGCATGCGCGCCAAATATCGCCCTCGGAGACCTCGTGCTCCATCAGTACGTCGCCGGCCTCGTTCAGAACCTGCACGCGCCCCTCGGCCGGAATGCGGAAAGTCTTGTCGTGCGAACCGTACTCCTCGGCCTTCTGCGCCATCAGGCCGACATTCGGGACGGTGCCCATCGTCGTCGGGTCGAAGGCGCCGTTCTTGCGGCAGTCATCGATAACTACCTGGTAGATGCCTGCGTAGGAGGAATCAGGCAGAACCGCCAGCGTATCCTGCGTCTCATTGTTCTTGTTCCACATCTGGCCAGAGGTTCGGATCATAGCTGGCATGGAAGCATCCACGATCACGTCGGAAGGAACGTGCAGGTTAGTGATGCCCTTGTCGGAGTTCACCATCGCCAGATCCGGGCCATCAGCCAGAGCCTTGTCAAAGGCCTCGCGGATTTCCGCTGCCTTGTCCACCTCTCCGGCGTCCAGCGAATCCAGGATTGCGCCCAGGCCGTTCTCGCCATTCAGGCCAGCCGGCAGCAGCTGGTCGCTGTACTGCTCGAAGACATCGCTGAAGTAAGCACGCACGGCGTGGCCGAACATGATCGGGTCGGAGACCTTCATCATCGTGGCCTTCAGGTGCACGGAGAACAGCACGTCCTCCGCCTTCGCGCGCGCCACCTGAGCCCTGAAGAAAGTGCTGAGAGCATCGGCACGCATCACGGTGGCGTCAATAATTTCCTTGTCCAGAACCGGCAAGGATTCCTTGAGCACCTGCGTCTCACCGTTCGGCTTGACCAGCTGGATGCGCAGGGTGTCATCACCATCGATGATGACGGACTTCTCGTTGTGGCGGAAGTCATCTGCCTCCATCGTCGCGACGTTCGTCTTCGACTCTGGCGACCACTTACCCATGGAGTGCGGGTGCTTGCGGGCAAAGTTCTTCACGGCCTTCGGCGCGCGACGGTCGGAGTTACCCTCACGCAGCACCGGGTTCACAGCAGAGCCCTTCACTGAATCGTAGCGAGCCTGTGCATCGCGTTCCTCGTCCGTCTTTGGCTCAGCCGGGTAGTCCGGCAAGTCGTATCCGGCCTTCTGCAGCTCCGCGATGGCGGCCTTCAGCTGCGGGATCGACGCGGAGATGTTCGGCAGCTTGATGATGTTCGCATCCGGGGTCTTGGCTAGTTCGCCGAGCTCAGCCAGAGCGTCGTCAACCTTCTGCTCCTCGGGCAGCACATCGGAGAACGCGGCAAGGATACGGGCGGCCAGTGAGATATCGCGGGTCTCCACCTCCACTCCAGAGGTAGAAGCAAAAGCCTCCACGATTGGCTTCAAAGAATAAGTCGCCAAGAGTGGGGCTTCGTCGGTGCGGGTGTAGATGATCTTTGCCATGTGGCGTTCGTCTCCCAGCCTCTAGTTAGTTAGTTGATCTTTTCGTGGTTTACGATCCAAGAATACGGCAAATAGCAAACCCGTGAATGATACGGGGTTACCGCCCACCGCGCGGCCAGTTTGTGGTTAAAGAGCAAAAATATTTTTTGTTACACCCACCCGCCGCCCAACCTACCCATGAAAGCAAGCGATGCCTGTGAATCGAATCCGCCAAAATAGCTCTAAATCTCGCCTAACCAAGCTGCCATCGCGCCGCCCTATACCGCGCCAAACGGAGATTTCCACCCGCCACCGTTATATAGCCATGATTGCGATGGCTCTGGGTGGTTTCGGTATCGGTACGACTGAGTTCGTGGCAATGGGGCTGCTGAACCTCATCGCGGATGACTTTTCCATCACCGAGGGGGAGGCCGGCCACGTAATCTCTGTCTATGCGCTGGGAGTGGTCATTGGCGCTCCGCTGATTACGACGCTTACGGGTTCAATTCCGCGCCGACGCCTGGCATTGATCCTTATGGGGGCTTTCGTTATCGGCAACGGCCTCAGCGTCTTTGCACATTCCTATTGGGTGCTGATGATTTCGCGCTTCATCGCAGGTTTCCCGCATGGTGCCTACTTCTCCGTTACCGCGCTGATCGCGGCGTCGATGGCCCCGAATGGCAAGCGTGGTAAGGCAGTGGCGTTGACGGGCATGGGACTTTCAATCGCCACGGTTATTGGCGTGCCAGTTGCGCAGGGCTTGGGTTCTGCCCTTGGGTGGAACGCGGCTTTCGCGATGGTTGCGGTCATCGGCATCATTACCTTCATTGCGCTGTGGTTCACGGTTCCGCACATGACGTTGATGCCCCGCACAAAGCCGATCACTGAGCTCGGCGCACTGGTTAATTCGCAGGTTCTTATGACGTTGGCTATCGGCACTGTTGGCTTCGGCGGTATGTTCGCGGTCTACACCTATATCTCGTGGACGCTGACGGAGAACGCGGGCTTCAACGCTGACCTGATCTGGATTCCGCTGATGGTCTATGGCATTGGCATGGTCATCGGTACGTACATCGGTGGCGTGCTGGCTGACCGGAACCTGGAGTATGCGATTCTTGGCACTCTGCTGACCTTGATCGTGGTGCTGTCTGCTTTCTACTTCCTGTCGCACAACGCAGTGCTGGGAATCATAAACTTCGGAGTAATCGGACTTTTGGGTTCCACCCTGGTGCCGAACCTGCAAACCCGCCTGATGGATGTGGCGGGCGATGCTCAAACCCTCGCTGCGGCGCTGAACCACTCCGCGCTGAATATGGCCAATGCGGCCGGTGCAGCGGTGGGCGGCGCCGTCATCTCCGCTGGTTATGGATATTCCACCCCGGCTCTGGCCGGTGCTGTGATGGCTGCCTGCGGCGCACTGCTGTGGGTTCCTGCCTACTTCTTACGACGCCGTCAGCTTGCGGCTGCTCGCGGGTAGATTCTTCGCGCTGCGCTATTGGCGCACTCGTCGGGGTGGTTGTCTGACCTACTTAGTAGGGTAGGGCGCATGAAGTCTTTGACTATTGCGACGGTGAACGTCAACGGTATTCGTGCCGCGGCGAAGGTGCGTCACGAGGATAATCAGGGGATCCTGCCGTGGCTGGAAAATACTCCGGCCGACGTGGTGTTGATGCAAGAGGTGCGCGCGGATGAAAAGCAGACGCGCGCTGCGCTGGAGCCCGTGTTGGGTGAGTGGCATCTGGAGCAGGCGCCGGCTGCCGCAAAGGGGCGTGCCGGGGTGGCCATTCTGTCCCGCATACCACTGCGAGAAGTGCAGGTTGGTTTTGGGGACGAGGAGTTCGCTGACTCTGGCCGCTATATAGAGGCCACGGTGGATGCCGGCGACCTGCCGGTGCGGGTGGCTTCCCTGTACTTGCCCAGCGGTGCGGCGGGGACGGCAAAGCAGGATGAAAAGTACCGTTTCTTGGATTCTTTCGGCGAGTACCTCAACAACCGCGCTGGGCAGGGGGAGCTGGTTATCGGCGGCGATTGGAATATTTGCCACCGCCGCGAAGACCTAAAGAATTGGAAGACCAACCGTAAGAAGTCGGGCTATCTGCCGGATGAGCGAGCCTTTATGGATTCCGTCCTGGGCACCTTCCCAGATGAAGCAACTCAGGTTGCGGACGCAGAGGACGCGGGCCGCAATGGCAACCCCGCTGGCGTGGCCGGGGACTTCTTCGGTGCGGTTGATTACGCGCCGGGCGAGATCGCTGCAGCTCGCCTGGCAGCCGGCGCTGCAAAGGATCCGCAGTATTTCGATGTCATGCGTCGGGTCCTGCCGGAGCAGGCCGGCCCGTACTCCTGGTGGACTTACCGCGGTCAGGCTTTCGACACCGACGCGGGCTGGCGCATCGATCTGCAGGTGGCCACCCGCGGCATGCTGGAGCGCGCACTCAGCGCGAATAATGTGTGGGTTGACAAAGCCGCAGCTTACGACCAGCGCTGGTCCGACCACTCACCGGTGTTGGTGGAGTACACATGCTAACCGTCCTCTACGTCCTGGGGCTTACCGCGGAGTCAATGACGGCTGCGTTGGCTGCAGGTCGACAGCGGATGGACATATTCGGCGTCATGCTCATCGCCTCAGTGACTGCCTTCGGTGGTGGAACGGTGCGCGACCTGCTGCTTGGCCACTACCCGCTGCGTTGGGTGAATGAGCCAATCTTCTTAGCCATCGTATTGGTCGCAGCATTGGTGACGGTGTTGGCGAGCTTCCTGATGGATTATTTCCGCACTATTTTCTTGGTGCTGGACGCGGTTGGCCTTTCCACCTTCGCGATTCTGGGCGCACAGGTGGCTTTGGATATGGGGCATAGCCCACTGATTGTCGTGGTTTCCTCCGTGGTTACGGGCGTATTCGGCGGTGTGCTGCGCGATGTTCTGTGTGACCGGGTACCGCTGGTGTTCAACGAGGAGCTCTATGCCTCCATCGCCATCTTGGTCTCGGCGTTGTACATGAGCATGCTGCACTTTGACCTGGATCAGACGATCGGCAGCCAATTCGTCATCGTCATCTGCCTGGTCTTTGCCTTTGGCCTACGTCTGTTGGCTATTTTCTACCGCATTTCCTTGCCCGTGTTTGAGTACCAAGAACGGGAATATGTACGCGACCCCGCTGGCCGATTGACTATGTGGGCGCTCAACAAGGCTGGCGTGCGCCGCCGGGAAATGCGCAGGCGCAGCGTAGGAGCGCCGCGAGGACCGAAGGACAAGAAGAGCAAGAGGAAGCGTAGAAGACTAAACCGGTTCGAACTGGTTGACCGGGGAGAATTCGAATACGAGGACGACGGGGCGTCCGAAAGCCCGACCACCGACCCCGAAACCCGCGACGAGTAAGGTTACCTACTATGAACCAACCTGCGAAGAAACAGCGCGTCGTCTCCGGCCTGCAGCCGACCAGCGATTCCTACCACCTGGGTAACTACCTGGGAGCGGTCAAACAGTTTATCCAGCTCCAGGACGATTACGAGACTTTTTACTTTATCCCCGATCAGCACGCAATCACCGTGCCCGGTTATAACCCCAAGGATCTGCGCAAACGTACCCTCGCGGGGGTAGCACAGCTATTGGCCCTGGGTATCGACCCGGAGCGGTCCACTTTGTACGTACAGTCCCACGTGCCGGAACACGCTCAGCTGGCATGGGTATTGATGTGCATCACCGGCGACGGCGAAGCGCGCCGAATGACACAGTTCAAAGACAAGTCCGCCAAGCAGGGCGGGGATAACACGACCTCTGGTCTGTACGCGTACCCCATGCTGATGGCTGCGGATATTCTGCTGTACCGCCCGCACCTGGTTCCAGTTGGCGAAGATCAGCGCCAGCACCTCGAGCTCACGCGCAACCTGGCAGAGCGTTTTAACTCCCGATATAAGAAGACCTTCGTAGTGCCAGAGGGGTTCATTCCCGAGGGGGCAGCGAAGATCTACGATCTGCAGAACCCGACGGCCAAGATGTCGAAGTCCACGGATAACCCCAAGGGCCTAATCAACCTGCTGGATGACCCGAAGGTATCGGCAAAACGCATTCGCTCGGCGGTTACCGACAACGACGGCGAGATTCGTTATGACAAGGAAAACAAACCGGGCGTATCGAACCTGCTTGTTATCCAGTCGGCGCTGGGGGATAAGAGCATCGACGAACTCGTAGAGGGCTACCAGCAGGCCGGCTCCGGTTACGGCGACCTCAAAAAGGACACGGCGGAGGTGCTGGAGGCGTTCTGTTCTCCACTGCGTCAGCGCTTTGACGAGTACATGGCCGACCCCGCGGAGCTGCACCGCATCCTCGCGGCAGGTGCGGAACGCGCCCGCGAAATTGCAGCCAAGACAATCGAGCAAGTTTACGAGCGTGTAGGTTTCCTGGCTGAACAGTAAAGCGCGGCGGCTCTCGCCGTGCTTTACTAATGTGAGAATCTTCGAGACGACCGGAAGGAAGGGCCGTCCCCTTGGCGACCACCGACCCCGATAAGAAAAACCTGGACTCCTACGGTGTGGAGCGATCCCGCAAAGACGAGCCGGGGCCGCTGGACAAGTACCGCGAAAAGTGGCCATGGCTGGATCATGTGCTGCGAATGCAAGATCGCTATTCCGAGCAAGGCGGTAACCAGTACGCAGCTGGCATTACCTACTTCTCCGTGATGACGATCTTCCCGCTCATGATGCTGACCCTGGCAGTGCTGGCCATGATCCTGGCAGGTAATGAGAAGCTTCTGAATGAAGTCATGGACAAGGTCGCCAATATGGGCGACGGCAACATGGGCGAAGTCCTAAAGACAATCATTGAGCAGTCCATTGAACAGCGAAACTCGGTGTTCTCCATTGGTCTGCTGTTAGCGCTGTGGACCGGACTGGGGTGGATTGCGCACCTGCGCATGGGCGTATCCGAGATGTGGAAGGTACCAGGCCAGGCGGACAGCTTCCTCTCCGGCAAGATCAAGGATCTGATCGGTCTAATTGGTCTGCTGGTTTCCCTGATTCTTGCCTTCGCGGTAACCACTATCGGTAATTCCGGCTTGACCGCTCAACTGCTAGACACCGTGGGACTGGCAGACGTCCCTGGCATTCGCTACATCACCTTTGCTGTGGCCCTGGTAGTGGCGTTGATCGCCAACTTCTTAGTTTTCTTCTGGATGATCCTCTATTTGCCACGCACGAAGGTGCCGCGCAAGTCCGCGGTGAAGGCAGCAATCATCGGCGCGGTACTGTTTGAGATCTTCAAACAATTCGCCACCATGTTCTTCTCCAAAGCACTTTCCAACCCGGCGGGCGCGGCCTTCGGCCCGATCATCGGTCTGATGGTGCTTATGTATTTCGTTTGGCGAATCCTGCTGTACTGCTCCGCATGGGCTGCCACCACGCCCGAGTCCCTGGCGAACCTGCGCCCCGAAGCACCCCCGGCAGCCGTTATTCGCGTGCGCCAGGAGGTGCGTACAGGAAGCACGGATGCGAACCGCGCTGGCCTTCTCGGCGTCGGCGCTGCCGCAGGTGTAGTAGCGGGTGGACTGGTTTCTAAGCTCTTCCGTCGCTAGTTAGCTCCAACCAGCAACTCTCCCGGGACGCGGATGTCGCTAGGATCGTTAGACATGATCGACTCTGACATCATCGCGTCCCTTCCCAAGGTAGAACTCCACGACCACCTCGACGGCGGGGTGCGTCCCGCCACCCTAGTCGAGCTCGCCGAGAAAATCGGCTACGAACTGCCCACCACCGACCCCGCAGAGCTGGAGCAGTGGTTCTACGAGGCAGCGAACTCCGGCGACCTGCCCACGTACCTTACGACCTTCGACCACACCACCGCCGTGATGCAGACCGCCGAGGGGCTGGTGCGCATCACTCGCGAGGCAGTTGAGGATCTGGCTGCCGATAACGTGTGCTACGCCGAACTGCGCTACGCCCCCGAACAGCACCAGGCCGATGGCCTTACCTTGCAACAGGTCGTTGAAGCCACCGTGCAAGGCGTTAAGGAAGGTGAGCGGATCGTAGCTGAAAAGGGCGGCCGCATTCACGTGCGTCTCATCCTGTGCGCTATGCGCCACGCCGATCGCTCCGAGGAAATCGCGCAGCTCACGGTCGATAACTACGGTGAGCACACTCCGGGTGAAGGCTATGTCGTCGGTTTCGACATTGCCGGTGCCGAGGATGGTTTCCCGCCGTCGAAGCATGCTGCCGCTTTTGAGCTGCTGCGCCAAAATCTTGTTCCTTTCACCATTCACGCTGGTGAGGCCGCAGGTGTGGATTCTCTTCGTGACGCCCTAGCGCAGGGTGCCCGACGTATCGGTCACGGCGTACGCGTGTACGAAGACTTTAATGCCACCATGAGCGGTATTGAGCTGGGGCAGGTAGCCCGCTTTATGCGCGACCAGCGCATCGCCTTGGAGATCTGCCCGACCTCCAACACACAGACGGGCATCTGCGACGATGTGGCGGAACATCCTTTCGGCCTGCTGTACGAGATGGGCTTCCTGTGCACCGTGAACACGGACAACCGCCTGGTCTCTGGAACCACGATGTCCCGCGAATTCGAGTTATTGGCCGAGCACTGTGACCTGGAGCTGTGGCAGCTGCTGGAGCTGACCAGCAATGCGCTACAGGTGGCCTACTGCGATGAGACTCTACGCGAAGACCTGGAACGTAACGTGATTTACCCCGCCTACGCCGAGGTTGGCAATAGCCTGCCCGACGATGCTTTGGATACCGAGGATGGCGAGTTGTCCAGCGGTATGCAGCGGCTGCACGGTCACGGTCAGCCACACGCTGCAGGTGCAGGGGCTGGGCAGCAGGACATTGAATTGTCGATGGAGAACCTCAAGGCCGAGCTGGAAGAGCTGGGGCTTAGCTTGGACGATGACGAGGGTGAAGGTACCGACGATCCTGACGGTTCCGATGGCTCAGAAACCCGCAGCTAGAAGCCTCTGAATGCTTTAAGTTATCTCGCCAGCAGTTGGGCTTTGCCCTTGTGACCTGGCAAGATGCTCTGCATGGCGAATTCTCGGGGAAAGTTGTTCAACCTCCGCCGCACTGCGGCATTGCTGCTCACGATCTGCACTGGCCTGGCTTTGACCGCATGCTCGGAAACCGGTGGCCGTCCGCGGGGAGGATCCTCCGGCGATGGTGGCGGGGGAGTGGATACTCCGCGCTACACCGTGGCGATGGTAAGCCACGGCGCACCGGGCGATACCTTCTGGGATCTTGTCCGTGCCGGCGCCGAGGATGCCGCCAAGAAGAACAACCTTGAGCTGCGTTATAGCTCGTCCCCGCAGGCGCCGGATCAGGCAAACCTGGTACAGAACGCCATCGATTCCCATGTCGATGGTCTGGCTTTGACCATGCCCACCCCGGAAGCATTGGGGCCGGTGGCTAAGCGCGCATCGCAAGCCGACATCCCCGTGGTCGGTCTGAACTCCGGCATGGAGCATTACAAGAAATACAACCTCAGCGCCTTTTTTGGTCAGGACGAGTCCGTCGCCGGTGAACGCGCCGGCGAGCGCTTGGCTAAGGACGGCGCCAAGAAGGTGCTGTGCGTGATCCACGAACAGGGTAACCCCAGCCAGGAATCCCGTTGCGCAGGCATCAAGAAGGGGCTGAACGGTGGCTCCGTTGAGAACCTCTATGTCAATGGCATGGACCTCACCAGTGTGCAGTCCACGGTGCAGGCCAAGCTGGCACAGCAGAAGGACATCGACTGGGTCATGGGGCTTGTCGCGCCCGTCGCATTGACTGCGGTGCAGGCCAAGGAACAGGCCGGCTCGGATGCGAAGATCTCCACCTTTGATACGAATGCGGAACTCGTCGCTGCCATCAAGAAGGGCACCGTTCAGTGGGCTGTTGATCAGCAGCCCTACCTACAGGGCTACATGGCCATCGACGCGCTCTGGTTGGCTAAGCGCAATGGTTCGACCGTGGGCGGCGGGCAGCCAGTACTCACCGGGCCGTCGTTCGTGGATAAGTCGAACGTGGATACGATCGCAGATGCCGCCAAGGAAGGCCTACGATGAAGGCTGTGAAACTGCTCAAGCGCCCCGAGTTCACCTCCGTGCTAGGCGCGGTGTTGATCTTCGCGCTGTTCATGTTCGTAGCCCCGTCTTTCCGCTCTTTAGACGCGCTTTCGACGGTGCTCTACTCCAGCTCCACCATGGGTATTATCGCCCTGGCTGTCGGACTGCTGATGATCGGCGACGAGTTCGACCTCTCCTCTGGCGTGGCCGTGACCACTGCCGCCCTGGCCGCCACAATGCTGAACTACAATTTCTGGCTAAACTCCTGGGTCGGCGTGTTCCTGTCGCTCCTGATCGCCTTGGCTATCGGCGCGTTTAACGGGTTTATGGTGATGCGCACTGGCATTCCCTCATTCCTTATTACTCTCGCCGCATTCTTGATGCTGCAGGGCATCAACCTTGCGGTGACGAAAATGGTCACCGGCCAGGTCGCCACACCGTCGATCGCCGATATGGAGGGCTTCGAATCCGCCAAAGCAGTTTTTGCCTCCTCGGTGGATATCCATGGCGTGGAAATTAAAACCATTGTTTTCTGGTGGCTGTTCTTTGTTGCACTGGCCAGCGTGCTGTTGTTCAAGACGCGCTTCGGCAACTGGATCTTCGCCGTCGGCGGTGATGCCGAGGCTGCCCGTGCCACCGGAGTTCCCGTCCGTCGCGTGAAGGTCATCCTTTTCATGTTCGTTGCCTTCGCCGCTTGGTTCGTGGGTATGCACAACCTGTTTGCTTTCGACTCCATTCAGGCCGGACAGGGTGTGGGCAACGAGTTCCTCTACATCATCGCCGCGGTTATCGGCGGCTGTGCGCTCACAGGCGGGCGCGGCACTGCCATCGGTACTGCTATTGGTGCATTGATCTTCGGTATGACGAACCAAGGCATTGTTTATGCAGGCTGGACACCAGATTGGTTCAAATTCTTCCTCGGCGCGATGCTCCTGTTCGCAGTGCTCACCAATAACTCTGTCGCCAAGTTCACTTCTGGGGGTCGTAGCTAAATGTCTTCTTCTATTGACGCCACCCCAGTCATCAGCCTCCGCGATATCACCAAGGACTATGGTGATGTCCACGTGCTGAAGGGCATCAACCTGGATATTTACCCTGGCAAAGTGACCTGCATCCTGGGTGACAACGGCGCAGGCAAGTCCACACTGATCAAGATTCTGGCTGGCCGTCACAAGCACACCAGTGGCGAGTTGCTGGTCGATGGGGAGGAGGTTCAGTTCTCTGGCCCGAAGGACGCACTGGAAAAGGGCATTGCCACCGTTTACCAGGATCTAGCGGTCGTGGGGCAGATGTCCGTGTGGCGGAACTTCTTCTTGGGCCAGGAGCTCACCGGTCGCTTCGGTATGCTCCGCGCTGATGAAATGCGTCGCATCACTGCCGAAGAGTTGGAGAAAATGGGCGTGCACCTGGATGATGTCGAGGTGCCCATCGCCAACCTCTCCGGTGGTCAGCGCCAGGTCGTGGCGATTGCACGGGCTGTGTATTTCGGCGCGCGAGTGATCATTCTCGACGAACCCACCGCAGCGCTGGGCGTCAAACAATCCGGCATGGTACTGCGCTTCGTTAAGGCCGCGGCGGAGCGTGGGGTGGGAGTGGTGCTGATCACGCACAATCCTCACCATGCATATCTCGTCGGTAGCCACTTCGTGCTGCTGAACATGGGCGAGCAGTCCCTGGACGCGGATTACTCTGAGGTCACCTTGGAACAGTTGACGTTGGAGATGGCCGGTGGTGGCGAGCTGGATTCCCTAAATCACGAGCTCCGGCGCTAAGTGGGTTGGGGTGTTAATCTACGGCGTAGGTAACGATCGTTTGTCCTCTTAGAGGCAAGACGTCTGAGTAAACATATGGTTTTCTGATGAACAACGAGAACTGGAACAATTGGAATAATTACCATCCGCCGGCACCAAAACCACAGCGTGCGAAGGAAACCTCGCCATGGGTTTATGCCAGTGTCGCAATTGCCGTGATTGCGCTCTTAGTCGGCGGTAGTGTGGCCGCCTTTGCAATCTTGGGCGACAGAAACGACGACGGTGATAATGGAGCAGCCCCAGCGCATTCCGCAAACAGCTCCAGTGAAGCGCCCGCCGAGGTCAATGAGTCCTCTGCCTCTGCTCCGAGTGGGGCTCCTGAAGCAAATGGAGAATCCACCGCTCCCCCGAAGAAGCCGACGCCCGATGCTCCCGAGGATGAAACGGAGAGCCAGGAAAGTAACCGCAGTACTGGCAGCGCCCAGTACTCCTTGAGTCGACATGGATGGGAAGGGAGCTCTGCCCACTGCAACTCAGATGACGAATGGCTCTACGCAGCATACGGAGACGGTGACTATGTGGTTGTCTGCAAGGTCGGACAGAAAGGCGATTACTACTACCGCGGTGATGTCGGTGGGTATGAGCTAGAGAAGGATGTCGATATGGCTTACGCCGATCCAGGTCGGGGAAGCTACCGCGTCCCAGTTGGTGGGGGAACGAGAATCGAGATCAACCAAAAGAGCTTGAAAGTTTTCGAGCATGGCGAGGTGGCCAGCAACATTCAGTTTGACGAGTACTTCGTAGAGAACCCCTAAACGTCCCATTCTGTAGGGAGGATTCCCCAATTGGAGTCGCCGGAAGGGTAGCTGAATGTAATAATTAGTCGGCTAGTAAACCACGATTTTTCGCAGAAAGATTGAGAGCATCCTTTATGAGTAACCCGAACCCTTACGGTCAGCCGGGGCAGAATTTTGGTGGCCCAAGCCAACCGAATCAACCTAACCAGGCATTCCCAGCGCAGCAGCCGAACCAAATGCAGCAGCCACAACAGCCGCAGCAGTTCGGCCCGCAGAGCCAGTTCAATCCGCAGGGGCCGAAGGGGCAGTCTCTGCAGTGGAACCAGATGGGTGCGATTGCCGCCGGAGTCTCTGCTCTATTGGTGCTGATCGTCAGCTTCCTTCCCTGGTTTGGCGTGGAAGCTAGGTATGAAGATACTAAGAATTCCGCGTCGATGAACGGCTGGGGTCGAGTTTCTGCCTCCTACGCAGATGCATCCGACGCTGAAAGGTACAGCGAGAGCCTAGGCATCCTGTTCATGATCTTGGTTCTGGGGTTGCTGATCGGCGCGGCGGTAATGCTATGGCTGAAAGCGCAGCCTCGCATTGCTGTCTTCATGACGATTGGTTCCGGGGCACTACTGTTGATCTGGAATATCGTCGCATATGTCCAGTTCAATGGCGACTTCAAGGAGGCGAAGGAGGAAGTTGATAAGTTGACGCAGTCAGTTCCATCAGGCTACTCGGAATATATGCCAACTCCTAAGGTTGACGTCTCCTTCGATGGTGGCCCTAAGTTCTGGTTGTTTGTCGCAATTCTCCTTGCTTTGGCGATCATCACCCTCGGCGTGATTGCGATCGTCAAGTATGGCCACCTTCTGCAGGGGCCGGGTAACAACAATCCGAACCAGTTTGGTCAGCCGCAGGGGCAGCCACAGAATCAGCCGGGTAACCAGTTTGGCCAACCGCAGGGTCAGCCACAGAATCAGCCGGGCCAGCCGGGGAACCAGAACCCCTTTAACCAGCCAGGGCAGTAGCTAACCCTGGGCATTAAAAAAGAGCTCACCAGTACATACTGGTAGAGCTCTTTTTGTTGTTTGGCGATATTCCGGCTAGAAGCGCGTAAAGCGCTTGGTCAGGTCTTCTTCCAGTGCTTTCCAGCCCTTGGCCTCCTCGTCAAAGGGGGCAGAGGGCTGCGAATCGGACGGGGAGCCGAGCATGTAAGCCAAGTAGTTCTGCAGCTTGGGGTAGCTCAGCAGAACCTTGTTCACGCTGTCATCACCCGCCCAGTCAGCAGCGTCTGCCAGCAGCTCGTAGGCGCGACCCAACTGGTCGGTATCCACCGCGTCGATGGATTCCGCGATGTCATCGTGCAGGCCGGCGAAGGAGTACTGGTTCGAGTCGTGCACCGTGACTTCCAGTTCACCAGCATTGGCGGCGCTGACAATATCGCCCCACGTCTCCAGCTCTTCGAGGTCGTGATCGTGGGCGTCGATAAGCCACCGCACCAAAGCGCGAGAGTTCGGGAAGGTATTGATCTCTCCGTGACGACCTAGGAAGCGCGGCTTGTCGCCGACGTAACAACGCAAAGTGTAGACGTACTGGCCACCCAGGCTGATCCGGATCGGATCAATGCCGGCGTCCGCCCAAATGGTCTTGTCGTAAGGGTCGGCATCGGCGCTGTCTTCCTTCTTGGCTGCGGCAGCTGCCTCCGCTTCCTTTTCCTGCAGACGCTTCTCGCGGGCCTCCTGTGCCTCGTCAATCCGCTTCTGCGCGTCTTCGACCTTGGCCTCGTCGACCTCGGGCTCGGTCAGGTGCTCCTCAACGTCGTTGAGCATGCCCTTCCAGCGATCTAGCACGGTACGTCCGACGCCCGACCACTCTTCCAGGCCGTTCTGCGACTGGTAGTGGTCCGGGCCACGGCGCACATTGTCCAGGATGGAATAAGAGTGGAACCAATTGTTCACGCTCTTTAGCCCCAGGACGTTACCCATGGAGCGTAGAAGGTCGAAGCCGCGGGATACAGCGGAGGTGGATTCATAACCCGGACGGAGGGACAGTTTCCGAGGAATCTCGATTAGGCTGATCTTGCCCGTGCGCGTGGGCACCACATTCGTCACCAAGTCGGTTTTAAACTTCGCCCACTTGGGGTGTTCGGCCAGCTCATTACGGCCACCGTTTTCCAGGAAAGCCAGCAGCTTGGCGGGGGAATCAAAGACGAAAAGATCGTCATCGTCACCTAGGAACCCCTGCCAGCGTTCGCCCTTGACCAGCCAATTGGGTGCCCACAGGGTGTACCAAGTACCGCTAGTGATCTCTAACTCGACGGCGACGATGCCGTTACCGAATGTCCTCAAGCCATTTTCTGCTGCCATGGAAAGGCATTCTACTAGGTTGGCATGCCGGAGTTGGTGTTAGTCCTGTGACTGATCTGGGCGCCGTGTGCGTAGCTCCGCAGTGAGCACCGCTGGTACCGTCTCGGGCATTTCGCCTAAGAATTGAGCTGCCAGATACTCCCGTGGAGGGGGAGTGCTGACGATGCGTGCCAGACCACTGCTGTGTGAACGTCCGTTGATAAGTGCCATGTCCTACTCCTTTTGATTCCAGCCCGTAACCTAGGCCGCCGTCGGCCGGTAGAAGCCCTTGAAGGGCATTCCGCTGTTTTCTTGCCGGATCGGGCTGATTTGTACCGGATTGCCTGCTTCGATCATGTGGCTGTCGTCGACGATCATTGCCACGTGGCCATTCCACACCGCGAGGTCTCCTGCTTGCACTGCCGATCTGGCGATCTGTGGCCCGATTGCCTGCTCACTCGACGTCCTGGGCAGTTCCACCCCAGCCTGTCTGTAGGCCCACTGAACCAGCCCACTGCAATCCAAACCTTTGCCGGGCACCGTGCCTCCCCACTGGTAAGGGGTGCCCAAGGCAGTCTTCGCTGCGGCAACTGCCTGCGATGCTTGCGAGGAAGGTGCCCCTTGAGTACCGGGTGTCTCGTGTGCAGCTGGTTCCAGTACGGGGGACGCGTCTGGGTTGCTCGCCGGCAGCCGCTCCGGCAGCTGTTCTTTGTGCACCTTGTGCACGTCGTTCGTTAGCCCGTGAAGTTCGGTCTCCAACGTGTGCACGCGATCCTTCGCCCGTTCCACGTGCCGCACCACCACCGGCATCGCTGCACCAAGACCGTTGATCCATCCCAACGGTCCAGCCATCCCACTACTTGCCACGGCCTGGCCGACCTCCCGCACACAGTCGCGCAGGATCACACCTAAGTCCCCGATTGTGCGTTTCACCGCCAGGGCAGCCTGGTTAGCCAACCCGTCCAGGGCTCCACCAGCCTTCACCACAGAAGCTACCGCTCGCCCTACCGCATCTAAAGATCCGTGGACACTTTTCCCAGCATTACCCTGCAGCGCCGCAGCCGCTATATCGCCTAATCCCTCCAGCCCGCGCACCGCTGGCACGCTCGCACTCAGACCTGGGCTAAAAGGCGAGGGGATAGCTGCAATCAAAGGGGCCACAAGACTCGCTATATCGAGCACTTCACACCTCCGTCAGCCCATTGAAGGCCCTGGAAAACTCGCCTTCGTGTCCCTCAAGGTCGCGGTTAATGCTGGCCAAGGCAAACGTGGCGTCATTAAAATAACCATCCGCATCCCGCAGCAACCCGTCGTGCGCGTCCCGTGCAGCCGACAGAGCCCGCAGGAAATCACTCAACGCAAGTGGCGCCACAGCCCCCGTTTCCCCATGAACCGGCGAAGCGCGCCCCTGCAATGCTGCGCCCACGTCCGTGGTACGGCTCTTAAGATGCGCAACTAGTTCCGGATCAGCGTGAATCTTATCCCCATAGAGCAAGAGAAACCCTCCCCAAACAAATGCTCAGACCCGTTAGACCGCGTTGTGAGGCAAAAGGTTCCGCGCGCCATCAACTAAAGTGGGGAACCATGGATATTCAGGTGGTAAAACATCCGCTCGTCGCAGCGCGCCTCAGCATTATGCGCGACAAAAACAGCGATAACGCACAGTTCCGTGCTGCCCTGGCCGACCTGGGCGCGATGCTGATCTACGAAGCCTCGGCAGATCTGGTAGCCGAAAAATTTGAACTAGAAACCCCGGTAGCCACCACCACGGGCACGCGATTGGAAAAACCCCCGATTATCGTTCCCGTCATTCGCGCAGGTCTGGGCATGATCGATCCGGCATTATCCATGATCCCCGACGCGCAGGTCGGGTTCATCGGCATGGCTCGCGACGAAACCACCCACGAGCCCGTGCCTTATCTCGAGGCTCTGCCAAATGACCTCCGTGATCAGCCGGTGTTCCTCGTCGACCCGATGCTGGCTACCGGTGGCTCGCTGCTGCACGCGATTCGCCTACTGGAGGGCCGCGGCGCCAACGACATCACCTGCGTGTGCATGGTCTCTGCCCAGCCCGGCGTTGATGCGCTCGTTGAGGCACAGGTGAGCGTTCGCAAGTTGGTCACCGCCACAATTGATCCGAGCCTGAACGAAGATGCGTATATCGTCCCCGGCCTAGGCGATGCCGGCGATCGCCTATACGGCCCCCGAAACATCGATCTTTAGGCGCTCCAGCAGTGCCCCCACGGCCTGTGCGTCTGCTCCCGGCTCGGCGCTGACCTCCAGGTAGAACTTTGCCTTCGGCTCCGTGCCGGAGGCTCGGGCGACCACGCGCAGCGCCAGATCATCCACATGACCCACGAGGCGCACTCCGTCGGTGCGGTTGCCCTCTGAGTCCTCGATCGGCCCGGCCTGCACCGCCGCGCCCGCAAGTGTTGCTGGCGGGTTTTTCGTCCAACGTTCGATCAGTTCGTGTGCCTGAGCCACGTCCTCGAATCGGCTGCTTACCTGCGCAGTTCTAAAGACGCCATAGGTGGCCTCGATGTTCTCCAACTCGGCGGCCAGGTCCGTCTCGGCTGCCCATGCCGCAGCGATCAGCGCCGTGGCAATACCGTCCTTGTCCGCCACGATGTGCGGAGCAGGAGCAGTGCCGATCGCCTCCTCATAAGCGAAAGCCAACTCCCCAGGGCGTCCGTCCGCAGCACGCGCGAGATTCTTAAAGCCCGTCAGCGTCTCTACATAATCCCAGCCTTCGGCGCGTGCCATGCGTCCGAGCAGCTGTGAACTGACAACCGTGGTTGCTACGACAGGTTTGTTTCCTGGTGACGCCCCCACACCTGCCAATACCCTGCGTGCCAGCAAGGGTCCGGTCTCGTCCCCGCGCAGCATGTGGTACTCCCCGTCGGCCCGCTTCAACCCCAGCATGCAACGGTCGGCGTCCGGGTCCAGAGCGATCAACAGATCCGCGTCGATCTCTCGCGCTTCGGCCAATAGGGCGTCCGTCGCACCGGGTTCCTTCGGGTTCGGAAAGGCCACTGTGGGGAAGTTGGGATCCGGCCAGCGTTGCGAAGCAACGGTGTGGACATTGCCAAAGCCGTTTTCGCGTAGAGCCCACTCCAGGGCGTTACCGCCCACGCCGTGCATTGGTGTGTACAGGATCTTCAGTTTGCGCCGTGGTGCCAGTTCGGATTGGCGTCCTGTGGCTACAAGGGTGCCCAAGTCAGTGACGTAGCCGGAGACCGCAGACAAATCGACCGACTTCGCCTCGGAGCGGGGGATGTCAGCCGCATCGGCGGGCTGAGCAGCAATGTGTTCTTCGATTTGGCGATCAGCGGGGGAGACCAGCTGTGAACCGCCATCGAGGTAAAGCTTGTAGCCATTATCCTGCGCCGGGTTATGCGAGGCGGTGATCTGCACGCCCACGTCCATCCGGCGGGACTTAACCAGCCACGCCAGCACCGGCGTAGGAGCTGGCTCCGCAATGAGGGTGACATCAAAACCCGCACCGGCGAAGGTCTCCGCCGTTGCGCGGGCTAGGGCGTGGGAGCCGTAGCGGGCGTCATATCCAACAGCCGCACGAAAAACCCCGTCGGCGCGCAAGGGTCGCTTGCGTTCCTGCAGCCAGGCGGCCACGCCGGCGGTGGCTCGGGTGGCGGTGCCCACATTCATCTCATCCGGGCCGGGTCCTACTTTGGCGCGCAGACCGGCGGTGCCGAACTTCAGTTCGCTCATAGGTTGTTCACCAGCTCGCGGAGCAGCCCACCCATGTCGTTGGCCGCGTCCTTACCCGCTTGCAAGACTTCTTCGTGGTTCAGTGGTTCGCCGGTAATACCCGCGGCCAGGTTGGTGACCAGGGAGATTCCCAGCACATCTACGCCTGCCTCGCGGGCGGCGATGGTTTCATAGACCGTGGACATACCCACCAGGCCCGCTCCCAGGGTGCGCAGCATGTGGATCTCTGCGGGGGTTTCGTACTGCGGCCCGGGCATCATGGCGTAGACGGCCTCGCGCATGCCAGGGCGCATCTCCTGCACCTTGGCGCGCAGGGTAGGGCTATAGGCATCCACCAGGTTGACGAAGTTTGCGCCGGACAGGGGAGTCTTCGCCGTGAAGTTGATGTGATCGGCAATCAGCACTGGCTCGCCTACGCTCATGCCCTCGGTGAGACCGCCAGCAGCATTCGTCAGCACGACCGTCTGTACCCCCGCGGCTGCGGCGGTCCGTACGGCATGAGTGGTGCGCCACAGCTCGTGGCCTTCGTAGGCATGGGTGCGACCCAACAGCACCAGCACATTGCGGCCACCAATTCTTCCGCTACGCACCGTGCCGCCGTGCCCTTGGGCGGTGGGGGCGAGGAATCCCGGAAGCTCCGACATCGGGAACTCCACCAGGTCTTCCGCGCCTTCACACAGCACGTCCGCTGCAGGGCGCCAACCGGAGCCGAGTACGACAGCACATTCGTAAGAGTCGAGACCCGTGCGATCTTTCAAAGCCGCCGCAGCGTCGTCGGCCAGCTGATAGGGATTTGGGGAAGCAGTCATGTCAACCAAGGGTACCGCAGGCGTTAGACTAGATAGGTCAATCGAAGTGAGAGGAATGTGAGTAGTCAAGTGCAAGACGGCACACAGCAGCGCACACAGGAGGACAGCGCACACTCCATTGCCGAGTTCGTGCGGGGCTGGGTGCGGGATAATTCCCAGCGGATCGTCGATTGGCGCCGTCACCTGCACCGCAATCCCGAGCTTTCGCACATGGAGACGGAGACGACTCGCTTCCTCACCCAGGAACTTGAGCGCGCCGGGCTGCGTCCGGTGGCTTTGCCCTCTACGGGACTCATTGCGGATATTGGCCCGATCGGTACACCTCGTATCGCCTTCCGCGGTGACATCGACGCTTTGCCATTGCAGGAGGTCACAGGCCTGGACTTTGCCTCTGAAATTCCCGGCATCATGCATGCATGCGGCCACGATATTCACACCACCGTTGTGCTCGGTCTAGCTGTCGCCCTCGCCGAGTTTGTGGACGCCCACGGGGAGGATGCGTTGGGAATCCAGGTTCGCTTTATCTTCCAGCCGGCTGAGGAAGTCATGGATGGAGGCGCAGTCGACGTGATCGAGGCCGGGGCTCTCAATGGCGTGTCCCGTATTTTCGCTTTGCACTGCGAGCCAAAGCTCAGGACGGGGGAGATCGGCGTGCGCACTGGCGCCATCACCTCGGCTAGCGATGTCGTGGAGATCATCTTGCGCGGTAGCGGTGGCCACACCTCCCGGCCACACCTGGCGGCGGATCTGGTGTACACAGCAGGGCTTATTGCGTCGCAACTGCCCGGCCTACTGTCCCGCACGGTGGATCCGCGAACCGGCACGGTACTGACTTTCGGCGCGATTAATGGCGGAGCGACGTTCAACGCAATGCCCCAGGAGGTTCGCCTGCTCGGTACGTTCCGCACGGCGGAGGTTGGAGTGTGGCGTCGTGGCGAAGAAACCCTGCGCGAACTGCTGGAGCACCTGGTCGCACCGACCGGAGCTCAGCTTGAATTGCGCTACACCAAGGGCGTGCCGCCAGTGATGAACGACGACGTCTCCACCGCCGCCTTGGCGCAGGCCGTGAACGACGTCGATCCGAATGCCTTGAAGGAAGCCCCGCAATCCACCGGTGGTGAAGACTTCAGCTGGTATCTGGAGCATGTGCCTGGCTCGATGGCACGCCTGGGCGCATGGACCGGCAAGGGGGAGCGCCCCGACCTGCACCAGCCCGATATTGTCTTCGATGAACGGGCGCTGGGGATCGGTATTCGCCTCTTCGCCGGGGTTATCGACCAGTTCCGTTAAAGCGCTTCTGGGCGAAATTCATCGCACTGCTGGTGAGCTCGTGAGTGCGCTGTTTGCGCTCGAACTTCCACTGCGCCTGTTGTACGCGCTGCTGCAGTTTGAGCTCCTGGAAGCGCTGCCGATCTAGCTGGCGAGGGCTGGGCTCGTACCACTGCTTCGGGCCGGCCTTCATAACGTAGAGCATGACGAAAACCATTGGGATGAGCAGCAATAGCACTGGAGAAGAGGCCCATACGCTATTGAGAACAATGGCCAGGCCTGTGCTGCCAATGACGGTACTGAGCAACAACCCGAGGCGGATATTCCGGCCACTTCGGTAATGGCGATCAACCTCGTTGGCAGAGTAATAGGGAACCACTTCGCGGGTAGGGGACAGCGGTGGAAGGTCTGCGAAGAGTTGCTCTAGTTCTCTTTCAGAGACAGCTTCGGTGGCCGGCTGCACGCGCTCCTCGTATTCGGACATGGCGAGCCGACCATCGGCGAAATGGGCACCGAGGACGCTGATTGCGTCGCTGCGGTCGATGTCAGAAACTCGAATCTCTCTGTGGGAGGGGTCGCTCATGCTTCTAAGCGTAGCATTGCGTCTTAGTCGGACTTCCAATCAAAAGTGCGCTCCACCGCGCGCTTCCACTTCGCAAAAGTGACCTCGCGCTCTTGGGGATCACCCTGGGGGAAATAGGTCTTTTCCTCCTGCCACAGCGACACGAGCTCGTCAAGATCCTGGAAAAAGCCCACTGCCAGACCGGCGGCGTAGGCTGCGCCAAGGGCGGTGGTTTCCGACACCTCCGGAACGGTTACTGGAACCTCAAGTTGATCCGCCTGGAACTGCATCAGCAGTGAGTTCACAACCATGCCGCCGTCGACGCGTAGGTTTTTTAAGTCCACCTTGGAGTCCGCGTTCATGGCTTCGACGACCTCGCGGGTTTGGAAGGCGGTGGCCTCCAGCGCAGCGCGAGCGATGTGTGCTTTTGTTACGTAGCGAGTAAGGCCGGCGATGATGCCGCGCGCCTCGGGGCGCCAGTGAGGAGCCAGCAATCCACTAAAAGCCGGCACGATGTAGCAGCCACCATTGTCGTCCACGCTCCGAGCCAGTGGCTCAATATCATCGGCGGTGTCAAAGAAGCCCAGGTTGTCACGGAGCCACTGCACTAGGGAACCCGTGACGGCGATGGAGCCTTCCAGGGCATACACCGCGGGCTGATTACCCAGCCGGTAGGCGACGGTGGTGATTAGCCCATGTTCCGACCACTGCGGTTCGGTACCGGTGTTTAACAGCAGGAAGTTCCCCGTGCCGTAGGTGTTCTTCGCCTCGCCTTGGTTGAAGCACACCTGCCCGAAAGCAGCGGCTTGTTGGTCGCCCAAAATACCGGCGATGGGTACACCGTTGACCGGGCCGCTGCGTCGTACCTTGCCGACGATCTCGGAGGAGCTCACGATCTCCGGCAGCATAGATTCAGGGATGTCAAAGAGCTTGCACAGTTCCGGATCCCATGTTTGCGTGTGCAAATCCATGAGCATCGTGCGGGAAGCATTGGTGACATCCGTGACATGCCGAGCGCTACCTGCCCGTCCCGCCTTGGACTTCTTGCGTGAGCGGCGCGTGAGTTCCCAAATTAGCCACGAATCAATGGTTCCAAAGGCCAGCTCCCCGCGCTCTGCTTTCTCGCGGGCGCCGTCAACGTTATCCAGAATCCATCGAATCTTCGGTCCGGCGAAGTAGGTAGAGGCATTGAGCCCTGTGCGCTCGAAGATCATGGTCTTCTGCTCTTCGCTTAGGCTCTCGATGATCTCGTCAGTGCGGGTATCTTGCCAGACGATCGCGTTGTAAATCGGTTTGCCGGTCTCGCGATCCCATACGACGGTGGTTTCACGCTGGTTGGTAATGCCTACTGCGGCGAACTCTTCCACGGGAATATCGTGGGAGGCTGCGGCGTCGGCCATGACGCGTCGGCTATTGCGCCGAATTTCCTCCGGGTCGTGTTCCACCCAGCCGGGCTGGGGGAAGATCTGCCGGTGTTCCATCTGGCTGGAGCTCACCATCTTCCCGCGGGCATCGAAAATGATGCAGCGGGTGGAGGTAGTTCCCTGGTCGAGCGCCAGTACGTAGCCCCGCTTGGAGCTCTTCCACTTTGCCAAAGTCCCGGTCAGCTGATTTGAGAGGGTTTCTGCCACTTAGTTTTCTTCGAGGTCGGCGTCGGATTCAGAAACAGTTTCGCTATCCTTCTTCCGCTGCTTCGCAAACGCGGCCAGGATCAGGATCGCCACGCCGGCTGCGCCACACAGCATCGTCACCCAGCGCAGTGCTTGCAGGGTGCCGGAAGAGAAGGTGGAGATGTAGATGGTTCCCTTGTCGCAGTTGTACTTAGCCTTTGCAACGTCCTCTTTGAACGTGATGGACGTGTACACGCCCTTGTTCTTGGTCAGCGGCAAAGAGACATCCGAGATCTCCAGATCGTCCTGGCTGAATTTCAGGTCAGCTTCGCGGATGCGATCGGCGAGATCCTTGTCATGTTCGTCGGTAAGGGTGCACTGGCGCGCGCTGAGAGCGTCCTCGTCGGCCAGCAGGTAGTATTCCTTGCCACCTGAAACGTCGTAACCCTTGCCGAAGTCCTTTACACCGACCAGCGAAACGATGGCAGTGATCACGGCAACTACCAGCAGGCCGAGCCCCAGAAAGATCATGCTCTTCGGCGTCTTGCCCTCCGTGGTGTCCTGGGGCGTTCCCTCAGTCGCGCTCTGATCTTCCTGCTCGGAAAAGTCTTCAGCTTTGTGGTGGGTCATGGGATACGTTTCCTGTCTCGTTAATTTATTCTGCGACATTATCAGCCGCAGGGTCATCCTTCAGTTCGAGCAGTGCTTGGTTCTTTGTGACGCCATCACCGCTTCCGACGCTCAGCGACTGCACCACACCGGACTTGTGCGCCTTGACGGCATTTTCCATCTTCATGGCTTCAAGAACCAGCAGTACGTCGCCCTCGGCCACTTCGTCGCCTTCGGAGACCTCTACCTTGATGACGGTGCCCTGCATCGGGGAGGCCACGGTGTCTCCAGTGATTGCGATGTCCGCGGCGTCGGCGCGGCGCTTCTTCGCCCGGCTCACCGAACCGCGACCCGCTAGGATCTCGCCCGGCACGAGCACCTCCACGCGGCGCCCGTCGACTTCCACGACCAGCTTCTCCTTCGGCAGTTCATCTTCCGCAGAAGCTGCGAGTGGCTCTTCGTAGGCGGGTAGCTGGTTATCCCATTCCTCCTCGATCCAGCGTGTGTACACGCGGTAATTGCCGTCCTCAGCGACGAAAGCTGGATCGGTCAATGCAGCCTGGTGGAAGGGGATAACCGTCGGGATGCCCTCGATCTCGTATTCCTCCAGTGCGCGGAGCGAGCGCTGGATCGCCTCGGTGCGGTCAGCGCCGGTGACGATTAGCTTTGCCAGCATGGAGTCGAACTGGCCGCCGATAACCGCTCCGGTCTCGATACCCGAATCCATACGCACACCGGGGCCTGCTGGTTCCCGATAGGTCTGGATGCGTCCAGGTGCGGGCATGAAGTTATTGGCTGGGTCTTCGCCGTTGATTCGAAATTCGATCGCGTGGCCGTGGATTTCCGGATCTTCAGTGCGGGAGAGCGTCTCGCCACGGGCGATGCGGAATTGTTCGCGCACCAAATCCCAGCCGGTGACCTCTTCCGTTACGGGGTGCTCCACCTGGAGGCGAGTGTTCACTTCCAGGAAGCTGATGAGTCCATCGGAGCCAACTAGATATTCCACCGTTCCCGCGCCGTAATAGCCAGCCTCGCGGCAAATGGCCTTGGCGGAAGAGTAAATGCGCTCATTCTGCTCGTCGCTCAAGAAGGGAGCCGGAGCTTCCTCAATCAGCTTCTGAAAGCGGCGTTGGGCAGAGCAGTCGCGGGTGGACGCTACAACCACATTGCCGTGCTTATCGGCAACAACTTGCGCTTCCACGTGGCGGGCGCGATCCAAGTAGCGTTCCACGAAACATTCGCCGCGGCCAAAGGCGGTGATGGCCTCGCGGGTGGCGGAGTCGAAGAGATCAGGGATCTCATCCATCGTGTAGGCAACCTTCATGCCGCGCCCACCACCGCCAAAGGCGGCTTTGATGGCGATCGGTAGACCATGACGTTCAGCGAAGGCAGTCACCTCTGCGGCGTCCGCGACAGGCTCTTTAGTGCCCGGAGTCATAGGGGCGTCAACAGTAAGGGCGATATTGCGAGCCGTCACCTTATCGCCGAGCTTCCGAATCGCCTCAGGCGACGGGCCAATCCAGTTCAGGCCAGCATCAATGACCGCCTGTGCGAAGTCCGCGTTCTCCGACAGAAAGCCGTACCCGGGGTGGACTGCATCGGCGCCCGATTTACGAGCGGCGGCAAGGATCTTGTCGATATCCAGGTACGTCTCTGCAGAGGTCTGGCCGCTCAAAGCCAGGGCTTCATCAGCCATGCGTACAAATGGCGCATCGGCGTCCGGATCCGCATAGACGGCAACGGTGGCGATGCCTTCGTCGCGCGCAGCCCGGATGACGCGCACTGCAATTTCGCCACGGTTGGCGATCAGTACCTTCGTCAAGGGAGCGGCGGTGCTGGAAGTCACGGGCAATCCTTTCGGGTAAATAATTAAAGGCTAGTTAATGAGGCTACACTGCGCGCTTAGCTGCGTTCGATGGGCACGCGCATCATATTTCCCCATTCGATCCACGAGCCATCGTAAACGCGCACATCGTCCCATCCCAAGAGGAAACGCAAAACGAACCATTCGAGAGCTGCCCGGGCGCCGTTATTGCAATAGACAACGGTGGGGCGGCTGCGGTCGAGTTCAGCGTGATTGGCTTCGATGTCCTTAACCGAGCAGAAACGTGAGTTCGCCAGTAGCGAGGAATCCGCACGCAGGTTTACTGCTCCCGGTACGTGGCCATTGCGGCGAATGGGGTAGCCCGGCAGCGTCACTTCGCCGGTGTACTCTTCTGCGTTTCGCAGGTCGATTACTTGGGAGCCTTCGAATTTCGTGCGTAGCTCGTCGACGAAGATGCGGTTTGTGTGATCGTTGCGACGGGAAGCCACGGCGTAGCCGGGCGGGTGGGGAACCTCATCCACGGCGTAGGAGATTTCCCGTTCCTCCTGCATCCAAGCGTCGCGTCCGCCGTCCAGGATGCGCACGTCGGGGTGGCCGAAGAGCTCGAAGACCCATAGCGCATAGATAGCCCACAGGTTGGCGTGGTCGCCGTAGAAGACCACGGTGTCGTCCCGGCTGATGCCCAGACGGTCCATGAGCTTTTCGAATTCCCGGGATCCAATAAGGTCACGCCACACCGGGTCGGAAAGATCTTCGTACCACTTCAAGCGTACTGCGGTGGGAATGTGACCAATATCGTAGAGCAGTGAATCCGCGTCTACTTCTACGACCTTCAGGCCGGGGGTGCCTAGCTTCGCTCCTAGCCACGCGTTCGTGACCAGCTTGTTTGGGTGGGCATATTGCTTCAGCTGAGGGCTGGGGTCGAACTCGATTCCCATGAATTACCTGCCTTTCGATCGAATGAAAGTCTAGCGCTTTAGATCACACTTATCTTCCACTGCCGTGCGGGCCAAGTGATCGTAGAATTATGTTGTTGGCTAAACATGGCCATACGCACTGCATTTTTACTTCTAGAGCTAGGGGAAACCGTGCACAAGAACATTGTTGTCTTTGAGGTTCAGGGCGGAAACGACAAGGGTGAGGACGGCCACCGCCGCGACACCATGCCGATCGTTGAGGCTATCCGCGAGAAGGGTTGGGGGGCCGAAGTTGTCTACTTCGACCCGGAGAAAGCCGACGAGATTTACGACGAGGTTGCTGCGACCTACGATGCCTACATTTCCCGCGTTAACCCGGGCCACATTCCCGGCGGCGAAAAGGGCTACTTCGACATGCTGACCAAACTGACGGAGCAAGCTGGCCTGGTTGGTATGTCCACCCCGGCTGAGATGATGGCATATGGCGCAAAGGATGCGCTGGTGAAGTTGAACGACACCGACCTGGTGCCGGACGATACCGCCGCTTACTACGATGTCGATTCCTTCCACAAGACCTTCCCCACCTCGTTGTCTTATGGCGAGCGCGTGCTGAAGCAGAACCGTGGCTCCACTGGCTCTGGTATCTGGCGCGTGCAGCTGGAGGATAAGCAGCTGGCCGAGTCCATCGAGCCGGGTACCGCCCTGCCTATGGACACCAAGCTGAAGTGCACCGAGGCTGTAGACAACCACACCGAGGTTCGCGAGCTCGGCGACTTCATGGATTTCTGTGACCAGTACATCGTTGGCGACAACGGCATGCTGGTGGACATGCGTTTCATGCCGCGCATCGTCGAGGGTGAGATCCGCATTCTGCTGGTTGGTCCGCACCCTGTGTTTGTGGTTCACAAGAAGCCGGCCGAGGGCGGCGACGCGTTCTCTGCAACTCTGTTCTCTGGCGCCAAGTACACCTACCAGAAGCCGGAGGAGTGGCAGGAGCTGGTGGACATGTTCGCCGAGGCTCGCCCGGTTATCGCTGAGAAACTGGGGGGTGACAACATCCCGCTGATCTGGACCGCCGACTTCATGCTCGCCGATGACGATGAGACGGGTGAGGACACCTACGTTCTGGGCGAGATCAACTGCTCCTGCGTGGGCTTCACCTCTGAGCTGGACATGGGTATCCAGCAGCTGGTTGCCGAAGAGGCCATCAAGCGCGTCGAGGAAAAGCACGCCTAAATGCCAACTGACGTTTCGGTGTCAAAAAATGTTTGTTTAGCAACATAGATCGTCGCGAGGCGTTAGGGTGAGGTGCATCACAGCACCTCCATCCCTGAAAGGACCTAACCCCCGCGATGATTAACCACGACGTTCGCGTCCACCCCTCGGCGGACGACTTTCCGCAGGAAGAACACCTCGCCTGGAAGGTTGCGCAGGTCGCCGCCGACCCGGTCGAGGTGCCGCAAGACACCGCGGACATGGTGGTCAACCGCATCATCGATAATGCGGCCGTCGCTGCCGCATCCATTCTGCGTCGTCCCGTCTCGTCGGCGCGCAGTCAGGCGCTGTGCCACTCTGGGCCCTGCGCCGTTTTTGGTACTGACGCCACAGTTTCCCCCGAATGGGCTGCCTGGGCCAACGGCGTGGCGGTGCGTGAGCTAGATTTTCACGATACTTTCCTAGCCGCCGAGTATTCCCACCCTGGCGATAACATTCCGCCGATCCTGGCTGTTGCACAAGCGCGTGGCCTGGGAGGGCGCGATCTGATCCGCGGCATCGCAACGGGCTATGAGATCCAGGTGGATCTGGTCAAGGGAATTTCCCTCCATAAGCACAAGATCGATCACGTGGCTCACCTGGGGCCGTCTGCGGCTGCAGGTATCGGCACCTCGTTGCGGCTGGATCCACAAGTGATTTACCAAGCCGTCGGGCAGGCGCTGCACACCACCACGGCTACTCGTCAGTCACGCAAGGGACTAATCAGTTCGTGGAAGGCTCACGCGCCGGCCTTCGCCGGGAAGATGGCCGTGGAGGCTGTCGACCGCGCCATGCGCGGCGAGGGTGCGCCAGCGCCGATTTGGGAAGGCGAAGACGGTGTGATCGCTTGGCTGCTGGACGGCCCGGATGCGCACTACGTTGTGCCCCTGCCGGAACCGGGAGAGCCGAAGCGGGCGATCCTTGATACCTACACCAAGGAGCACTCCGCGGAGTACCAGTCCCAGGCGCCGATCGACCTGGCCCGCCGGATGCGCGACAGGATCGGCGACCTCAGCCAGGTGGAGAGCATTGTCCTGCACACCAGCCATCACACCCACTACGTGATCGGTACCGGCTCGGGCGACCCGCAGAAGTTCGACCCCACTGCGTCGCGCGAGACGTTGGATCACTCCGTGATGTACATCTTCGCCGTCGCCTTGGAGGACGGCGAGTGGCATCACGAACGCTCCTATGCGCCAGAACGCGCTCAGCGCCCGGAGACCGTCGAGCTATGGCGCAAGATTTCCACAGTGGAAGATCCGGAGTGGACCCGCCGCTATCACTCCACCGACCCGGCGGAGAAGGCCTTCGGCTGCAAAGCAGTGGTCACTCTGTGCGATGGCACCGAGATCGTTGACGAACTGGCCGTGGCGGATGCGCATCCGCTGGGAGCCCGCCCCTTCGGCCGCGCCGACTACATAGCCAAGTTCCGCACCTTGGCTGAGGGAGTGGTGGACGAGGTGGAGCAGGATCGCTTCCTGGCCGTCGCTGAAGCCACTGCCGACCTGGCACCCGGCGAGCTCGGCCAGCTGAACCTAGTGGTCAGCGACGACGTGCTCGCACGCGCCCCGCAGATTCCCGGCGGCATTTTCTAACTCGAAAGGACACCTCACCATGACAAAGCCCATCAAGGTTTCTAACGCACCCTTCGACCGCGGACGCACCAACTTCACCACGCCCCGCGCCCAATCCAACAAGACGTCCAACGCCACAGGCACTGAAAAGAACATTAACAAGGGCCTTAACGGTGTGGTCGTGGATACCTCTGGTATCTCAAAGGTAAACCCGGAGACCAATTCACTGACCTACCGTGGCTATCCCGTGGAAGAATTGGCAGAGCACTGCACCTTTGAGGACGTTGCCTATCTTTTGTGGAACGGTGAACTTCCGGATTTCCGCGAGTTAGAACAATTCCGCCAGCGCGAGCGCGCCCTGCGTCCGATCGACCGCAGCATGCTGGACCTCATCAATTCCCTGCCCAAGACTGCGCACCCCATGGATGTGCTGCGCACAGCGGTGAGTGTGTTCGGCACCGAGGATCTCAACGCGGACGACCGCGCCCCGGACACAGTACGCCGCACAGGGCTGACTCTGTTGGCGAAGCTGCCAACGATTGTCGCCTACGACCTGCGTCGCCGGAAGAACCTGGAGTACATTCCGCCATCCCGCGACCGCGATATCGCCGAAAACTTCCTCTACATGTGCTTCGGAGACGAAGAGGGGAGCCCGGCCAATAACCGCGATGACGTGGAAGCATTTGATCAGTCACTTACTCTGTACGCGGAGCATGGCTTTAATGCTTCCACGTTCACCGGGCGCGTCATCAGCTCCACTATGAGCGATGTGTACTCCGCAGTCACTGGAGCCATCGGTGCCCTCAAGGGGCCGCTGCATGGCGGTGCGAACGAGGCTGTGATGCACAACTTCCTTGCTGTCGACGACCCAGCCACCGCTGAACAGTGGGTACTCGATCAGTGCGATGCGAAGAATAAGATCATGGGCTTCGGCCACCGCGTGTACAAGAAGGGCGATTCGCGCGTGCCGACCATGGAGGCCGCTATGCGTCGCACCGCCGCCAACCACGATGGCCAACGCTGGGTCGACATGTACGACAACATGCAAAAGGCAATGGATCAGCGCACCGGTATTCAGCCCAACTTGGACTTCCCAGCTGGGCCGACTTACTACATGCTGGGCATCGATATTCCGTTCTTCACCCCGATCTTCGTGCTGGCCCGCGTCGTTGGCTGGACCGCCCACATCGTGGAGCAGAATGCGGATAATGCCCTCATCCGCCCTCTATCTAGCTATGTCGGCCCAGAGCAGCGCTCCGTCAAGGCCGACTAGTCCCACAGGTCGGAGAAGTCATAGCCGAAGCTTGCCAACCCGCGGCGTAGCGCGGGTAGTGAAAGCCCAATCACGGCGGACGGGTGGCCGTCGATACTCTCGATAAACCACCCGCCGAGCGCTTCCAGGGTGAAAGCGCCCGCGCACTCCAATGGCTCTCCCGTGGCAGCATAAGCCTCGATGGCACGATCGGATACGTCGGCGAATTGGATCGTAGTGGCAACTACTTCCTCGTAAAGCTGACCCGTAGCGGCGTCAATTAGCGCATGCCCTGTAATAAGCTCCGCGCGCTTCCCGCGCTGCTGGCGCCACCGCCGCACTGTCTCTTCGTGCGTGTGCGGTTTGCCCTGGAGCTCCCCGTCGATGAGCAGCATGCTATCGCCGCCCAAGACCAGCTCTCCCTCGACCGCTCGCGCCTTGGCGGTGGCCAGATGCTGTACGTACTCAGCAGGGGAGGGGTTCACCAGTTTTGCTACCGCAGCTTCCTCGTCCACGCCCGGTGCGACCTTGCGCGGGTAGACCCCGGCGGCGTTCAGTACCTTCTCGCGGGCGGGCGAGGTGCTGGCCAGAGTGAGTTTCATACTTCTCGACCTGCCACTAGCCCCGCGGCATCCGCGGATTGCGGAAAGCCCCCGGGTTACCGTGTGGCATCTCGCGGCCATAGTGCCCACGGGTGTCAGGCTTTGCGTCGCGCAGTGCTGCGGCTTCGGCCGCTAGGTCGTCCACGATAAGTTGCAGCGCCCGGGTCTCTACCTCGTTCGGATTGCCCTTGATCACCTGAAAGTCTGTCACGCGCTTACTCCTAGAACGGCAGGTTGTCGTGCTTGCGCGGATAGCCATCCTCGGCCTTGCGCTCCACCAGGCGCAGCCCGTCGATAATGCGGACGCGGGTCTCCGACGGGGGAATCACGGCGTCGACCAAGCCCCGTTCGGCGGCGGAGTAGGGCTCCGCTTGGTAGCTATCGTCCTGCGCAATTTGTGCCGTGGGCCATGCGTAGACCAGGTCGGTACCCAGGCGCTTGGCCCCTAGCGAGAGGTACGCATCCCCGAAAGCCTTGCGGGTAATCACCGCGATCTTGCCGACGGATGCCGTTGCGGTCACTCCGATGAGTTTCGCGGTGCGGCGGAAGAGCGCGTCGGGTGCGTAGCCAACGGAGTCTACGAAGGTCACCAGGGGTACGTTGAATGCGTCGCAGAAGCGGATGAAACGCGCTGCCTTCTCGGCTGCCGTGGCATCGATCGCTCCTGCTTGTTGCTCAGGCTGGTTCGCAATGACGCCCACATTCCGGCCGCCGACCCGTGCCAGTGCCGTAATCAGGTTCGGTGCGTGGAACTTCTGCAGCTCTACTACGGTGTTAGCGTCTACCACCCGGTTGAGAACCGCGTGCATGTCATAGGCCTGTGAGTCGGAGTCCGGGATGAGGTTGTCCAGCTCGCCGGCCTCTGCCTCGCCATCTTCGCCGCGCAGGGGGAGTGCACGGTTATTGCTGGGCAGGTAACCCAGAATGTCCGCGACGATTCCCAGTGCGGAGGCATCGTCCTCGGCGTAGAGGTGGGCGGTGCCGTCTGTGGCGTCAGCAACGAGACCGCCTGCGTTCTTGACGGCAACGACGATGTCGGACAGAACTACCGAGTGCACCAGCGCGCCACTGGTGGGGCCGGCGACGAGAGCGATCTGCGGAACCACGCCGGAGAGCTTGGCCTGCAGGCTGTGGATGCGGGAGAAGTACTCCAGCGCGGTAATGCCCTCGTGCGGGCGGGCGCCGGTGCCCTCGTAGATGCCGATCAGCGGGGTACCGGACTTCACTGCCAGTTCCATGACTTTCAGGATCTTCTCGCCGGCGGTCTCACCAATCTGGCCGTCGAAGAGGGTTGCGTCCTGTGAAAATACGCAGACGGGGCGGCCGTCGATGGTGCCGTAGCCGGCGACGATTCCATCGGTGACGGGGCGGAACTTATCGGCCTTAAATGCGGTCGCGCGGTGGCGGGCGAGTGCGTCGGTCTCCACGAAGCTACCGGCGTCCAATAGTGCGTCCACGCGGCGACGAGCGCGCGGGATCTCGTCTCCCTGCGGCTTGTGGGTCTCCGCCAGGCGATCGCGGAGGTCGGCGATCTTCCCGGCGGTGGTTGATGTGTCGGTGGTAGAGCTCATGGTGGCCATAATACGGTGTAAAAACTCCCACGCCGTTATTGGTGGGGCTAGAGTGTCTTGGGAAAGGCATGTGAAAAGAAAGGACGGCACGGTTCATGCGCACTCCGCTGGATCCCCGCCATCTGGCCGAGCGCCTGGCACCACTGGGCTATCGGCATGTCGAAATAGTGGAATCCACCGGCTCCACCAGCACTGACCTAGCCGACCGTGTGCGCCGAGGCGAGGATCTACCCGACATGAGCCTGCTTATGGCCGAGGAGCAGACCGCCGGGCGCGGCCGCAAAGGACGTTCCTTCGAAGCCCCAGCGCGCAGCCAGTTGATTTGCTCTGTCCTGTTGCGTCTGCCGGATGTGCCGACCGACCGAATTGGGCTTCTGCCGCTGCTCACCGGATTGTCGATCGCATCCGGTATCCGCTCTTCCGCTGATATTCCGCTGCAGCTGAAATGGCCCAACGACTGCGTCCTGGATAGTCGTAAGCTCGTTGGGATCCTGGTAGAGGCCGTACATCTGAATCCGCACCCGGCCATCATCCTGGGATTTGGCATTAACTACGACCTGCAGGTCGAAGAATTGCCCGTCGCCCACGCCAGCTCCATTGATTTGGAGTGCGCCCGGTTGGGCGTTCCCTGCCCGAAACGCGAGGATATTGCGGTGGCAGTGTTCGCGGAATTGGCCGCGAATCTGGAGAGGTGGCGTCGATTGGGAGGAGCAGCACAGACCGTGCTGCCGCGATACCGCCAGCTATCCGCAACCATCGGTACCTCTGTGCGCGCCTTTCTACCCGGCGACGAGGTAGTGGAAGGACAGGCCGCTGACATTGATAACGATGGTGAGCTGCTCATTCGCACCGATACCGGCACGCGGGTAATCCGCGCCGGGGAGATCGTGCACCTGCGCGCCGACGGTAGCGGTGATTACGGGGGCCGATACGCATGAGCAAGATCACTTTTGACCCTGACGAACAAATTCTCGCCGAGCTCAGTCCCGCCCGTCGTTCCATGTTCTTCCCGGTACTGCGCCTACTGGTGTGGACGGGCTTGTTCTGGATGGGAATCGGTGCACTGGATCAGTACATGGCGACCCAAGCTTTGGACGCCCCCACGGTGGAGTCTTTTACCTGGCTCCGTCGGGGCTTGTTGCTCTTATGGCTGATAGTTTGCTGGAGGCGCTGCGTTCGGCACCTGGTTTTCCGCGCGCGCTCCCGAATGCTGTTGACTGACAGACGACTGATTACCGCCAGTGGACATGTGCGCAGCCGAATCGGCCAGATCCCGCTGGCCAATATCGTTGATTGCCGCGCATACCGAGGGGATGTTGCGGTGTACGTGGCCGGGGCGCGTGTGCCGCTGGTGCTCCATTCGGTGCCTTATACCCGTAAGTTTGAAAGGCTGCTGAAGAGCCAGATTAAGAGTGCTGGGGCAGGGAACTATAGTTGGGGGTTGTGAGTGAAAGCAATGGGAAGAATACTGCCGACTGGTCACTAGCCCGAGAGACTGCACATGCGCCGGGTGCGCCGCTGGTGACGATCATCGGTGACGGTCAGCTGGCGCGAATGACACAGCAAGCAGCCATCGAGCTGGGCTTGAGTTGCCGGGTGCTGGCCGGCGCCTCGGACTCTTCGGCTGCGCAAGTCACCGCCGACGTGGTGCTGGGGGATTACGCGCTGGAGGAGCACGTCCGCGAGGTTTCCCGCGACTCCGACGCGGTGACCTTCGACCACGAGCACGTGCCCAATCGTTTCCTGGATGATCTCATTGCCCAGGGGGTGAACGTGCAGCCACAGCCGGCGGCGCTGATACATGCTCAGGACAAGTTGGTGATGCGTAAGAAGCTGCGCGAGATGGGGGCACCGGTGCCTGCCTTCGCCGCTATCGAGTCTGCCGATGATATCGCCGGGTTCTTTGACGCCGTAGGAGGCCAGGTCTGTCTAAAGGCGCGCCGTGGTGGCTACGACGGCAAGGGTGTGTGGTTCCCCGCCACGGTGGACGAGGCTCGCGAGTTGGTGGAGAAGCTGCTGGACAAGGAGATCCCCCTGATGGCGGAAAAGAAGGTCGCGCTGGTCCGTGAGCTGTCCGCCATGGTGGCGCGTACTCCCTCCGGCCAGGTGCAGGCGTGGCCAGCGGTGGAATCGCTACAGGAAGATGGCATCTGTGTGGAGGCCGTGGCTCCCGCCCCGAACTCCACCCCAGAGATTCTCGCTGCCGCCGAACAGCTGTCCCGCGACGTCGCCACCGAGTTGGGCGTCACGGGTGTGCTGGCGGTGGAGCTATTCGAAACCACAGATGAGAATGGCCAGCCGGAGATCATCGTTAACGAGCTGGCGATGCGTCCGCACAATACCGGCCACTGGACGCAGGATGGCTGTGTCACCAGCCAGTTCGAACAGCATATCCGCGCCGTGTTGGATCGCCCGCTGGGTTCCACAGAACCCACCGCGCCGGTGGTGGTCATGGCAAACGTACTGGGAGCGCCCGAGGATCCGGCGATGCCGATGCATGAGCGTATGGATGCGGTATGGCGTCGATTCCCGAATGCAAAGATCCACATGTACGGCAAGGATTGGCGCCCGCGCCGTAAGATCGGCCACGTCAATATGCTGGGCGAGGATCCGGAACTCACCCGTGCACAGGCGCGCTTGGCCGCAAAGTTCCTGGAAACCGCCGAATGGGAGGACTAACCGATGACTGAGAACGCACGCACCCCGCTGGTCGGCCTGGTGATGGGGTCCGACTCCGACTGGCCCACCGTCGAACCGGCCGCTGAGGTGCTGGCCGAGTTCGGCATCCCCTTCGAGGTCGGCGTGGTCTCCGCGCACCGCACCCCGGAGCGCATGCTTGACTACGCCCGCACCGCCCACTCCCGCGGCGTGAAGGTGATCATCGCCTGCGCCGGCGGTGCCGCCCACCTGCCGGGCATGGTCGCCGCAGCTACTCCGCTGCCGGTGATTGGCATTCCGCGTGCCCTGGGCAACCTGGATGGCCTGGATTCCCTGCTCTCTATCGTGCAGATGCCGGGCGGAGTGCCGACTGCCACCGTCTCCATCGACGGCGCGAAGAACGCTGGCCTGCTGGCTGTGCGCACCCTCGCGGTGGCGGATGCAGCGCTGATGGACAAGATGGTCGAGTACCAGGAGAAGATGCGTGACGCGGTGCTGGAAAAGGACCGCGCCTTGCAGCAGAAGTTGATGGGGTGAAGCGTTCTAACTGGGTAGGGGTCGTCGCCCTGGCGATCGCCGAGCTCGGCTGGGGTGCACTACTCGCGCTCGGCGTGGCTTGGCCCGTGTGGTGGGCACACGTGGCGGTTCTGGCAGCCGTGGCCGTCTGGCAGCTGCCGATGGCTCTGCGCTCCGACAAGCGCGGCTGGGTGCACCTCAGCACCGTGGTGGCCGCGGCGGGCATGTTTACCTGGGGTTTTGGCGGATTGGCGCTGTTGGGGTCGCGGCCTGTGCTGGCCGTTGTGGGGCTACTGACTTGGGTATTCGTCGCCGGGGGATTGGTCCTCTTCGTTGCCGCCGCGTACCGCTCTAGGTCGGTCTCTCTTCCCGAAACTTGTGACGCCACAGTCGTTCTCGGAGCCGGCCTTTTCCGCGATCGACCTAGCCCGCTGCTGGCTTTGCGCTGTGACCAGGCGGTTCGGCTGTGCCCTCCCGGGGTGCCACTCATCGTCAGCGGTGGCCAGGGACCGGACGAGCCGTGCACTGAGGCTGACGCGATGCGCCGCTACCTTTCGGGCAGTGGACACACAGTCCTTTGCGAGGAAGCAGCGACCAAAACACGGGAGAATATTCTCTACTCGTTGGATTTACTGGGGCTCCACAACCCCCATATTGGCATTGTGACCAGTGATTTTCACGTCCTCCGTACTCGAGGCCTGGCTCGCGAGCTGCAGCAGGAACGTCCCTTCAGCTTCACCGTCGCGGGATCCGCCACGCCAGCCAGTGCCCGCCCGGCGGCTTTCTTACGGGAATTCGTAGCTTATGTACTCTGGCTACTGTAGTAGTTAGGAGTATGAAATCAATACTCGTTACTGGCGCGGCCCAAGGATTCGGCCGCGCAATCGCTGAGTCCTTCGCCGAGGCCGGCTGGACCGTCGGTGCCTACGACCTCGACGGAGACAAGGTCCGCGGCTGGGCTAAACATCCGAACATTATCCCCGGCACCCTCGACGTCACCGATCCCGACCAGTGGTCCACCACCGTCGCCGACTTCGCCGCCCGCGCCGGGGGAATCAATGCGCTCATTAACAACGCGGGCGTTCTCTACGGTGGCGACTTCATCGACCGCGGGAGCTTTCAGCAGGATTCCGCCCTCGTCGACGTCAACGTCAAGGGCGTGATCTACGGCTGCCGGGCGGCCTTCGAACACCTCAAAGCCGCCGGCAACGGCGTGGTCGTCAACGTCTGCAGTGCCTCCTCCATCTACGGCACCCCAGATATGGCCACCTACTCTGCCACCAAGTTCGCCGTCCGTGGCATCTCCGAGGCGCTGGATTTCGAGTGGGATAAGCACAACATTCGCGTCCGCACTGTTTTGCCCCTGTACTCGCGGACGGCGCTCATCGCCGATGTGGAAACGGCGGGCATGCGGCGGCTGGGGGCGTCCACAACCCCACAAGACGTGGCTGCAGAGGTAGTAAGGGCCGTGACCGCGCCGCGCCGCAGCCCCACGAAGGTGCATTTTCCGGTCGGTTGGAAGACGAAGCTGCTGGAGGCTACCAGCCACTTCTCGCCGCCGTTCCTCACCCGTTTCGTTAATGGCCTGCTCGTTTACGGCGATAGGGTGCGCCTGTAACTAGACTCTTCATACATGTCTTATGAAGCAGTTCCTCGCCCGGTGTGGTGGCGGGATGCCTCCTGGTGGGTGCTTGTAGCTGTTGTGGTCATGGTGTTCTTCTTTTTCGGTGCCGGAAGCACGTTTGGCACTGGTATGAATATCAACACCTGGCAGGTTGCTGTTGCCAGCACAGGTCTAGTTTTGGGGTTCATTGGCTTGCTCCTCCAACGCTTTCGACCCGAATGGGGTGTGGCAGTCACCGCAGTTGGCATGTATGCCTATGCGACGTCTGCGCTGTTAGTGTGGCCGCTTGGCTATTTGGTGGTGGCCTATGAGGCTTACTTCATCTCCGCAAGGCTGATGCTGCGCCGCAAGCTGTGGCTGACTTTGCTGTTGCTCGGCTCTTTCTACGCGATGGCGTGGGGGACCATTTACAACGCGCGCAAGGGAAGAGACGGTGATTTTGCGTGGGGCGGTGATGATTTTCGGACCGCTGAGTTTTGGGTGTTCTGGGGAGTAATCGCCCTTCTCGCCGCTGTGACCATCGCCCTGATGTGGCTGGCTGGCCGTTTTTCGTTGCGCCGCGACCAGGCGGTGGAGGCGCTGGCTGCCCGCGCCGAGCTCGCCACCGTTAGCGAGCGCAACCGCATCGCCCGCGAGTTGCACGACATCGTCGCACATTCCCTCACCGTCGTCATCGCGCAGGCGGACGGCGGGCGCTACGCGGGCCGTAAGGATCCCGACAAGGCCATCGAAGCCCTCGACACTATCGCCGCGCGCGGTCGCTCGGCCCTGACCCAGATGCGCGAACTTCTTTCTGTTCTTCATGATGACGCCCCTTCGCCGCGTTCTGCTGCCGTCACCCCTGGGGTGGCCAGTATTCCCGACCTAGTAGCGGATGCAAAGCGCAGTGGCGTTCAGGTGGAGCTGCACGTCACTGGTGAACCACGTCAGCTGGATGAGGTCCGCGACTTGAGTGTTTATCGCATTGTGCAGGAATCCCTGACCAATGTTCTGAAACATGCGGGATCTGTGCCCGCGCAAGTGAGGCTGGAGTGGGAGTCCACCCAAGTCACCATTACCGTGGACAATGCACCTGGCGACGAGCAGATCGAGGGATCTGGCCGAGGCTTGACGGGTATTCGCCAGCGTGTGGCGATTCACGGTGGTCAGGCCAAGTGGGGTGCCTCGGCGGTGTACCCCGGTGGGTGGAACGTAATGGCAACGGTGCCTTATGCGAAGGAGGATTAAGTGATTCGGGTGGGTTTGGCCGACGACCAGCAGTTGGTGCGTGCCGGTTTTGGCCTGGTATTGGATTCGCAGGACGATATTACTGTCGCCTGGCAAGCTGCTGATGGGAAGGATGCTTGCGAGCTGGCCGAGTCGGATCCTGTGGATATCATCCTCATGGATGTGCAGATGCCCCGTATGGATGGCATCGAGGCCACTCGCCAGGTTGTCGCTGGCGGTACCGGTGCGCGCGTTATTGTGCTCACTACCTTCGATAATGACAATTATGTTCTCGGCGCGGTTGAGGCTGGAGCTAGTGGTTTCCTGCTTAAGGACACTGACCCCGAGGATCTCATCTCCGCCGTTCGCACGGTGGGTGAGTCCGCGGCGGTTATTAGTCCAAAAGCGACCGCGCGCCTGTTGCGTACTATCCGCATGGCGCAGACCCCACAGCGCCGTGAGTCTGTAGAGCTCGACTTGCCTGATCCTCTTACTCCGCGGGAACTGGAGATCCTACAGCTTATTGGCCTGGGATATAGCAACCAAGAGATTGCCGACAAGCTCTATATCTCGCTCCCCACCGTCAAGACGCATGTTGGGCGAGTGTTGATGAAGACTCACTCGAGGGATCGTGTCCACGCGGTGCTTTTTGCTTTCAAGCATCATTTGGTGCACGCAGATGATCTTCTAGAGGGTTAGAACATATTATCTAAAACCTGCACTTTAGCTTTACTGGTATTCGTACTGTTTGAGCCGTTGGCGTCGTTAAAAAAGAAAAAAGGTTTGGATCGCTATTGACTTGGTTTGTTTGTGTGTTCTAATATTGTTCTAGGAAGTCTGGCGGCGGCACCACACCGCCAGCGCTGTACTTAGGGGAGTACCATGCACACAAAAGATCCCACCTCGCCACCATCGTTTCGTATAGCTACCTCGTCGGATTCGCTGACGGTCGCGGCGCGGCAGCTTAATCAACAGCAGTTTCATCTGATCATGGCATGTGCGCCGGACGGGCAGGACTTGGTGCCCGATTTCTGCACCCGCCTTGCCGTGCGGTTGGGAATATCGGCTGGGATGGCGGAGTCCTGGGCTGAAGCCGCCTTTGTGTTGCGTGATTACCCGCACCTCACCGAGCTCTTTAGCCGGGGGTGTTTCACTTCTCGCCATGTGCTGCGAGTAGCGCAAGATCTTCTCGCAGTGTCGCCCGACGATCGCGCGATGGTGGAACAGAAGGTTCTTGAGGTATTGACGCCCACACGTCCTAACCAGCACATCCCCTCTCCGCGGACGATCCACAACCGCATCTCCAAGATTTTGCAGGAGGTCGATCGTGATGTCATACCTAGGGATGAGGCCACTGTGATGGAGCCAGGCCTCGGCGTGGATTGTCGAGACCCGGAGTACACCACGTTTACGCTGCGAGTCACGCGAATGCAGGGAATTGAGATCGACAAGATCGTGCGCGCCACCGCCGCCAAATACGACTGTTCACAGCCGGAGGCAATCGTGCGACTAATCACGGATAAGGCCGATGTATCGGTGACGCTGAACCTTTACCACGATCCGGCGAATGACGGCGCGGTGCTAGGGGAGGACCACTGGCTGAACCGCTCCGCTTCCAAAACCTGGCTGCAGCGCGTGACGCACCTGTCCGCGCCGGGGTATGCAGAGTGTAAAGGCTATGCGCCAACGGAGAGCATCAAGGCGGCGGTTGCTGGCCGTGACCTGCACTGTCGTTTCCCAGGATGCGACGTGCCGGCATACAAATGCCAGTACGATCACGTTCGCCGATTCGGCAGTGGCCCGACGTCAACTTCGAACCACATTACTGTGAGACCTCATACCACCTGGGCTGGGTCAGGTTCCTATTAGCAGTTTGAGTATGTCACTGTCCTTTCAGACGGAGGGAACGGAATTAAACATAACCCGCCCAATCGGGTGGACAGGCTATGAATCTTCGGTGCCCTGAGGTGGAACTGCTAACAACGTAATGGGGGGGAGCTCGCTGCAAGATTCTCTTAAAAAGTTCCTAATAGAAACTTCTTGATCAGGCACGATTCATAACGTGCGATGGGGAGGCTGCACGGTCTGAAATTAGTTTCATCCCGGTGTTCTAATGGTCGGTATTAACATCTACTGACTAAGGAACTAAATGGGAGAATCTAAACAAGAGCACTTGATCGTTGGCGTTAGTCCGTTTAACCCACGTTTCACACCAGAGTGGCTATCTTCGGCTTTTCAATGGGGTGCAGAAAGATTTAGCACCGTAGATGTACTTCATCCTGGGGAAATTTCCATGTCGCTGCTTACGTCGACAGGTACGCCACTAGGGAGGGCAAAGAGAAAGGTGCGTCAGCAATGTAATCGTGACATGCGCAACGTTGAGCATGCCCTTGAAATATCAGGAATAAAGTTAGGACGTGGCAAGCCGGTACTGATTTCTGACTACCCTCAAACGCAAAGTTATCAATGCAGACGGCGCAGTGTGATAGCTGAATTTCAGAACAACCAGCTTTTTCAGGATGCTTGTCGTGCTATGAGTAGAGCTGCATGTCAGTCAAGACTGAGGGTAACAAACGTGAATATCGAGCCAGATATAGAAACTGCAGTCAAATACATATTTGACGAGCTACCCGCCTACACTCACTGCAGTGATCTCTTTGAATATGAAACAGCTGCATTGGGATATCCAACAGAATGGCCAATAGGGAAGTTAATAGAATCAGGTCTGACGTCACTGGGCCGGGATCCAAATAGCTCGTTTATTGTTATCGATTTCGAAAAGGAGCTAATCGATGATTAAGCACAACCAACCTTCTCTTTTTAGCTTATCAACCACAGATGATCCCTATTCGATTTATGAGAAAATGAGAAAGTACGGAGATATATATTGGGATGATAGAGCGAGCTCATGGTGCGTTTTATGTTTCGGTTATGTCCATAAAATTTTGAATGATGACTCGAATTTCAGTACAGACCATTTGGCAACAAGGGCGGAACCTGTGTTAGGTGATCGTGTTTTAGCGCAGATGACGGGAAAAGAACATTACGAGAAAAAAGCGATTGCTATGAGAGGCTTGGCGCAGATTGCCCTTGATGGTTACTATCTACCTATTGTAAGAGAAAAAGTTAATCATTTGTGGGAGGGGTTAGGGGAATTTAAGGAGGTAGATATCGTTAACAAACTGGCTGCGCCTTTCGCTCATGATGTTACCTGCCAACTACTCGGTATTGATGAACAATGGAAAGCGCAGATTGTTCCTTGGAATAGAAGCATTGTTAAGTTTATTACTTTATTACAGCAGCCGGCTACGGCACGAACAAAGCAACTAGCTGACGCAAAACTTTTTCGTCACTTCATGTTAAAGATGATAGAAGCGAGAAGAAAGGCTCCCCGTCATGACTTGATCAGCTTTCTTGCCGTACGGGGGTATAGAGAAGGGGTAAGCGACACGGAGATAGTTGCTCTAGCATTAAATATATTTTTAGCAGCCTCCGAGCCTCTCGATAAAACTTTAGCCTACTCTATCTTTGAGTTGCTACGAAACCCAGATTGCTTGGCCAGGGTGCAATCCGACAAAAAGTTTTGTGAAGCGATTTTATCGGAAGTTCTAAGGTTGCATCCTCCAGTTCAGATAATTCCCCGAGTTGCCGTCAATGATGTGAAAATTTCTAACTACAGAATTAAGAAGGGAGATACAGTCTATTGTCTAATTGGAGCTGCACATCGGGATCCGGCAAAATACAATGATCCTGCCACTTTTCTCCCGAATAGAGTGGAAGGTGTGCCTAGAAGCGCCTTTACGCCGTCAGCGAAACATCTTGCATTTGGTTCCGGTGTTCATTTCTGTATTGGTTCAATGCTTGCGAAACGACAGTTGTTGGCTGCGCTAGAATCTTCAATTCCGTATTTGGATCAGTGGCAGCTTGTTCCACACTCGCTTGTGGAAGCTGGGCTCTATACACGTGGACCTATCCGGCTTTGCTTAGAAAAGGTTGGGGGGTGATTGGTGGGATGAATTACTTAAACGGTCGCATAACTGTCGCACTCTTATTGGCCACCATACTGCCGCTGCTTGATTCGAGTTTAGTCAATGTTCTTTTGCCATCAATTAGCGCCGATTTCGGCGTTAGTGAAGCTTCGGCCCAACTAGGAATCTCTACCTATATGCTCGCCGCCACGGCGGGGATAGTTTTATCAACAACGTTGTTACGTCGTTTTGGGAGTAGGCGTATTTGGATAGCTTCTGTCGTGGTCTTCGTGGTCGCCTCTACGGCTGTCGGTTGTAGTACTAGCGTGGCTATTTTCGTCATCGCCCGGATAGTCCAAGGCGCAGCCTGCGGATTCATTATGCCTGCTGTACAGAATATAGCGGTGGAGTTAGTTGGTAAAGATGGAATGCGCGCGGTTCTAGCGACGATCGGGCTGCCTGCTGTAATTGCACCAGCCTTTGGCCCGCTTTTTGGTGGAGTTTTGGTTGAAACAATCGGGTGGAGACCAATGTTTATAGTGAACATTCCACTAGGTTTGACAGCTTTGTTGCTCGCCAATATTGAATTACCGAAGTCCTACGGCAGCCGTGTGCCAATAGGTATAAAACAAGCGTCTGCTGCGCTTGCTGGCATGGTCGGGCTTCTTTGGTGCATTTCCAGTATTGGCTCCATGACAGTCGGCTGGCTCTCGATGGTCTTTGTTTTATCGGTATCGTTTTTAACTCTATTTTGCTACATGGATTTAAAAGCGTCTGCTCCTTTACTTGATGTCGCGATTTTTAAAAATAGCCGCTTCGCGATAGCGATGATGCTTTGTTTTTTAGTCGGCTTAGTCTTTTATGGAACTCTTTTATCGACTTCTCTTCACATTCAAACAGATCTTGGTAAGCCTGCATGGTGTGCCGGATGTGTGCTTGCTGTTCAAGGTGTAGGTGCATGGGCTGTTCGTTCACTGATCAAAGGCCCGTGGAAAGCTGTTAATCCTTTCCAGGTGATTGCCGCCGGTCTTATTCTCAGCGCTATTGGAACTGTTGGGATACAGCTGGTGACACAGTGGTCCGCTGTGCAATTGGTGGTCTTGTTCTTAAGCGCTCTAATTAGAGGACTTGGCATTGGCGGATGCACCCTAATGGCGCTCTCAGCGGCATATGAAGTCGTGACTGCTGATGACGCGGGAGTTGTGGGAGCTCATACGAGATTGATGCTGCAATTGGGTGGCGCCCTGGGAGCTGCTGCGGTGGGAGTCTGGAGTGGATCGGCTATTGGTTTGGGTGTATTGACCGCAGTTATGGCATTCGCCGGTGCCCTCGCATCACTTATCTTGGTGATCAATCAACGACAGTCGAAAGTTTGAAGCGGATGGCCTAGATTGGCTCCATGGAAGATCACAGTTCTACCGGTGCCGAATTCGGGCGCCGGTTGAGGCATGCCCGGTTGGATAGGGGGCTTTCCCAAAATGCACTCGCCGAAGGTATTTGTTCCGCTAGCGCCATTTCGCGGTGGGAAGCCGGCGTGCATTTACCTCCGGAAGATGCAATTTGGTCGCTTGCGAACCGCCTTGGTATTGACGTTTCCGTTCTCACTGGGCTTGGGTTCGATACCCGGTTTGCTGAGTCACCTGACAGATTCGCAGAAGTAATTTCTGCAGGGGTTGAAGATTGCAGCACTTTTGATGATTGCTCCACGGCTCCACGCTCACCGATCGCAAACTGGTTGCAGTTGGCGCGTAGCTTGTTGAATTGTGTTGATCCGTGGAGCGGGCAGAGCTTTGGAAACGTTTTAGTTGATCGACTCGAAGCCGATCCTCTTACAGATTCCTCCCCGGTGGCTCTGGAAACCATGGAGTTATTTAGATCGCTCGTGGTGCTACGTGAAGATCCGGCACGGGCACAGCTTGAATCTCTAGTCAATACCTTGAAAATTACTCCGGATGCGCCACAAATTCTTCGTCAGAAGGCGGTAGAGATCGCAGTAGCTGTCTTGGCGTGTGAAAGCATGCCGCTGGCAAGCATTGAAGTTATTCGATCCGTGAAGCCAAAGGAAATTACCTACACAACGTGGTTCCTTTTGGGAATTAACGCTGCGGAGCGATCCAACCTGCCAACCGTAGCTAGAGCTCGAAGTACACGGGATAGAGCATTTATTCTGTTGGAAAAATTATGTAGCACTCCAGGAATCAGCCGGCACGATACACAGGAGATCCTTAATGCCGTGTCTGGAGAAGATAGGCTAGTTGGGGAGATTTTCGACCGGATGATGTGATGTGAACAAGGAGAATCTCACCCAGACGTTGATTGAAATTTTTTTTACTTTAAATCCTCCGTCTTCTTCATCGTCTTCACCATCGCCTTACTGACCTCCGTGATGGTCGAATTGTCCTCTTGAGCACCTGGCATGGAAATACCCACGATCTGCTCCGGGCCTAGGCCCAACCAGTTTCCACTGGTGGAGCCTTGTGCTAGGTTCGGTTCCGCGAACCATGGCACGTCGTTGACGGAAGTCAGGCGTTCCCCAGCCTTGTACCCATTGGGCATATCGAGCCCACAACGCACCACAACAGGTTCGCGGCGATCCGCGCGATATGTTGCCGAAAGGGCCGGGGCTTGGGCCGCCGCCGGATCGTCAGAACCCACGCGGGAATAATCGCCGAGCTTATCCGGAAGCGTGCTCAAGAACTCCCGGCAGACCTTCTCATTGGCCTGCTTCGCGGGTTGCTGCGTGGACATAGGGTAAGGCTTGCGTTCTGGAGCCGCGGCGGCGTCGGTATGCGAAGCAATGGCAGACGAGAAATCATCGAGGGCACCGCTGAAATCAGCCTCAGAGGTAATCGCTAACACAGGTCCGGCGCCCACAGTGTAATAGGTGCTGAGGTTCGAACCAGGAGTGGCATCCTTGATCGGCAGCCATTGGGTACCCTCGTGATCCTCGGTGATGCTGGCTTGGGTGAATTGATCGGGGGCATTAACACCGCAGCGAATCGTCAGCTCCACGCCTTGTTCATTGCGATATGCAGTCGCGCCCGCCGGGGCTGGTTCGCGCACATCGACCTTCCGGAAACCGGAGGCTTTATCCGGGAAAGCTGCGGAAAGACGCGGCACTGGGGTGAATCTGCCTGCGGGGCATCCACTGGTCCCATCGTCACGGTGGAGTATGTGTTGCGGTCGCTGATGACCTTCGCGCCACCGAGCACCCCCACAACGAAGATTACGCCCAACGCTAACGCCAGAAAGATGAAGAACCTGCACTTGCTGTGCAGCAAACACCACAACTTAAAGACCGCTGGTAGTTGGGACGTTGCACTGCACCCCGATGGGCATGAGGTGTGGACTTCCCACGGAGACGGTCACAGCGTGATCACCGAAGCGGAAGGGCCGCTGGGACGTGAGACCTTCGCCCAACGAAGCGTTCGCAAGACCCGGGCGCTTGCGGAATATCACCAAGCGATAGAGGAAAGAGGTGGCGGCCCGTCGTACTGAGGTAGGACATGAAAGATCAGTCCACCGTCCGATGTAGAATCCCCGCCTCGGGCGGAACCATGGAAACCATGATCATCGTGGAAAACCTCAGCAAGAGATACGGCAAGAAAACTGTAGTCAACGACCTTTCATTCACTGTCCCGGACGGGCAGGTGACTGGCTTCCTCGGCCCCAACGGTGCGGGCAAGTCCACCACCATGCGCTGCATGCTTGGCCTTGACAAGCCGAGCGCCGGCAAGGTGACCTTCAGCGGCAAGGGGTACGCCGGCGAGTTCGCAGGGCTTAATAACAAGTCCAGCATCGCTGGTGCCGTCCTCGACGCCGGTTGGTTCACCCCGGCCCGCAGCGGCCGCAATCACCTACGCGTCATCGCTAAGGGCGCGGGTATCCCCGACAAGCGCGTCGACGAATGCCTCGACATGGTCGGCCTCACAAGTGCCGGCAAAAAGAAGGTCAGCGGCTACTCTCTGGGCATGAAACAGCGCCTTGGCCTGGCCGCAGCCCTCCTCGGCAACCCGCAGCACTTGATCCTCGACGAGCCGGTCAATGGCCTCGACCCAGAGGGAGTGTCCTGGATGCGACGCATCATTCGCCAGCTTGCCGACGACGGACGCAGCCTGCTTGTAAGCTCCCACCTCCTCAGCGAGATGCAGCAAACCGCCGACCGCCTAGTCCTTATCGGCCAGGGCAAGCTCATCGGAGAGCAAACCTTGGACGACTTCCTCGCCGGGGGCGCCCACGTAGAGGTCGAATGCAAGGAAGCAGTTCTGCTCGCAGAAAGCCTGCGTGCCCATGGCTTCCAGGTCGATCTGGAGCGGGATCGGACGCTGCGAGTGGGCGTCAACAACATGCCCGAGCACGAGGTACGCGCGGCGATCGCAGCAACGGCGCTGAAGGAAAAATTCGCGGTAACCAAGCTCGCAACCACGGCAGAAAACCTGGAACAGCGCTTCCTCGCCGCGACGGCAGGACAGCAGGAATACCGCAGCCACTAGGCCAAACAACAGAAAGAGAACCACAATGTTTAAGGCAATTTCCTCCGAGATCACGAAGCTGCTGAGCCTCCGCAGCACCTGGATCTACGTAATCTTGTTCACAGGCTCGATCTATGGCCCGACCACGCTGTATATGCTTTTCAACGATTCTCCGCAGATTGACGCAGACTGGCCTGATCTGCTGATTGGCGGAATGATCTTCCTGATGATCGCCTGCGTATTCGGTGCCTCGACCACCGGTGGCGATATTAATAACCACATGACGGCCCACTCTTTCCTAACGCAAAAGAGCCGCAGTTCTTGGCTGCTGGCGCGTGCACTGGTGGTAGCAGCATTCACGGAGCTGAACTTCCTGCTGGGCGCAGCGCTGAGCTGGCTGGTGGCTACCGTCACTCCGGCGGGGCACTTTACTGGTGAAAACTCGCTGGTTCTCTGGGGCTATGTGGTGGCCGCCCCGGCGCTGGCTGTTATGACTGTAGGAATCGCGGCACTGCTGCGCAATCGAGTGGGTGCCATCGCGCTGCCGCTGGTGTGGATGCTGGTGGTCGAGGGGCTGCTGTACGCGGGCAGCGAGAAAATCCCCTTCCTCAAGACGCTGTACCAGCTGTCCCCGGGTAACCGCGTCCAAGACATGCAGTCGTGGGTCGTTTCGACGGACCATGCCGGAATGGCTTCTCCTACCTCCGGATTCGTTGTGCTCATCGCCTGGATGGTCGTCCTGCTGGCACTGGGTCTGTACAGCAACAAGGTGCGAGATGTGAAATAAGATTTGATAGCCTGACGGCATGATCGCAGTCAAAGAATTAACTAAAAAGTATGGGTCCACGGAGGTTCTCCATGGGCTCACTTTTTCTGTCCCAGATGGCCAGGTCACAGGCTTTCTGGGGCCGAATGGTTCCGGAAAGTCCTCAACGATGCGCTGCATTCTGGGGCTCGATACGATTGGCAGGGGAGAGGTCACTTTCGACGGCCAACCTCTGCATGCCTACCGCGCCCAGCGACCTCACATCGCTGGCGCTCTTCTCGAACCCACCTGGTACATGCCGGGCCATTCCGCCCGGACGCACATCCGCTCCATTGCTCAGGCGGCGGGGATCTCGCAGTCCCGCGCCGACGAGTGCCTGGAGCAAGTCGGCCTGACAGGGGTACAGAAGCGCAAGATCAAGAAGTTCTCCCTCGGTATGAAGCAGCGCCTCGGCCTGGCAGTGGCTCTGCTGGGTAACCCGAAGCATCTCATCCTCGACGAACCGGTCAACGGACTCGACCCCGAGGGCGTGCACTGGATGCGCGAGCTCATTCGTCGCAACGCGTCCGAGGGGCGCGCCGTGCTGGTCAGCTCCCACCTCCTGCACGAAATGGAGCTCACCGCCGACCGCTTGGTCGTCATCGGCAAGGGCTCCCTCATCGGCGAATACACAATGGACGAGTTCCTCCGTTCGGGTACCCAGCCCACCATCCGGATGCGCGTCGCCGATTCCAATGCTTTTATCGACGCCGCCTCGCGCTTGGATGGCATCAACCTCACCCAGCAGCCCGACGGCTCTCTGGAGTTCGCCTCCGAAGCTCCCGACCTGGACCGACGCCTCGGCGAACTGGCACGCGATACCGGTGCTGTGGTTCTGGAAATGGCACCCCAGCGCGCCGGTTTGGAGCAAAAGTTCCTGGACGCGACCGGGCAGGCAGTGGAGTACAAGACCCAGGGGAGGAGAAGCTAAGAATGCTAGGAGTTATCCGCAGCGAATGGACGCGCTCGCGCGCGATGTGGGGCACCTGGATCATGTTGGGCTTCGTCCTGCTGTTCTACGTGGGCGCCAACGTCTTGACCCTGAGCTACTACAGATCCGAGTACGGAGCCAACGAGCCCGAGGTGAACTTGGCGGAGCTGGGCGTGGGCCTACTACCGGCCTACCTGATGATCCTGTCGCTCTCCGCGGTGAGGGTCAGCGGCACCCGAGGGCACAATCTGCACGCGCAATCCTTCCTGGTGATCCCCGCGCGTTGGCAGCAGCTCTTTGCGCAGATGTTCGTCAATGCCGCCCTGGCGGTGGTGACCATGGTTGTGGCGGTGGGCGTATCGCTGGCGATGGTGGCCACCCTCCCGCAGAAGATGAACACCGAGCAGCTGCCTCTACTCGGGTGGACGGTTCTATTCGCCGGGCTTGTCAGTTTGATGGCCTCGGCGATCGGCGTGCTGATTCCCTCCCCAGCCGGTGCGGTGGCGCTGCCACTTGTGTGGGCGACGGCAGTGGAGCTGATCTCCCAGCAGCTCAGCGAATGGATTGCCGAGCACATCGCGCCATACTTGCCGTTTAACAACATCTGGATGGTGCTGGGCGGCAACGTTTCCGTGGGCGGGCACGATACCCCAGTCAGTATTGCTATCGTGGCTGCCTGGACAGTGGTGCTGGTGGCCTGGGCTTTCCTCGTCCACCAGCGCAGAGACGTTAAATAATCGCGTTCTCAGCCGCTGCGATCTCGGCTGTCGGCTCGGTGGCCATCACTACCGACCCGCCGTCTCGCAGCGGCTTTAGTGTATTCAGCATCGACTGGGTATCGGTCCATGCCGGAACTAGCACGCGTGGACCCGCCGGGGCGGGGGCGGCCACCGGGCCGGAGTAAGCATCGGGCTGCACGCGCAACTCGGGGGAGAAATCATTTACACCGAAGGGCAATTCGCCACCGGACTCTTCTACGCCACGGCCGAAAGGATCGTCGGAGAGCACGAAAACCTCGCCCGAGTGGGCCTCCGCTAGGCTGAGGTCGTCGGTGAAAAGCACGTCGCAAGAGTCGGCGTCAACAATAGGAACGTCGGTCCGCCAACATCCCAGAACAACCATGAGTGGCTGCCAGCCCGGGGCGCAGGCAATACCGACGGAGGTTGGGGCGAGAGAATCCAGCAGGTTGGCGGCCTTTGACTGCCAATTGTGCAGGGTCTGCGCGGATAGCTCCATGCGGCCTGACGGGGTGTAAGTGGTCAGGCGCGGGGAGGCGGGATCCTGGGCTACGAGGGGAGCAATAATATCCATTAGTTCACGCACATCGGACCGTCGCCGCTGGCGTCGATCGGATCCTTTCGGTCGATACCCTCGCCGGAGCCCGGGGTGCCGACGGTGGAGGACTTCTTATCGGAGGAGCCTGTACTGTCAGTGCCGGTCGAGGACGTGCTCTCGTCATCGGGAATGCCGTCGCCATCGAGGTCCTTGATGCCTTCGGTCAAGGTGCCGACTGTGGGATCATCCGGCTTGGTCAGGGGAGCGGATTGCTCCAGGATGCCCGGGCCGGAGTAGGTGCCGGATAGGGTGACGGAGAGCTCGTGCTCATCCAGCGAGGAATCCTTCACCACATGCAGCCCACCGAGCTGCTTGGCCAGCGCGCGGGCTGCAGGATCATCGGGATTCTTGGCGTTTACCTGCGACTCGGATACGCCAGTCTCCGGGTGATTTCCCACCTTGCCGGACTTGTAGCCGTACTGCTTAGTCAGATCCGCCACGCGGCCGGCCAGTCCCGTCTGCTCGGAGGCGTTGAAAACGTTGACCTTGTAATCCTTGGCCTTGTAGTCGGTGATATCAGCTGGCTTATCGGAGGTGGTCTTGTCCTCGCCAGGCTTGTCGCCCAACAGCTCTTCAAAGAAGCCGTGAACCTGCTCGGTATCGACCGTAACGACTGATTCGCCATAGTCTCCCGTGCCGTCGATACTGGTCACGGGGATGGTTTGGAAGCTAACGTCGCCGCCAGCCATGTTTTGCATCTGGGTGGCCAGACCCATGACATCCCAGCCACTATCCAGCACGACGGAACGCTGCACCGCATCGTTGAGCTTGGACATGCTGCCCGGATCCGTCAGCGTCTTAGAGGAAAGTACCTTGCTGGCCAGGCTGGCCATATAGGCCTGCTGGCGGGTGATGCGGTCCAAGTCGCCGCGTGGCAGCTCGTGGCGTTGGCGGACAAAGCTGAGCGCATTCTGTCCGTTGAGGGTCTGGCGCCCGGCCTTGAACTTCGCGCCAGAAAGTGGCTCGTCGACCTTATTTTTAAGGCAAACATCCACCCCGCCGACTGCGTCTGTCAGGAGCACGAAGCCCAACAGGCCAACCTCGGCGTAGCGATCCACAGTAATGCCGGTGAGATCCGCAACCGAACTGATCAAAGCCTGACGTCCGGCTTCGGTTGATTTCTTCTCGATTTCGGGCTTCTTGCTATCGGCATCCTTGTCGGAGCTGTCCTTGGTGAGCTCTTGAGTCTTTTCGAACTTCGCCGTGCCGTAGACACCATTGAGTTTCATGTTGCCGTAATCGCGGGTGCTCACGTACGTATCTCGCGGCAACGAGACCGCGGTGGCTGAGGAACCGTCATTCGGGATGCGAATCAGGATCATGGTGTCGGTATTCGTGACATCTTCCTCACCCGCGCGCAGCATGTCGATCTCCTTCTGGGAGAGCGGGTTACCCTTAGCGTCCGTGCGGGAGTCCACGCCGACCAGCAAAATATCGGTCGCACCGTCCGCCTGGTTGCCGAGGTTAAGGTTATCTGCCTGAGCCAGCCCATCGTTCAGGTTGCCGACGGTCATGTAACCAATGCCCATTACGGCCAGCGCGAGCGCCGAGACCGCAGCCAGCACGCCACGGGAGATTCCGGAGCCAATCTGCTTGGCTTCCGCCTCGCCGGGAGCTGCCTGGATGCGCCGGGAGTGCCGGCTTCTCTCATGCTCTGTCATTGTTCACACTTTAGCGGCTAATTAGCCACTGGTGTAGTACTGATTTTATGAGTGTTTTGGTTTTCGGAGCTTCCGGACAAGTAGGCCGCGCCCTGCTGCGCCTCCGCCCCGACTTCGTGCCGGTCGGTCGCACACAGGCGGATCTAGCGGTGGCAGGGTCTGTGGATTCTTTCCTTTTGACGCCACCATCTCCGGTGCAAGCCATCGTCAATCTCGCTGCATTCACAGCGGTTGATGCGGCTGAAAAGCCCGAAAATGCGGAACAGGTGCGCCGAATCAATGCAGTGGCTCCGGGGCGAATCGCCTCGTGGGCGCAGGTACACGGGGTGCCGATGTGGCATGTCTCCACCGATTATGTGTTTGCGGGAGACCTTCCGGTGGGCTGGGAGAATCCCGTCGATGGTCAACCCGGTCCGCTGAACGCCTATGGTCGCAGCAAATTGGAAGGGGAGCGGCGTGTGCTAAACCTTGGCGGGCATGTAGTGCGCACGGGCTGGGTGTATGACGCGCAGAGCCCAAACTTCTTCACTACGATGGTTCGCCTCGCGCGCTCCGGAGTGAATCCGTCGGTTGTTGATGATCAATATGGCAGGCCCACCCATGCCGATGTGTTAGCGGCCGAGCTCATTGCGATGGTGGAAGGGCGACAAACCCCGGCCATTAGCCATGTAACTGGCTCAGGTCCAGTGACCACCTGGTGTGGTTTCGCGCGCGAGATCTTCGCCACACTTGGCCACGACTCGCGCCGGGTCAAGGCCATTCCGAGCAGCGATTACCCGACTCCGGCCAGGCGCCCGCAGAATAGTACGCTGCAGATTCCAGCGAACGGACTGCCCGCGTGGCGGGACAGTTTGCGAGCCACCCTGGGGTAACCTCAACGGCCATGACAGAGGCACCCATCGCGATCATCACCGTGACTTATTCACCGGGGGAGTACCTGACCAAATTCCTCGATTCGGTACCAGCCAACTCTCGGGTAGTCATGGTCGACAATGGATCTACAGACGGGGCGCCCGAGGCTGCAGCGGAGGCTGGGAAAGCCGAGCTGCTCTACAGTGGCGGAAATATTGGATATGGGGCGGGTATGAATCTCGGCGCTCGACACCTCCGCGCCGCCCGCGAGGCTGGAAAGATCAACCCAGACTACCTTGTGATTTCCAACCCGGATGTGGTGTTTAGCGACGGTGCCATCGATGAGCTTTTGGAGGCGGCGCGGCGTCATCCTCGAGCAGGCTCTTTGGGGCCCCGCATTGTAGAGGCAGACGGCAGTGCCTACCCATCAGCGCGTGCGGTGCCACAACTCGGTTCCGGTATCGGCCATGCACTCCTGGGCAAGGTGTGGCCGACAAACCCGTGGACGAAGCGCTACCTGGACGACGAAGACATGGAAAGTGAGAGAACCGCAGGTTGGCTGAGTGGTTCGTGCCTGCTGTTGCGTTGGGATGCATTTGAGGCGCTGGGAGGGTTCGACGAGCGCTACTTCATGTATATGGAAGACGTCGACTTGGGGGATCGACTCGGACGTGCTGGCTGGTTGAATGTCTTTGTCCCCAGCGCGGAGATTCGTCACGCCAAAGGACACGCAGCGGGCAAGCACCCAGATGTAGTGCTCAAGGCGCACCATGACAGTGCCTATCGATTTCAAGCCGACCGTCTGCCGGGGTGGCGCAATATGCCCGTGCGGTTAGTCCTTAAAGCGGGGCTGAAAATCCGCGAGAAGATTGCAATTGCGGCGGCGCACGGCGTGGGCTGACTTGCAGAGCGCAAACAGTGACTAGTGTGTGAAAACCAGTAGCAAAAAGCAGCAAGGAATAGAAAGGCCATAGAAGTGGTAGATCTCGCAGCCACCACCGACGCAGTGATCCTGGTCGGCGGCAAGGGGACCCGACTACGCCCCCTGACTAACTCCATCCCGAAGCCGATGCTGCCGGTGGCGGGCGCGCCGTTCCTGGAGCACCTGCTGGCCCGCATCAAGGAGGCCGGTATGACTCACGTCGTGCTGGGAACCTCCTTTAAAGCCGAGGTTTTTGAGGAGCACTTCGGCGACGGAAGCCACTTGGGACTCGAGATCGAATACGTAGTGGAGGAAGAACCGCTGGGAACCGGTGGCGGCATCCGCAACGTGCTGGATCACCTGCGCTACGACCGGGCAATGGTCTTTAATGGCGACGTTCTTGGAGGAACCGACCTGCAGGCCGTTTTGAAGACCCACGTGGAGCAGGAAGCTGATGTAACTCTGCATCTGTTGCGAGTGTCTGATCCCCGAGCCTTCGGATGTGTGCCAACCGACGCTGACGGCCGTGTCAGTGCTTTCCTGGAGAAGACAGAGGATCCGCCGACGGATCAGATCAACGCTGGTAGCTACGTCTTCAACCGCTCCGTGATCGAGAAGATCCCCGCTGGCCGCCCGGTGAGTGTGGAGCGTGAAGTATTCCCGGGCCTGTTGGAAGCTGGTGCCCGCGTATTTGGTCACGTTGACCAGGCCTACTGGCGCGACATGGGTACGCCCGCCGACTTCGTGCGCGGTTCCTCTGATCTCGTGCGCGGTATTGCCCCCTCGCCGCTGCTAGATGGACGCCACGGCGAAAGTCTAGTGGACGAGTCCAGCGCCATCGCTGGTGGTGCCCTGCTGCTGGGTGGAACCGTGATTGGCCGTGGGGTCGAAGTCGGAGGCGGCGCGCGCGTGGAAGAGTCCGTGATCTTCGATGGAGTACAGATCGAAGCGGGCGCGACGGTGGAGCGCTGTGTGATCGGGGCGGGCGTGCGCATTGGCGCGCGAGCTCACCTGGTGGACTGCGTGATCGGCGAAGGAGCCGTGATCGGTGCTCGTTGTGAGCTGCGTGATGGACTGCGCGTGTGGCCGGGAGTGACCCTGCCGGATGGCGGTGTGCGCTTTAGTTCTGACATCTAAAACGCGATTTACGGGCGTTTTTGCGCCCAAAGAAAAAATTTAGAGAAAATTCACTACATCTAGTGCGTCCTGAACTAAAGGTTCAAGAAAATGTACACATGTTGTGGTTTTCACTGGTTGCCCGTGCATACATTGTGGTTGCGCGCGGGCGCCTTTTCTTAGGGGAACGGGATTATTGGGGACGTTGTGACTGGTGGGGTTGGTGTGACTAGTGGGATTTCCCTAAAGCTTGACGCGATGTAATTACCAGTGTGTAATCTTCAGTAGACCGACAAAGAAGACGCCGCACTCAGGCGCACAGCAAATCCCACTAGAAGAGGAGAAACTCCGTGGACAAGTCAGTAGACATCGCCCTTCGTGGCCACTTTGCTGACGGCTCCTCGGCGGTAGAGCAGGAGGCGAACGTGGACAACGAAGCGCGCCAGAAGAACCTCTTCGATCTAACGCAGGACTTCGACCTGCTTTTCGATGCGGTGGAGCAGGACTGGCAGGAGCAGGCTCTGTGTGCCCAGACTGATCCGGAAGCTTTCTTTCCGGAAAAGGGTGGATCCACCCGCGAGGCTAAGCGTATTTGCCAGGCCTGCGGTGTGCGTGACGAATGCCTTGAATACGCTCTTGAACACGATGAGCGATTCGGTATCTGGGGTGGGCTCTCCGAGCGTGAGCGCCGTCGCTTGAAGAAGCGTATCGGCTAAGACATTACATTCGGGGATCGATCTGGTCGGGGGTTACATTGAGGTAGCACGCGACCAGGCGCACAATAATCATCCGTAGGAGATCCTGCAGGTCCTGTGCGGACGACGCCCGCGACTCCACGGGACGGCGGAATACAATGATCCGTGGACGGGTAGGAGTGCCTTTGTTATCCACTCCCGCAGCGACTAGCCGCCCCAGTGGAACCTGCCCGTCTGCGACGACATCCTCCGGCCACTGGCGGTAGCCCGTATTAAGACGCATGCGCGGTACGACATCGACGGCGATATCAAGGCTGGAAAGTTCGGCGTCGAAACGCTCAAGAATTGGCTCGAACGCATCGATGACCGCATCGTCGAAGCGCTGCGAACGGGACTTGTTGCGCGGCACCTCCGGTAGCAAGATCCCCCGAATTCCCCGTCCTCGGGGATCCTGCCTCATGCGCGCATCCTGCTTCATAGGAACACATCTTAACGACGCCACAGCGACATGCCACGAGGGCACGCTCGAAAGCAGAAGAAAAGGGGTTAGACTAATGCGCGTGACTCTTATCCGACAATGCTCTCGGCCCGGTTGCGGCAAGCCCGCCGTAGCCACGCTGGAGTTCAACTATGCAGAGCAGCGAGCCATCGTAGGGCCGCTGAGCGTTTGCGGAAACCCTCACCGGTGGGATCTGTGTGAGAATCACGCCCGCCGAACAACCGTCCCGCAGGGCTGGACGCTAGAATTTGTCGATGAAGCGGTGGAAGACACCGCAGCCGAGGCTGACGAGGAAGATCTGATGGCACTCGCTGAGGCGGTGCAACAAGCTACCGAGCGCGACAAGGAAGAGGATCTGCAGCCTGCCCCTCGGCTCTATAGGCGATCCGAGATTCCAGAATCCACGCCGCATCACCCCTCTATGAAGAACCTGCCCCGGTCTACGCCGCGCCGACACCTGCGCGCGGTTCGAGACCAGCACTAGAAAGGAAACCACTATGGCTACTCATTCCCCGAAAGACGTGGCGGCAGCTATCAAGGCCTACGATGTCCGCGGTGTGGTCGGCGAAGGAGCCGGCTTCCTGAACGAGGAATTCGTACGCGACGTAGCGGGCTCCTTCGCCCGCCTTATGCGCGAAGAAGGAGCGGAAACCATCGTCGTCGGCCACGATATGCGCGACAGCTCCCCGGCTCTAGCGGCAGCATTCGCCGAAGGTGTGAACGCGCAGGGGCTGAACACTATCTCCCTTGGGCTTACCAGCACCGACGAGCTCTACTACGCCAGTGGTGTGAAGCAGTGTCCGGGAGCCATGTTCACCGCCTCCCACAACCCCGCTAAGTACAACGGCATCAAACTCTGCCGCGCTGGGGCTCGCCCGGTGGGACAGGATTCCGGCCTGGATCGCATCTCCGCAGAACTGGTCGACGGCGTGCCCACGTTTGACGGCGCGCCTGGTACTAACTCCACCGAAGATGTTCTGGCAGGATACGCCGAGTATCTCAACAAGCTGGTGCCGCTGGACATCCGACCGCTGAAGGTCGCGGTGGACGCCGGCAACGGCATGGGCGGACTGACCGTCCCCGCTGTACTGCAGCAGAGCTCGCTGGAAATCTTTGACCTGTACTTCGAACTCGACGGTAACTTCCCGAACCACGAGGCCAACCCGTTGGATCCGAAGAACCTGGTGGATCTGCAGAAGTTCACCGTGGACAAGGGTGCGGATCTGGGAATCGCCTTCGACGGGGACGCGGATCGTTGCTTCATCGTGGACGAGAAGGGCGAGGCCGTTTCTCCCTCCACGATCTGCGCCATGATTGCCGAGCGCTACCTGGATGAGCAGCCGGGCGCCACAATCATCCATAACCTCATTACTTCCAAGTCCGTCCGCGAACTGGTGGAAGCCAAGGGAGGAAAGCCAGTGCGGACCCGCGTTGGCCACTCCTTCATTAAGGCGCAGATGGCAAAGGAAGGTGCCGTCTTCGGTGGTGAGCACTCCGCGCACTACTACTTCAGCGACTTCTTCAACGCCGATTCCGGCATGCTTGCTGCGCTCCACGTGCTGGCTACCTTGGGCGAGCAGGACAAGCCCCTGTCCGAGCTAAAGCGCGCCTATGAGACCTACCGCGCCTCCGGCGAGATCAACTCCGAGGTGGCCGACCAGGCGGGACGCACCGAGGCTGTAGTGGAAGCGTTTGCCGACCGCACTGCATCCGTCGACCGCCTCGATGGCGTGACTATCGAATTGCAGGACGGTTCCTGGCTGAACGTGAGGGCGTCGAACACCGAACCGCTGCTGCGCCTCAACGTCGAGGCGCGCGACGACGAGGGAGTAAAAGCCATCGTCGACGAAGCGTTGTCCGTCATCCGGGCTTAGGAGGAAAGCTGATGCAGCGTATCGAAGGTGCTGTTCAGAACTATGCCTGGGGGTCACATGAATCCCTCGCCAAGCTGCAGGGGCGTGCTACACCGACCTCAGAGCCGGAGGCCGAGCTGTGGTTCGGAGCTCACCCGGGAGCGCCGGGCCCACTCTTGGACCTCATTGAGGCCGATCCGGAAGGCCAGTTGGGCGCCGAGCATAAGCACCTGCCCTTTTTGCTCAAACTTCTGGCTGCAGAGCGTGCACTGAGCATCCAGGTGCACCCCACGAAGGCTCAAGCCGAAGCCGGTTTTGCGGCGGAGGACGCCGCCGGGATTCCCCGTGATGCCTTCGAACGCAACTACAAGGATGACAATCACAAGCCTGAGCTTCTGGTAGCGCTGGGCGAGTTTGAGGCTATGGCGGGCTTTCGGCCAGTTGCACGCACCCGTGAACTGCTGGACTGGCTGGCATTGCCGGAGCTTGATTTCCTGCGTGACGACCTGCACGCTGCGGTCGAGCGCGCACTGCACCTTCCGGACGAGGAAGTATCTGCGGTTCTTGACGCCCTCACGCGGCGCTGCCGAGAGCTGGTAACTACCGCTGACGGCTGGATGGGTGACGTGGCGGATCTGGTTCTGCGATTGGAGGAGCAGTACCCCGCGGATCGTGGTGTGCTGTTCGCGCTGCTGCTGAACCGAGTGGAGTTACAGGCGGGGGAGGCCTTGTACCTCGATGCCGGACAGCTGCATGCCTATGTGCGCGGAACAGGGGTGGAGATCATGGCAAACTCCGACAACGTGCTGCGCTGCGGGCTCACGCCAAAGCATATCGATATCAATGAGTTGATGAAGGTCGTGCGCTGGGAGGAACTCTCCGACCCGCGACTGCGTGCCGACGAAACCGGCGTGTACCACACCCCGGCGAAGGAGTTTAGCTTGCGCCGGTTGGCGGGCGAGGGGGCTGTTGAAGGCCCGGCGATCGTGCTGGCGGTCGGTGGAGACGTGGACTGCGAAGGAGCACATGTCGACAGTGGCTCCGCCGTTTGGGTGCCTTTTGGCGAGTCGGCCAGCGTACGCGGCCAGGCTTTTATCGCTCGGCCTGGGGTGTAGTAGCCGGTCCCAGCGTGGTATCGGTGGGCTCGTCAGGCTTACCGTTGTGCTTGGGGGCAGGAGCAGGCTGGGGTTTGTCGTCCCCGGCGGCTTCGGTGGGCTCGGTAGCCTTGGATGGAGACGGAGATGGGATGAAGTCCGGCGGCACGGTGGCGTTTGCGTCGGTACCCTTTTCCGTTTCGGCAGGCTTACTCGGCCCGTCGGAACCACCAGGTAGCGCAGGTTTAGTCGGTAGCGTCGGGATCGTCGGAAGGACAGGGCCAGCATTCTGCTCTGGCTTGGGAGCCTGAGTCTGCGGCTGTGCCTGAGTCTGCGGCTGTGCCGGCTGCTGACTCGGTTGCGCTTGTTGCTGGGGCTGGACAGCATCGCGTGAGTTCAGGCCTTCCGCGATGATCGTCTTTGAAGGCTGGGAGTTATACGAACGGTAGCCATCCCAGGAGTTGGGGGGCAAGTAGGGGTCTTGCCCTAATGGCGCCACGTTGCTGAACTCTCCCATTTCGCTACCATTCGGGCTATTGGTGGAGTAGGCCGGGGGCGCCTGCTGCTCGGGTTCGTCGGTACCACCATTGCCAGGGACAACGTCATGCTTTTGCGAAGCCGCGCCGGTGCTGATGGCGATCGTAGATTCGTCCGCATTGTTTCGCTTCGGAGCCGTCGCTTCGGAGCCTGCTTGCCACGTCCAAACCCCGATGACACCTGCGAGTACCAAACCGATAATCGCGATCCCGCTAATTACCCGAGGCACGGAGGAGTGCTCTTCGGTGGAGTGCTGTTCGGTTTCTTCTGCTGCCACCTGGCTCACCTCCCTGTTTTGATCTGTGCCCCTCGAAGGTCACAATTTGATTAAGCTCAAAACGAGCCTATCAGGAATTGCGATCCTTGACCAGAGTTGTCGCCCGTGTAAACGCGCTACAGTCGGTAATTGAGCGATAGAAAGGCCGGCACGATGAGCAACTGGGACGAATTCATTTTCTCGCAGGAAGACAATGTGGACTTCCTGGACGAACTGGCAGAGCTGGAGGACCCCGAGGTAGTTGGAGCCCTGGTGGACGCCGTAAATTTGGCGCTGCGGGATGGACAGCCGGACTCCGTGGACTATTCCATCGGGCTGTGCGCCGCCACTGTGGCCGCCATTTGGGGCGGTGCTCCCTTCAGTACAGCCAGCGTGGCAGATGAACACCCTTATATTCGCGCCCATATCGGCGAGTGCCCGGCGAACTTGCAGGAGGTGTCCCTGCAGCTGCTCGATGGGGAGATGGAGCGGCGCGCGGCCAGTGCCAACGACGGCGATGACACCGAAGATGGCGACGAAGCCGACGGCCTGGAGACCTTCGTCGAGGCACTCAGTTAGACATTTCGAGGCATCTCAAACGCCGTTCAATGCCCGTCTAATACACTGTCCATAGAAAATAGACCTGTCATCATTTGAGGAGTCACCCCACCCATGGAGTTTAAAGTCAAGGATCTCTCGCTGGCAGAGGCCGGCCGCCACCAGATCCGCCTGGCGGAATACGAGATGCCCGGGCTCATGCAGCTGCGTCGCGACTACGCCGACGAACAGCCCCTGAAGGGCGCCCGTATCGCTGGCTCCATTCACATGACCGTGCAGACAGCTGTGCTGATCGAAACTCTGGTGGCCCTCGGCGCTGAGGTTCGTTGGGCCTCCTGCAATATCTTTTCCACCCAGGACGAAGCCGCGGCCGCCATTGTCGTTGGTGAGGGAACCCCGGACGCACCCGCCGGCGTGCCAGTGTTCGCTTGGAAGGGCGAGACCCTGGACGAGTACTGGTGGTGCCTGAAGCAGATCTTCACCTGGGGAGAAGGCGTAGAAGCCAACATGATCCTGGACGACGGTGGCGATGCGACCATGGCTGTCATCAAGGGTATGGAATTTGAAAACGCAGGCCTCGTTCCGGACGTCGAGGATCATGACTCCGATGAGTACAAGGCCTTCCTCGGGATGCTGCGTGAAGCCTTGGCGGAGGACGATAAGTTCTGGAACCGGGCGTCACAAAGCATCAAGGGTGTCACCGAAGAAACAACGACGGGCGTGCACCGCCTCTACCACTTCGCCGAGCAAGGCGTGCTGCCATTCCCGGCGATGAACGTCAACGATGCCGTGACGAAGTCCAAGTTCGACAACCGCTACGGCACCCGCCACTCGCTGATCGATGGCATCAACCGCGCTACCGACATGCTGATCGGCGGCAAGTCCGTCCTGCTGTGCGGCTACGGTGACGTAGGTAAGGGCTGCGGCGAAGCGCTGGCGGGCCAGGGTGCGATCGTTAAGGTCACCGAGGTCGATCCGATCAACGCCCTGCAGGCGCTCATGGACGGCTTTGAGGTAGTGCAGGTAGAGGACTTTATTGGTGACGCCGACATTGTCATCACCGCGACGGGGAACCTCGGGATTATCACGTTTGAGCACATGCAGATGATGAAGAACCACGCGGTGCTGGGCAACATCGGCCACTTCGATAACGAGATCGACATGGCCAGCCTGCTGCACCGCGAGGATGTTAGCCGCGTGACCATTAAGCCGCAGGTTGACGAGTTCACCTTCCCCGGCGCCGACGGCGAGCCGGTATCCATCGTGGTATTGAGTGAAGGTCGCCTGCTGAACCTGGGTAATGCTACGGGTCACCCATCGTTCGTGATGTCCAACTCCTTTGCCGATCAGACGATTGCACAGATCGAATTGTTTACGAAGTCGGATCAGTATGGCAACGACGTTTATCGCCTGCCGAAGATCTTGGACGAGATGGTCGCCCGCATTCACGTTGAGGCGCTCGGCGGTAAGCTGACGACATTGACCAAGGAGCAGGCGGAGTACATCGGCGTGGATGTCGCCGGGCCGTTCAAGCCGGAGCACTACCGATACTAAAAATGATCGTTAGCTTTGAAGGAGTCGACGGCGCGGGGAAAAATACCCTGGTCACTGCCGTTGAAAAAGAGTTGGTAGCGCGCGAGGTGCCAGTGGCACGCATCGCATTTCCGCGCTATGAGGAATCGAATCCGGCGATGCTGGCGCGCGAGGCGCTGCATGAGAAGCTGGGCGATCTGATTGACTCAGTGCATGGCATGGCCACGCTTTTCGCACTAGATCGCAGCGAGATCGCAGCGGACCTAGCGGACTTCGATGAGGATGGTTACGTCATTCTGATCGACCGCTACACCGCGTCGAACGTGGCCTACTCAACCGCCCGGTTGGGCAGCAATGTGGCTGAGGTTGGCGACTGGGTGACGCAGCTAGAACAGGAGACCCTGGGGATTCCGGCACCGCATTTGCAGATCCTTGTGGACGTGGAGGCTGAGGTTGCCGGGCAGCGCGCCGAAGCGCGGGAAGCCGTGGACGAGACTCGGGCGCGCGATGCCTATGAGCGCGATAGCAGTTTGCAGGAGCGAACCGTCCAGGCTTATCGAGCGTTGGCGGAGCAGCAGTGGCTGAGCCCATGGGTGACGGTCGATAGCACCGGGGATGACTACGAAGGTCGCGCGGTGAAGGTCGCGGATCTATTGGAAGAAATGAGAGGATGACAACCGTGGACACGAAAATTCTGGTGGTCGACGACGACCCGGCTATTGCTGAAATGCTCACCATCGTCCTGCAGGGCGAGGGGTTCCGCACCATCGTCGTGGGTGACGGCGTGGAGGCCGTAAAGGCCGCCGAGGAGCACAACCCGGATCTCATCCTGCTCGACGTGATGCTGCCTGGCATGAATGGCATCGACGTGTGCAAGGCCATTCGAGAGAGTTCCACGGTACCGATCGTGATGCTGACCGCACGTACCGACACCGTGGACGTGGTCTTGGGGCTGGAATCCGGTGCCGACGACTACGTGCACAAGCCCTTCAAACCGAAGGAACTGGTCGCACGTGTGAGGGCTCGCCTGCGCCGCACCCCGGAAGAAACACAGGTCGATTCCATCGAAGTTGCCGACCTGACGATCGACGTGCCCGGTCACCAGGTCATCCGGGACGGCCAGGAGATCGCACTGACCCCCATTGAGTTTGATCTGCTCGTGACGCTTGCTTCCCGTCCGCGCCAGGTGTTCTCCCGCGAGGAGCTTCTGGAGCAGGTGTGGGGCTACCGCAAATCCAGCGATACCCGCCTGGTAAATGTGCATGTCCAGCGCTTGCGAGCAAAGGTGGAGAAGGATCCGGATGATCCGAAGATCATCCAGACCGTTCGCGGAATCGGATACAAGACGGGCGAATAAGTTTTCCACGTGGATCAGGAGCATCAAGAAAACGCCCCCGTCCGGCGGGGCAAAAAGCTGCAGGAAGCCACACAGGCTAACCCCCGCCCGTCGCGCTGGCGATCCCCAAATGGCAAGAAATTCCCTTTAAGGAAACGGGAAAAGACCCTTGCCGCGGGTTCGACGTTTTGGTCTGTGCTGCGGGATTTCTTCCGACGGCCGAAGGATACCTGGGTGCGGGCGATCAATTCGCTGAGTCTGCGATGGCGCCAGTCCATTCAGCTGCGCGTTATCGGCAGCGTGCTGGCCTCCAGCACCTTTGCATTCCTGCTAATGGGATTTCTGCTGACGGGTTTCCTTAGCCAGCAACTGCTGGCTACCAAATTCTCCGAAGGCGTCGACAGCATGGATCGAGCGCGTGCTGCAGTGGAGGAGCAGATAGCCTCCACGGACTCCTCTAATCCCGTCTCAGTGAGGCTGACATCTGCCAGAGCCGTGCTCTCGAATCGCTCAACGGGAATGGATCAATCGAGCGCTCCGGTCTATGACTCGGTGCTTATTGCTTCTGACGCCAGCGATTCCGAAACCCGTATTCCCGCGAACATTGACATTCCCGAGAATCTACGCGAGTTTGTGCGTCAGGGGCAGGTCTCGTACCAATACGCCCGCGTCAACGGAGAAAACGGTAGTTACAAAGCACTCATCATCGGCAGTCCCGTCTACTCCGACATTCCCGGGTTAGAGTTCTACTTGCTGGTGCCTTTGACTTCGGAGGAAGTCACGCTGAACCTGATGCGTGGCCTTTTGATGGCCGGTGGAATCGTCCTCATTATCTTGCTTATGGTGATCAGCTGGGTGTTCTCACAACAGATCATTGGGCCAGTGCGTGCCGCGTCCAAAATCGCTGAGAAGCTGGCTGCTGGGCACCTCCACGAGCGTATGGTCGTCGATGGTCAGGATGAGGTGGCCAAGCTTGCATATAGCTTTAATGACATGGCAGAGAAGCTGTCCACCCAGATTCGCAATCTGGAGGAGTTCGGTTCCCTGCAGCGCCAGTTCACCTCGGACGTCTCCCACGAACTACGTACTCCTCTGACGACGGTTCGCATGGCCGCGGACATGATCGAGGACAATGCGGATGAACTTGACCCCCTGACTGCTCGCGCAGCGCACTTGATGACCAAGGAGCTAGATCGCTTCGAGACTCTGCTAGGTGACCTGCTGGAGATCTCTCGTCACGACGCGGGTGTGGCGAACCTATCGGCTGAAAAAGTCGACGTGCGCGGTGTCGTGCGCTCCGCTTTGCAGCAGGTGCGCGCCATTGCCGAGGACATCGGCACGGAGTTTATCGTGGATCTTCCGGAGGAACCGGTGGTTGTTGCCGTCGATTCGCGACGGGTGGAGAGGATCCTTCGCAACCTGCTTGCCAATGCTGTCGATCATTCCGAAGGCAATCCAGTTGAGGTGAAGATGGCGGTAGGTGCGGATGCTTTGGCTGTCACTGTCACCGACCACGGTGTGGGACTTAAGCCCGGCGAAGAAGAGATGGTGTTCAACCGTTTTTGGCGCTCCGACCCCTCCCGAGAGCGCCGTACCGGCGGCACTGGCCTGGGACTCGCCATTGCTAAGGAGGACGCAAACCTCCACGGTGGTCGCCTCGAAGCAGCCGGTGAACCTGGCGTGGGAGCCTGCTTCCGGTTGACCCTCCCGCTACAACAAGGGCGCACCGTGCACTCTTCGCCATTACCGATGGCGGTGGAGGATAAGGGCGTCACTACCGAGGAACAGGAAGGTAGCCACGATGAGTAACAAGAGCACAAAGGTACTGGCCGCAGTGGCTGGGCTGGGTCTGCTGGCCGCGTGCTCTACGCTTCCGGACAGCACCAAACCCGAAGCGATCTCTAGCTATGCGCCGGCTCCTAGTGGACAGGAGGCTCCGACGCCTTCTGATGGGCAGCCGTCTGATCTACTTCTGCGTGATTTCTTTACCGCCAGTGCCCACCCGCTACGGGAGCATCAAGCGGCGAAGAAGTTCCTTACCAGTGGTATGCAGGGACGATGGCAATCCGATGCACCGACGATGGTGCTCGACCGCATCGATATTGCCTCTGAGGGGCAGGGAAGTGACACGAAGATCACCTATCGTGTGCGCGGCAACGTCGTCGGAACCCTTGGCGTGGGTGGTGTGTTCGATCCGCAGTTCACGGCTTTTGAAACCACCTATGAAATGCAGAACATCGATGGGCAATGGCGTATCAGTAATCTGCCGAACGTGGTGGTGCTAGATCGCCAAGATTTTGTGAGCACCTACCGTGCGCGCAATATCTACTTCCCGGATCGCAATGGCAGGGCACTAGTGCCGGATCGCCGTTGGATCTACACCGGTCAGCAGTCCACCGCAGCCTCTCTGGTGTCTTTGCTGGTCGCAGGGCCCCAGGAACGATTAAAAAAGGCCGTGAGGAATCTTCTTCCCGATGGCGCCACCGCCCAGGTGTCTAACGACCGGGAGGGCGATCCTTCCGTTAGCTTTACCGGTCTGCAAGGTCTGTCCGCCGATGGACGACGATTGCTTGCCGCGCAGGTTGTATGGACTTTGGCGGGCTCGGAAGTGCGTGGCCCCTATGAGCTCACTGCCGATGGCACCCCAATGAGCGATGACATGCAGGGGAAATGGTTGGTTCAGGACCTGTCGCAGTACGACCCGAATGTGCGAGTTCAAGTGCCATTGCGGGCAGTTTCTGGCGGAGATATTTATCAACCGGATGGCACGCGGGCGCAGAAGCTCGATGGGTGGCTAACCCAGCGCTATATCGAATCAGCATCGCTGAGTTCCCGCGATGAGGTCTATGCCGCAGTGACCGGGCGGGGCGATGAGCCACGTCAGCTGATGATTGGAGCCAAGGAGGACCAGCCGGTGAGCTCCGTGGAAGCGGATTCTCTGACCCGCCCAAGCTGGGGACTCGATGCGACCTCGGTGTACGTCGTCGCCAACGGTGAGAAGATCATTGAGGTTACACGCAATCCCGAGACCGGAAACGTGGGAGAGCAGAAGGTCGATGGATCCACGCTGAGGATGATCCACGGGGACAAAAAGCGCATTAGCGTATTCCGTGTTTCTCATGACGGCACGCGAGCTGTGATGGTGGTCAATGGGCGCGTGTATGTTGCGGTGCTGGAGACGACAGACGAGGGCACGAAGCGACTCGGAGCCCCAGTGGAGATCGGTAACGCAGTAGGCGATACGGCGGTAAGCGCCGAGTGGGCGGAAGATGGATCCGTGCTGGTCGGCACACGTGCTAACGACGCCCCAGTGTGGGATATCGAGGTGGACGGATCCTATTCGCAGCAAATTACGGGTCGGAACCTATCCGCACCGGTGGTGTCGGTGGCAACGGATGGCAACAAGATCTACGTCACCGATGCCAATGCGTTGATGCAGTTCGACGTGACTTCAGAGGAGTCGCGGTTCTGGCGTGAAGTTCCCACGATGCAGGGAAAGCGGGCAACACCTTTGTTGGCCGACTAGGCTTTTGCCTGTGGGGATATTGGGGGATTTAAACGCGCTTGCCGGATTGGTGTGGCGCGCGGATTGTGTGTGCTGTGGTCGGATGCAGGCGCACCCGGCCGGCGTGGCCGTGGGAGAACAGCTGTGCGAGGAGTGCGGGTTACAGCTGATGCACCCGTGGCAGCGCTGGCAGCCACGGGTAGCTGCCGTACCGGTTTTTGTTTCTGGCACGTATGGCGGTGCGCGACGCATGCTGATCCTGAGCGCAAAGGAACGACTGCGCCCGGCGGCGATTGGTGTAGCTGGTCGTCTGTTGGCCGCCGGGATTTTGCACGTCAGCGGCTTAGGTTTGGTGCCGGACCCGAGGTGGGGGCGGGTCAGGCTGGTGCCCGCTCCAACTCGCAGGTCGGCAGCGCGACACCGCGGAGGGGACATTGTCACGAGGTTCTGCCAAGCAGCCGCTGAACTATATCCCAGGGTGGAGGTTTGTCCGGTGGCATGGCTCGATGAATCGAGCGTGGACTCAGTGGGGTTGGACCGTCACCAGCGGCGAGAAAATGTTGCAAGGAACATTCTCTTCGATCCCGTAGCAGTGGGGAGGTTACGCGGGGCAGACGAGGTAGTGATTGTGGATGATGTGTGCACCACCGGTGCTACAACTGCCCAATTCGCATTTGCGCTGTCGGCGCACGGGGTCCGTCCCCGGTTGGCTTTGGTGCTGGCAGGTGCTTAAAACACATTGGTAACGGAGACAAGTAGCAGAACTAGTATCAATCAGGGGGTTATGTGCAAATGTCGTCTTGTCGATCGGTAGAATAATAGGTGGAACGATCACCGTTGGAAGGTGGGTAATCCGGCCTGATTCTGGCGGTGAATGACCTTGGAGGTTGAGCAATGTCGACCGGCAAAAACTCGTCCAACTTTGGCAACGAGGAACTGTCTGCACCAGAGGCAGGCGTGGAAATCACCGGCCGCAATGTCGAGGTGCCAGAGCACTTCGCAGAGCGAGTCAAGGGCAAGCTGGCAAAGATTGAACGCCTGGATCCTACCCTCACCTTTTTCCACGTAGAGCTGCAGCACGAGCCTAACCCGCGCCGTGGTGACCAGCAGGATCGTCTGCAAATCACCGCAACCGGCAAGGGGCACATCGCTCGCGCGGAGGCCAAGGAAGATTCCTTCTACGCTGCTCTCGAGGTCGCAATCGGACGCATGGAACGCTCCTTGCGCAAGGTGAAGGCTCGCCGCAAGATCGCCCGCTCCGGACACCGCACCCCTATGTCTGTGGGCGAAGCTACTGCCAACCTGGTTGAGGAAGCCCAGCCGAAGGCTGAGACGAAGCCGGAAGAGGTTGGACCTTACGACGTTGATCCTTACGAGGACCAGTTCAAGCCCGGTCAGGTTGTGCGCAAGAAGGTTCACAAGGCCGCCCCGATCAGCGTTGACCAGGCGCTAAGCGAGATGGAACTCGTTGGCCACGACTTCTTCCTATTCATCAACGAAGAAAACGGCCAGCCGTCCGTGGTTTACCGTCGCCACGCTTTCGATTACGGCCTGATCACTCTGGAAGAGAAAGAAGCCTAAGTAGCTTAAAAAGCTTTCCAACTTCCTCCCCACCGACCTTCCGCCCTTAAACCGCGGAAGGTCGGTTTTCTTGGTTTTGTTGTGGGGTGTAGTTGCCCGTGACCTTGGGGGTGGGGGTAGGATTGTCCGAAGCCGACAAGTTAGCTAACAAGTTTTAAAACCGAGAAAAGGACAGCATCAGCGTGCTAGGACTTTCGAAAATTCTCCGAATGGGCGAAGGCCGTGCGGTCAAGCGTCTCGCGAAGATCGCCGACCAAGTGATGGACCTCGAAGAGGAATACTCCGCGCTCAGCGACGAGGAACTGCAGGCCAAGACCGAAGAGTTCAAAAAGCGAGTCCAAGACGACGGCGAGAGCTTGGATGACATCCTGCTCGAAGCTTTTGCCACCGCGCGTGAGGCATCCTGGCGCGTGCTGGGGCAGAAGCACTACAAGGTGCAGATCATGGGCGGCGCCGGACTGCACTTTGGCTATGTCTCCGAGATGAAGACCGGTGAGGGTAAGACCCTTACTTGTGTTCTTCCCGCATATCTCAACGCACTGTCCGGTAAAGGCGTCCACGTCGTTACCGTTAACGACTACCTGGCTAAGCGTGACTCGGAGTGGATGGGTCGCGTGCACCGCTTCCTGGGCCTAACTACTGACGTGATCCTCAGCGGCAAAAACCCAGCTGAACGCCGCGAGGCTTATAACGCGGACATCACTTATGGCACGAACAACGAGTTCGGTTTCGACTACCTGCGCGATAACATGGCGCACTCCCTGAACGACTTGGTGCAGCGCGGCCACAACTACGCGATTGTCGATGAGGTTGACTCCATCCTTATCGACGAGGCACGTACCCCGCTGATCATCTCCGGTCCCGTAGAGGGTTCCAGCAAGTGGTTCACCGCCTTCGCAGCTATTGCCCCGAAGCTGACCCGCGACATCCACTACGAAATTGACGAGCGGAAGAAGACCGTGGGCGTCAAGGAAGAAGGTGTGGAGTTCGTCGAGGATCAGCTGGGCATCGAGAACCTTTACGCACCTGAGCACTCGCAGCTTGTTAGCTACCTGAACAACTCCATCAAGGCCAAGGAGCTGTTCACCCGCGATAAGGATTACATCGTCCGCAACGGCGAGGTCGTCATCGTCGACGAGTTCACAGGCCGCATCCTGGACGGACGCCGTTACAACGAGGGCATCCACCAGGCGATTGAGGCGAAGGAACACGTCGAGATCAAGAACGAGAACCAGACACTGGCCACCGTCACGCTGCAGAACTACTTCCGTCTGTACGACAAGCTGGCGGGTATGACGGGTACGGCAGAGACCGAGGCCGCCGAGCTGAAGTCCACCTACAAGCTGGATGTTGCTCCGATCCCGACGAACAAGGAAAATCAGCGCAAGGACCACGTCGACTTGATCTACAAGACTCAGGAAGCGAAGTTCGAAGCCGTGGCTGAGGACATCGCCGAGCGCGTGGAGGCCGGCCAGCCCGTGCTGGTGGGTACCACCTCCGTCGAGCGTTCCGAGTACCTGTCCAAGCTGCTGCAGCGTCGTGGAATCAAGCACAACGTGCTCAATGCGAAGTACCACGAGAAAGAGGCCGAGATCGTTGCCCAGGCAGGCCGTCTGGGCGCCGTCACTGTGGCTACGAACATGGCTGGCCGTGGTACTGACATCGTGCTGGGTGGTAACCCGGATATCCTCGCCGACATTAACCTGCGTGAGCGTGGCCTGGATCCCGTCGAAAACCCGGAGGCCTACGAGGAAGCCTGGGACGACGAGATTGAAAAGGTACGCGCCGAGTCCAAGGAAGAAGCGGAGAAAGTCCGCGAGGTTGGTGGCCTGTACGTGCTGGGCACGGAGCGTCACGAGTCCCGCCGTATCGATAACCAGCTGCGCGGTCGTTCGGCGCGTCAGGGTGACCCGGGCGAGACCCGTTTCTACCTGTCCATGCGTGACGACCTGATGGTGCGCTTCGTTGGCCAGACAATGGAAACCCTGATGACTCGCCTGAATATCCCGGATGACGAGGCCATCGACTCGAAGATGGTCACCAACGCCATCAAGGGCGCACAGTCGCAGGTGGAGTCCGCTAACTTCGAGATGCGCAAGAACGTGCTGAAGTATGACGAAGTCATGAACGAGCAGCGCAAGGTGATCTACAGTGAGCGCCGCCAGATCCTCGAGGGCGAGGATGTGGAATCCCAGATCCGCAGCATGCTGAAGGACACCGTCGAGGCATACGTGGATGGTGCAACCGCTGAGGGCTATGTCGAAGACTGGGACCTGGATACCCTGTGGAACGCCCTGGATTCCCTCTACGGCCCGACCTTCACCCACGAGTCCCTCGTCGAGGGAGACGAGTACGGTCGCTCGGGCGAGCTGAGCTCTTCCCAGCTGTTGGACGCCCTACTCGAGGATGCAAACCACGAGTACGACGAGCTGGAAGAGAATGTCACCGAAATCGCCGGCGAAGAGCAGATGCGTGGCATGGAGCGCGCAGCCTTGCTGAACGTCGTGGATCAGAAGTGGCGCGAGCACCTCTACGAGATGGATTACCTCAAGGAGGGCATTGGCCTGCGCGCGATGGCACAGCGCGATCCTCTGGTGGAATACCAGCGCGAGGGTGGCGACATGTTTAACCGTATGAAGGACGGCATTAAGGAAGAAACCGTTCGCCAAATGTTCCTAGTTCGCAACCAGCTGAAGCAGGCCAACACCGTGCATGTCGAGGATCCGGCAGCGGGTAACGAGGGCGTGGCCGTGGATCGCGCCACCCAGACCACCATGGGCGGCTAGTTTCAGATCAGGCTGAGGCTATCGATAGCCCAGACTTTCTTCCCGCGCCGTGCGGAGCTACGCAGTTGATGTAGCCCCGCGCGGCGCTTTTGCGTGTGTTGCGACATGGCACCCGCCAGCGCTCGCACCCTGTCACCCATCTGTACCGACGCACAAAAGCGCACGCAGTCGCCTGCGCTCGGTTGTATGTGCAGGCTTATTATCGACGCCCCCTGTTCCGCGCGCCCGATTGTCGGGGTCGGTCGCACGGTTCGGCGGACACGCAATTGCTCTAGCACTCGCTCGCTAAAGGGCGCGCGACGCAGATGCTCGATGGGGCGGCGGCCTTCCAATGCCTCCAGCCACAACTTGACGATCTGCGCAATGCGTTGGGGTGGAGGCGTGTGGGCGTCAAGAAAAGAATCGGTAGCTTCGGCCGTTGTTGGCTGTACAGCAATAGCCGGGGTGGGCGGGCGTAGAAATACGAACTTTGACAGTGGACGTGTAGAAGCAGATGTGGTCACGAAGAATTCCCCCTAGAAAATGTACCGCTGGCGCGTTCCCCCGAAGGCGCCATACGGCCATAACTATAGCGAAGTGTGCGCCCCTGAGGGGCGGCGGGAGCAGAAAAGATGGCAGAATGTAGGGCATGCGTGGACTAGTAGTTGATTATTGCGGAGTATTGGACGGCGCCGAGGAAGATCGTCGCCGGTGGAGGAAGCTACTCGCAGCGGCGCGGGCGGAGGGCATCGCTACGGCGATCTTGTCCAATGATCCAGGTGGGGCTGGAGCCGCGCCGATTCGAACTTGGCTAGAGGGCGGCTACGTGGATGCCGTGATCCTGTCCGGTGAAGTGGGGGCGGAGAAGCCTTCCGAGGAGATTTTCCGCATTACCGCTGAGCGTCTGGAACTGCCGAAGGAGGATCTGGTGCTGGTGGATGACAATATTCTGAACATCCGCGGTGCCGTCGGTGCCGGCCTGATCGGTATTTACTACCAGCAGTTCGACCGTGCGGTCGTGGAGATCACGGGTGTATTCGAGCTCGAGGGGGAGTTCTAAACCATGTTGGTGTACATTCCCGCGACTTTTGACATGCTGGGCACCCTCGCGGAACAGGGCGAGCACCCTGTGCGCTCTGGGGTGGGCTTTGCCCTGACCCCCGCGGTGCGGGAGTTCTACACCGGCGGTGACGAAGAGGAACTTGCATACACTGCGTTCCTCGACGCCGCCCGTGCTTCTCTGCGCCTGTTGAGCGCAGGTGGGGAGGAACGCTTCCCACACCGCCGCGTGGTGATCAGTGCAGAATTCGACGACTCGGCGGTGACGCTGGTGCCAGAAGATGGCGAGTCAGTGGTGCGGCTGGATCCAGCTGTCGTTCAGGTAAAGCAGTTGCTGGCGATCCATGTTGATGACGCCGACGCGGAAGCTGCCACAGCCAAGGCAATTGAGTGCATCGACGCGGCTGACCTCGGGGATGAGGACGCAGAGTTCGCGTTGGGGGATTGTGAAGACAACCTGATGAGCTGGTACGACGGCAAAGAGCTGCCGTTCTTGGTGGACCTGATGTAGCTTGCGGCTACATCTCCCACTCGTTATTACTGCGCAACGCCTCTAGCAGGCGCCGGATTGCGGTGACGCGCCGAGCGGATGGGCCGGTAAGAGAATCCAGTGCGCACTCTGGGTCCGCAGGTGGGCCCATATGAGTGCAGCCGCGGGGGCAGTCATCGATCACCTCGCGTAGATCCTCGAAGACTTCTACGACGGTGTCCGGATCTACATGTGCCAAACCAAGGCTGCGGATACCGGGAGTATCAATGATCCAACCGCCCTGCGGGAGCTTGAGGGCGACCGATTGGGTGGAAGTATGGCGCCCCTTGCCCACGCCACTGACCTCGCCGGTGGCGCGTTCTGCGTCGGGAATAAGGCGGTTGACCAGGGTGGATTTTCCAACGCCTGAGTGGCCGACAAGGGCGCTGACGTTGCCTGTGATGTGCTTTGTGAGCGCATCCAGAGAGTCGTCTACACCGGTGGTGAGCACCTCGACGTCAAGGTCGCGGAACTCGGCAGCGAAGGCGCTGGGATCGGCGAGGTCGGACTTGGTGAGGCACACCAACGGAGTCAGCCCGCCGACAAAGGCGGCGATAAGTGCCCGCTCCACAAAGCCAGTACGCGGAGGTGGGTCGGCGACGGCGCTGACGATAAGGAGATAATCCGCATTGGCGACGACGATGCGCTCATAGGAATCCGTATCGTCTGCCGTTCGACGCAGGACGGACGTGCGGTCTTCAAGACGCACGATGCGCGCCAGTGTGTCCTTTTTGCCAGAAGTGTCGCCGACCACCCCAACGTGGTCGCCGACCACGACATTGGTGCGTCCCATCTCGCGGGCCCGCATGCACGTGACTAGGGTGCCGTCCTCGTCTAACACCACGCCCCAGCGGCCACGGTCTTTGGAGACGACCATGCCACGCTTCGCGTTTTTGTGGCTGGGGCGATCCTTGGTGCGCGGGCGGGAGCCTTTGCCTGGGCGGACACGTACATCGGACTCATCCCAGTGGCGGGCGCTGCTGTGACTCCGCGCCATTTAGCGTTCCTGCCCCAGAAGCTGCGCCCAGCGGCGACGGAATCCGGGAAGGGTCTTGGCGGTTGTGTCTACATCCGAAACTTCGATGCCCTCGACGCGCAGACCGAGAATAGCTCCCGCGGTGGCCATCCGGTGGTCGGCATAAGATTCCCACCGGCCTCCTTCCAAAGCTGCCGGATGGATGATGAGACCATCGGCGGTCTGCTCCACATTTCCGCCCAGGGCATTGATATTGTCCGCCAGTGCCTGTAGCCGGTCCGTTTCGTGGCCGCGTAGGTGTGCGATGCCATAAAGGTGGCTGCGGGTTTCCGCGAGCGCAGCGAGGGCTGCGACGGTGGGGGTGAGCTCGCCGATATCGTGCATGTCCCAGGTGATGCCGTTGATGCGGCCAGTACCAGTGACTACAAGCTCGTCATTGTGGACATCCAATTCTGCTTCCGCGCCCATGTCCAACAGAATCTGGCGGAATTGGTCACCCGGTTGATTAGTGGTTGCGGGCCAATTCTGGATGCGAACAGTGCCCCCGGTCAGCACGCCGGCGGCCATAAAAGGGGTGGCGTTTGATAGGTCGGGTTCTACCGTCCAACGGCGCCCCTGAATCGGACCCGGATGTACCGTCCAGCGGTTGAAGGACGTCTCCACGGTCACGCCCGACTCACGCAGCATCTGGACCGTCATTTCTACGTGCGGCTGGCTAGGCAGGGAATTGCCCTCGTGGATAACGGTAACGCCCTCGGTGAAACGCGCGCCGGCCAGCAGTAAGCCACTGACAAATTGGGAGGACTGCGAGGCATCGATCGTGATCTCTCCGCCCTTGACCTCACCGGTGCCCTCGACGAAGAAGGGAAGTCCCTCCGGATTGCACTCTGTGCTGGTATTCACCGTGGCGCCGAGGGCGCGCAGGGAACTGAGAGTGGTGGACATCGGGCGGCGGCGGGCTTCCACGTCTCCGTCGAAGGCGACTGTGCCAGTGGCCAGAGCGGCGATTGGGGGGACGAAACGCATGACAGTGCCAGCCAGGCCGCAGTCCACCTGTCCGCCGTGGAGCTCCTCGGCAGGTGTGACGTGCATCTGGTCGTTCTTTACCAAGATCTGGGTGCCCATGGATCGCAGTGCTGCCATCATCAGCTCCGTGTCCCGGCTGATGAGCCCACCGGTGATGGTGGATGGCTCATCCGCCAGCGCGGCGAGGATGAGCGCGCGATTTGTGATCGACTTCGACCCCGGGATGGCCACGGTGGCCTGTACCGGCTCGGTGGCGACGGGGGCGGGCCAGAGTTCTTTAGACATACCAGCAGACATATTCGTATTGTCTCACTTTTTCCCAGGAAAAGAAGTGCGGGGTAGGCATAATGGGCAGGTATGTGTGGCCGATACGTTCTTTTTAGTTCCCTCGAACAGCTTGCGGATAATCTGCGCAGTCGGCTGGGTGCATCCCGCATCCTGCGCGCTGGGGAGGGAGACTGGCCGGCCAACTTTAACGTGGCCCCAACGACCGAGGTGCCGATTGTGCGGGAGTTTAGAAACGAGACTGCAATCGGACCCGCGCGGTGGGGATATCCTCCTAAGACGGTGTTTAATGCCAGGGGAGAAACGGCATTCTCCAAGCCATTGTTTGCAGGATCGGTGCCCTGTGCGTTCCCCATGGACGGTTGGTACGAGTGGACGGTCGAAGCAGATGGCAAGAAGCAGCCCTGGTTCAGTACTGCTGCAGACAATCATCCGATGTATGCGGCAGGGCTATGCAAGGCAGTGGAGGGGCAGCTGTACGGCACGATTATTACCGTCGCAGCTCTACCGGAACTCGAGTGGCTACACAGTCGCATGCCCCGGATCCTGGTCGGCGATGAACTCGGTGCGTGGTTGAAAGGCGAGGAGACGGACACAGTGGCGTCACCAAATAGAGAAACAGTTGTCGACAGCCGCAAGGCCGATAGGAAGGTCGGTTCCGTGGCCAATAACTATCCGGAACTGGTGGGAATGAGTGAGGGATAGAATTGCGTTGGAAGAAAGGTGAGAGGTGAGCGAATGAAACGCAGCAACGACAGCGCTGATGAGCTGCTGCACAGGTTCGAGGCCGAAGCATTGCCTCTGCTGGATCAGCTTTATGGAGCGGCATTGCGGATGACACGTAACCCAGCTGATGCGCAGGACCTCGTGCAGGACGCGTATATGAAGGCCTATCAGGCTTTTGGCTCCTTTAAGGAAGGCACCAACCTGAAAGCGTGGATGTATCGAATCCTGACGAATACGTACATCAACAACTACCGCAAGGCACAGCGCAGACCTACGGAATCCAGCGCCGAGGATATGACCGATTGGCAGCTGGCGGAGACGGCAAAGCACGACTCCGTGGGATTGGAATCTGCTGAGGTTGAGGCGCTGAAGAACATTCCGGACAAGCGCATTCAGGATGCGTTGATGAGCTTGGGCGACGACTACCGCATGGTCGTGTATTACGCGGACGTGGAAGGCCTGGCCTATAAGGAAATCGCGGAGATCATGGATACTCCGATAGGAACCGTGATGTCCAGGTTGCACCGCGGGCGCAAGCAGCTGCGCAGCAAGCTTAAAGACGTGGCGGCAGAGCACGGGATTGTGACTGGCGAGGCTCAGAAGAAACTCACGGAAGCGAAGGGATAGGGCATATGTTCGGAGAGAATTCGCGAAAGACCGATTGCGACGACCTGCTGGATGCGCTCTATGAGGTTGCCGATGGTGACGCCGACTGGGAGAGCCGTGAGCGGTTGCGTGCTCATGCGGATGCGTGCCCGGAATGCCTGCGGCAGCTGGGTATTGAGCAACAGGTTCGTGATCTGCTGCGCAGTTGTTGTAGCCAGCCGGCACCGGTGGAGTTGCGCGCGCGGATTTGTACGCAGCTGCGGGTGATTAGCTACCGCGTGGAGGAGTAGATCCAAGTATCGTTGCTTTCTACCGGTTAGTTTTTGGAAGACAATCCAAGTTAAAAGTAGAAGGAGAGAAAGATGGAAGCTGCTCAGATCGCGGAATGGACATTTATCGAAGAAGTCGCGATCCCACAGGACGTAATGGCACTACTAGTGCCCGGCGAACAGGCGGTTGTGGCGTTCAAGACTTTTAGGGATAGCGCGGTTTTTACGACCAAGCGTTTGATCATGCGTGACGCACAGGGGCTGCGCGGTAAGAAGGTTGAGGTCTACTCTTTGCCCTATTCGTCAATTAATATGTGGTCCACCGAGAATGCTGGAACGCTGGACTTCAATGCTGAGATTGAACTATGGACGCGCGCCGGGAAGATCAAGGTGAAGATCGGGCGGGATCTGGATGTTCGCCGTTTAGACTCGTTGATTGCGCACAGCGTTCTTGGAGCACTATAGCTTTTGGTAGCGCAGTAGCGTTGGTCGAGGAGTAGGAAAAGCAAAAGGCCGGTGGGCAAACCGTGTAATACGGTACCCACCGGCCTTTGATTACGGCTTAGCTGTTTGGACGCTTACCGTGGTTAGCCTTCTTCTTGCGACGATCCTTGCGCTTGCGGCCACGCTTGCTCATTGTGCAGCTCCTTGGTGTTTACAGGGGATTGTTTCCAACCAGTTCAGCTTAGCGGGGGTGCGAAGCTGGGCAAAATGTCGGTCTTAAACGGTGATGCGCTTGCGGGTGCGGGTGCGTCCACGGTTGGTGCGGCGCTTCAGGGCGCGACGCTCATCCTCGGCCATGCCGCCCCATACACCGGCATCCTGTCCGGACTCGATGGCCCAGTTCAGGCACTGGGAAGCGACGGGGCAGCGGTTGCAGACCAGCTTGGCCTTGGCGATCTGTGCCAGGGCAGGGCCGGAGTTTCCTACAGGGAAGAACAGTTCGGGGTCTTCTTCACGGCAAACGGCTTTGTGGCGCCAATCCATTGTTGTGTTTCCCTTCTATTTTTTCGGGCAACAAATGCCCGGGTGCGTCGTCTTGGTTGCTTGCGTTGTGGGTGGGTGCACTTAAGCCGGAGATCGAAGTTGGGCTCGACGAATTAACCTAGAGAATCTCTAGGCGAATTCAGGCAAAAGTGTTTGTGGCGAAGTGGCGTGCAGGCCCGTGTGTGAAGTGGCCGCGGCGGCTTCTCGCCAGACGATTAAGACCTTGTTGGCTTACTGTTAACCTCTTGGTCTTTTCTCGGTTACTTGGAGAATTTTGGCACGTTTTTGACAGCTTGGCTAGAGTTTAGATTCAAAATGTGAGAAACATCACAAGAAAACGATTTGCTGTAGCGGAAGTGAAGCGATTATTCGGTTGCGCCATCTTCGGCGGAGCCTAGTGCCACCACAGTCTCGCCACGCTTTTCAACCAACACATCGCCCGTCTGCTTCAGCGTCACCATGCCCTCGTAGCCCTTACGGTCTACAGGGATCGTCCGCAAAACCTTGCCATTATCCCAATCGACCACGTCAATTCCCTTGTACGTCGGCACTAACAGCCGCCCACCGAGAGGAACCGCAGGACCTATGGCCCCCTCAACCGTGAACTTTGGTTCCAGTGTCGACGGTCCGAAGGTAACCACCCGTGCGCCGTCGAACCAGCTCATCAAGTGCGCCGAGTCTGCCGTCTGGGGGCTGAAGAGTTCTCCGTTGCGTTGCTGCGGATTCAGCAGGGGAGCAGGGTCTGCCGGGTACTGCTGAAAGTTACCTTCCTTGTCGAGCACCTGGAAGCGCGAACCCTCGTTGTCTTTTCCGTCTTTCGCACGCTTGCCATTACCCGGTACGTAAATCGCCGCTCGATCTATGCCAATGGCCACTAGCTCACTGCCTGCTGGAACCTCGTACTCGTGATATTTCTCCGGCGCGTCCGAGTCCTCCGGCTTTGTCTTCAACAGCCGAATCAGCTTCTTCTCATCGTCCGGGCAGGTCTGTGCGGTAGCCAAGAGTTCCTTGCGGGTCAGCGCGGAGGTAAAACTGCACTCTACGTATTTCTGCCTGCCAGGCTTTACTTCGGTCAGCTTCTCACCGACCTCCACGAGTCGCACGAGATCGGTACGTAGGAGCTCTGTGCGAGCGGGAGCCAACATCCCGATTGCATCGCGGCTCTGGAAAAACCTCACATTATTGGCGGCCAGCATGTCGCGGGTGTGCCGGTATTTTCCGGTGCTGCTGTCTAGGGACACAACCTGCCCACAGCCCTTCGGCCCTTGCAAGAACAGGCTCGTCTTCTGCCAGTTCGCCGCCACCCCACACAGGTCCTCTGGTGCGCTGTAGTGCCACACCTCCGAGCCGTCCTGCCCGCGCACCATCTTTGCATTGTTGCCGTCGGTCAGTACCACGCCGCCCTGATCCACCACGAGGTCGGTGGAATCGGTTTCTGCGGACCATAAATCCTTCAGCCGCTGAGGAGCCTTTGGAGTTTTGGCATCCTTGCCGGCGTCGAGTGTTCGATCGTCAGCGGTGATTGGATCGCTGGCAACTTGGTGATCCACCTTGCGCGCATCGGATCCCAGCCACGTGACGCCACCGAGAGCTAAAACGCTGCAGGCAAGCGCTGCGGCAATGACGTGATCGCTGCGGCGCGCGCGTTCCGGGGAAGGTAGACGACGGCTCATCGACGAGGCCTCCTACTGGACTTCTTTACCTTCAATGCCGCACCTTTCACTCCACGTGCCGGCCCAATCCGGTCGCTGATGCTCTCTGGCAGGCCAAACTCTGCCAGAAACTCTTTACTTGACGAGAACCACTGGGGTGGATCCGACAAACCCAGCCCCAGCGCTTCGTTGATCGCGTTCCACCGTGTGACTTCATCCCAGCCGATGAGGCTGACGGCAGTGCCCGTATTGCCGGCTCGACCAGTGCGGCCAATGCGGTGTACGTATGTGCGTTCGTCGTCGGGCACCTGATAATTGATGACGTGCGTGACATCCTCGATGTCGATGCCGCGTGCGGCGACGTCGGTAGCGACCATAACGTCGGTTTCGTTGCGGCGGAACTCGCTTAGTGATTCTTCCCGGTCTTTTTGTCGCATGTCACCGTGCACCGCGCCCACGCGAAAGCCCAGCTCGGCCAGCTCTTGCGCCACATTCGCGGCCTGCCGCTTCGTACGTGCGAAAATGATGCTGCGCCCCCGTCCCGGTGACTGCAGGATTCTAGCTAGTGCGGAGAGTCGATCCAGTTTGTGGGACTGAAAAACTACCTGCTTCGTCGTTTCGTGGGTGGCCTCCGTCGCCGCGCTATCAGCCTGAATGAGTATGGGGTGGTGCATTAGCGTCCTGGTCAGTGCAGCAATCGGCCCCGGCATGGTGGCAGAAAACAGCATCGTCTGCCGCTTCGGACTGGTCTGCGTGATGATGTCGCGCACATCATCCAGGAACCCCTGATCCAGCATTTCGTCGGCCTCGTCCAACACCACGATTTCAACTGTCTCCAGTTGCAAGTGCCCTTGCCGGGAAAGATCCAACAATCTGCCCGGCGTGCCCACAATGACGTCCGCTCCACGGGTCAGCGCGGCGGTTTGCTTCTCGAAGCCCACGCCGCCATACACCGCCTGTACCTGCAGAGCACGGGTCTTGCTCTTCCCTGGTGATGCCCCTTCGGCCCCCACCGGCACCCGTAGATTCTTGGCAGCTGCAGTGAGATCGTCGGTGACTTGCAAACACAACTCTCGGGTAGGCACCACGATCAAGGCGCGTGGGGTGCCGTCGGGGGCGGTGACGGCGGCGTCATCAAAAACCCGATCGAGAACAGGAATGCCGAAACCTAACGTTTTACCCATGCCCGTGCGCGCCTGTCCGATGACGTCCGAACCTTTGAGGGCGATCGGGAGGGTGTATTCCTGGATTGCGAAGGCATGGGTGATACCGGTCTCTGCCAGGGCTTCCGTGATTTCCGCGGCTACTCCGAGGGCGTTAAAAGAGGGGCGGGAACCGGTATTCATGGGGCTCCCACCTTCCTTCCAAACCTTTTGGGAAATGCGCTTGCAGAATCTTGCGTCGCGTTTGCGATAGCTATGATGGTCACAATACTGCACGTGAGTATAAAACGAATATGAAGGAAAGGTTTCCTATGCAGATCAAGGTCGGATTCGTACACAACGCCCGCGAGCTGGCGATCACCGTCGATACTTCTAACGAGCAGAGCAAGTCGCAGGATGAGTATGTGACGGAAATTCAGAATTTCCTGGCCTCCGGTGGCAGCGAGACCCTGACCATCGAGGGCGCCAAGGGAACTCGCTACGTGCTTGTGCGTGAGCAGGTTGCCTACGTTGAGGTAGGCGCAGAGGCTAAGAACTCCGTCGGCTTCGTAAGCTAGGAGCGACGACGAGTTTTGAGTAGCGGCAGCAGTTTTCAGCGCCACCCAATTCCACCGGCTCGGAAGTCAACATCGGTGGAAGGGGGACAGCAGACACGCGGCGAAAACCTTAGCTTTCGCCGTGTGCTACTGGTCATTGCCGCATTTGTGCTGGTGTCGCTCCTGATCATGTACAGCGTACTCACCGGCTTGGGGAGTCACGATAGCGCGCAGGGGGGCGGTGGCGTGGCGTCGAAAGGCAACCCTGGACAGTCAGCTAAGTCCACGAACGACGAAAGCTCCATTGATGGGGAAGGTAGCTACGATGACCTAGAGCTGGGCGAGTTGCCCCCTGGCGGAAACTACGCGAAGAAGGGCAGCGGAGAGTTCCGCACCGTCGGCAAGCCCGGCAAGAAAGTCGGAAAGGGAAAGAAGAAGTTCACCTATGTGGTGGAGGTAGAAAGCACCGTTAAATCAGCCGACTACGGTGGCGACGATGCCTTCGCCGCGATGGTGGACGCCACCCTTTCCAACCCGAAATCGTGGGTTGGCGATCCGCAGTACTCCTTCCAACACGTAGATGAAGACAAACTGCCAAAGGGGGAAAAGCCGGATATGCGCATCCAGCTAACCTCAACCAAAACTACCGCCAAGACCTGCGGTAATAGCTATGGGATTGAGACCAGCTGCAATTATTCAGGCGAACGGCGTGTGGTGTTGAACGAAGCACGCTGGGTGCGCGGAGCTATCCCCTTTGAAGGCGACCTGGGTGCTTATCGGCAGTACATGATCAACCACGAAGTTGGCCACGCAGTAGGCCATAGCGCCCATGAGCCATGCACTGGTGATGGCAAACTAGCGCCGATCATGATGCAACAGACGATCAGCTTGAATAACGCCGAAATCTATAAGATCAACCCGGAAGAGCCCTTCGGGCACGACTCAAACACCTGCAAGGTCAACCCGTGGGTATTCCCCTTCGGGTACAAGAAGAGTAAGTAAACGAGAACATGATCAACGACGATTCTCACAGCGACTTTCAATCCCCGCCACCGGCGCATATTTTGGCCAGCTTCCAGGTGCCCTCGGCACATCCGGTGCTTTTGGAGCAGGAATGGAGCCAAGGATGGCGCTGCGATAGGGCAGTGATTTCCCGCGCGGACGAACCGGCTAGGGCAGCGTGGATCGCGAAGATCATGTCCAAGGTGCGCCCCGCGGGCGTGTCAATGTCGCGCCCCATCTTTTCTTCCGACGGGCGGTTTAGCGTATCCGGATGGCGTGCGCGGACGTTTATGTCCGGCCACCAGTCGCCACGCTTCGATGAGATGGTTGCAGCCGCTCTGCGACTCAACGAAGCCCTGCGAGGCGAGCGGAAGCCGACGTTCCTGGCACCCCCGGTGGCTGGCAAGAAGTGGTATGAATACGACCTCTACGCTGCGGCCGACCAGGCAGCCTTTGCCGAGGATCCGGCAGAGTGGATTACGCCGGTGCTGGCCCCCGAAACTGTGCCGCGTGAAGACGTCGCTGAAGCGTTGGTGAAGGCCGCGAGCTTGGCGGAACTGCGCGGGCCGATCAACGAGGAAGACCAATTGGTGCACGGGGACATTGCCGGCTGCACTATTTTCGACGGCACCGCTGACCCCATCGTGACGGATCTATACCCAGCCTGGCACCCGGCTGCCTGGACTGTCGCGCTGTTGATCGTGGACACGATGGCCTGGGGGAATGCTCCGGATGCGTTGTTGGATCGGTGGGCGCACCTGCCTGACTTTGAACAGCTGGTGCTGCGCGCAGTGATGTATCGACTTTTCCTGCACGCGATGCTGCCGAACGCTAGGCCGGATTCGTGGGCGGGGCTAGCGCGCGTCGCGGATGTAGTGGCGGCCTGGGTCGCACAACGCCGAGACGAACAACGCCGAGACGAACAACGCCGAGACGAACAATAATCGAACACAAAAAGAAGTTCAGCGGGAGGTTGTCCTGTGTGCGTGACAAACTTAAAGACATGGAGCAGGTCAACACTCGAGACATCAACCGCGACCTAGAAAAGCGGCTCGGAGCCAGCGGGAAGCCGCGCGTACGGCTGGGCCAGCCGTCGGCGACGACCGAACCTCAGGAACACTTCGAAGGCCTTGCTGGAGCGCTGGTCGAAGGATCCACACAGGTGGATTATGCGAAGCCGTATGCGATTCTCGGCGGACCGGGTACGGGCAAAACGTCACTGTTGATCGCTGCTGCGCGGGAATTCCTTCTGCGCGGGGGATCGGCGTCAGAAATAATGTTCTTCGCACCGTCGAAACAGGCGGCGACGGCCGTGCGCGCCGCACTGTATCAGCGCATGGCGGGCGAGGGGGACTATGCAGCTTCCGGTACTTTTGTGCGCTCGGTGCATTCGTGGGCCTTCGCGTTTTATCGCAGTGTGCAGACGCTGCGCGGTAAAAAGCAGCCACGGCTGATAACGGGTGCGGAGCATGACATGCAGATCCGCGAAATCCTGCGTGGCACTGTGGAGGACGGCAACCGTTATTGGCCCGCCAATGTGGTACCGGCCTTGGGGTATGCCGGCTTTGCCCAACAGCTGCGTGACCTGCTGCTGCGCGCTACAGAACGGGGAGTATCGGCGGAGCAGCTGCAACAATTAGGCGTGGAGCACGGGCGACCTATGTGGGAGGCCGCGGGGCAATTCCAGGCTGAATATGAGCAGGTGCAGCGCCTGGGCCAGTCCGAGAGCCTGAACGCTTCAGAGTTGTTGCACGCCACTCTTGCTACTTTCGACCAGCCCGAGGGGGAGCAGTTGGTCGAAAGGCAGCGGACGAAGACCAAACTGGTGCTGGTTGACGACGCACACAATTTGGATCCGGCGTCTGCGAGGTTGATCGAGAGCTTCCTGGTCCCCGGAACCCACACTCTTATCGCAGGCGATCCGGATCAGTGCGTGTTCCACTTCCGTGGGGCCGACGAGGCTTTTTTGGACTCCTACTCGCAGGATCCAGACCACCGGGTTGTGCTTAGTGCTTCCTATCGTTTGACGCCCCTTGCGGTTCAGGCAGTGAACGATATCCGCAGTCACTTGAGTTTTCAGCCAAGTCGCGTGGAACTGCGTTCCGCCGCGGCGCGCGAGGGGAACGTGGACGTGACAATCGCTCCGACAGAAACCGCGGAACGCTTGAGGATTGTCGATGTAGTGCGGCGCGCGCATGTCGAGCAGGACGTTGCGTGGGATGACATGGCGGTAATCGTGCGCGGCACGGGCAGTATCGCGCGGGTGCGTAGATCGCTCATGGCCTATGGCGTGCCTGTGAAGGTGGATCCGACATCCATGGTGCTGGCGGAACAACCGCTGGTGCGCATGCTGCTCCTAGCTGCGGAGGCCAGCTACCGCGATCTCACGGTGGCGGAGATGCATGAGCTGTTGGAAGGAAGCGTGGGCGGAGCGGATCCGGTGATGGTGCGCCGCGTACACCGCGCGGTGGCGCTGGCAATTCGTTCTGCACAGGTTGCCGGCCAACAGTTGCGACAGCATGAAAATGCTAAGCCATTCCAGGCTGCGGATTATGTGACGGAGTTTCTAAACCACCCGGGTGTCCCGGCGAATCAGTGGATCATTAGCTACTGCGGGCCGCGCGAGCTAGAAGTCATCCAGCGCGTATCCAAGGTTTTGGATGCAGGGCGTAGCGCACTGGCGGAACACCAGAGTACAGAGATGGTGCTTTGGAAGATTTGGCAGGCCACACAGCTGGATATGCATCTGCGGTCGCAGGCGTTGAAGGGTGGATCCCTAGGCGCCCAGGCTGATGCGGACCTGGATGCGGTGATGAGTTTGTTCGACATGGTGGGTGACTTTGCAGAGCGAAATCCGCACGCAAAGGTGAAGAGCTTTGTCGACAGTATTCGTGCCCAGAAGGTGCCAACCGGAGGGCGCGATCAGCGCGGAGTGCGCTCCGGCGCGGTAGAGATTCTGCCAGCCCACGCTGCGGCGGGTAGGCAGTGGCAAGTCGTGGTAGTGGCCGGTGTACAGGAAGGAGAGTGGCCGACCGGCCCGACCGTCGGCGGACTCTTCGGCCAGTTGGAGCTGGTGGATCTGCTGGATCGGGGTATCGACCCGAGCGTGCCCGTGGCACGTATCAACGATGCGATTGAGGAGGAGCGCCGACTATTCCTGCTAGCTGTGAGCCGGGCGACGGAAAGCGTGCACGTGACGTGCGTAGAGAACTCGGGTGACGAAGCGATGGTGCCCTCGCGCTTTATCGCCGAAATGGGCGTGGAGCCCACCACACTGGCGACCTTGGCGGAGTTAGACGGGGCTGTTGGCCATATGGTTTCAGGCTCCGGTGCGGGCACGCTGCCGCGCGTGCTGGCAATTGAATCCTTGCTGGCGGAGCTGCGCGATGCTGCGACTGACCCGCAACGCCCTGGTCACGAACGCCAGGCGGCCATGCGGAACCTGGCGAAGATGGCACGTGCCGGGGTGCATGGCGCAGCGCCCGAGGAATGGTGGGGCATGGTGGAACCGTCCACGAGCGCACGTGTGTTGGCCGGGGACAAGATCCGCCTGAGCCCATCCAAGCTAGAGAGCTGGAGCACTTGCGCCCTGCGTACTTTCTTGGAGTCGAATGGTGGTGTGAGCGAATCCACCGAGCCGATGCGTGTGGGCATTGTCATCCACGCAATCGCCGAGCAGATTGCGCACGGGATGGATCTATACGAAGCGAAGCTGGCAATTCGAGAGATTCTGCCGCATGTGCTTGACGGACCAGAGTGGAAGAATGACCAGACTCTAGAGGACTGGGAAAAGGGCGTCGAAAGGCTCTTTAATTACATCGACGGCCTGCGACAACAAGGCAATGAGCTAGAGACGGAGCGCACGCTCAGGGCCACAGTCGGACAGACACCCGATGGGGTAGAGGTAACGCTGAGTGGTCGTGCCGACTTGCTGGTGACGAACCCGGAGAGTGGCCTGACGAAGGTGATCGACTTCAAGACCGGCAAAAGTGCGGTGACTAAGAAGGTTGCGGAGGAGAGTCCGCAATTGAGCACGTATCAATTCCTGTTGCCTCTCAACGAACGCTCCGGTCAGGCGGGGAGGACGTACCGCCCCGGAGGTGCATCGCTGGTGTACCCGAGGGTGACCAACAAGACAATCGCCGAAAGGCCCCAGGCGGAGTTGACGGAAGAACAACTAGCTGGAGCGCACGACAAGTTGATGGAGATAGCGCCAGTGACGGCAGGGCCGACATACCTGGCCACGCCCAACGATCGCTGCAGAAACTGTGGTTTCAAGGCGATCTGCCCCGCACAGGCCACAGGAAAGCAGGTGGTGTAAATGGATAACAACCGACACATCTACAGCCCTCAGGAGCTGTCAAGGCTGATGGGGCAGAGATTCGAGCCCACCGATGAACAAGCTGACGTGATCCAGGCGGGGCCGTTCGGTAACTTCCTGGTGGTCGCCGGCGCCGGCGCAGGTAAGACCGAAACGATGGCTGCACGTGCCGTTTGGATGGTGGCGAACGGTTACGCTAGGCCTGAACAGATCTTGGGTCTGACCTTCACCCGTAAAGCTGCCGCCGAGCTGGGAGAACGCATTCGCCAACGGCTGCAGACCCTCGCGGAAAGTGCCTTTATGGATGAGCTGGCGCCAGACGATCCACGCCGCGAGGTGCTGAAGAATATCGCACCGGCAGTGGCGACCTACGATTCCTATGCCGGAGACATCGTCCGTGAATATGGCTTGCTCATCCCATCTGAACCTGCCGCACGGCTAATTACCGACGCCGAACGGTGGATGGTGGCGCGGGACGTGATTCTCAACTCGGGTGGCTCAGTGACCGCCGACAAGTCCATAGCGACCGTTATTGATGACGTGTGCACCCTTTCAGATGAAATGGATAACCACCTGGCCGAATTAGGTGAGGTTCAGAGCGAGAGCCTGAAAGCTAAGGACTTGCTGGAAGAGCTGCCCAAGAAAGCGAATGCAAAGAGTGAGTTCACCGGGGATAACCAGAAGTTTCTTGATGCCCAGCAGTATCGCATTGAGCTGCTGAGCTTCGTGCAGAAATACCGCGAAGCACTGCAGGAACGCGATCTGTTGACCTTTGGACAACAGATGAACAAAGCCGCGCAGCTCGTACGCGACCACGACATCGTGGGACAGGAACAGCGGCGACGCTTCCGCGTGGTCATGCTGGATGAATACCAGGACACCGGCCATGCTCAGCGCATCATGCTGCGATCCTTGTTCGGTGAAGGGCGTGCGAGCGGCAGTGAGTTTTCTGCGATGGCGGTGGGCGACCCAATGCAATCGATCTACCAGTTCCGCGGAGCTACGGCCTCCAACCTGGAGAAGTTCCGCACAGACTTCCCCGATGCTTCTGGCGAACCGGCGCAGAAACTGCAGTTGCTGACGTCCTGGCGTAACCCCATCAGGGTGTTGGACATGGCCAATAAGGTTTCTACCTGGTCCATGGAACGGAGCACTGAGAGCACCGGGCGCCTAGTCTCGGAACTGCGCCCGCGCTCCGGAGCCGCGGAAGGCGAGACGGCTGTGGCCTTTTTTGAGGAGCGCGAGCAGGAACTCGACTGGCTGGCCGAGAAGCTTCAGACCCAGTGGGAGGCCTACCAGCAGAAGCTGGAGGCAGCGGAAAACCCGGCGAAGGTTAAGCCCTTCTCCGCCGCAGTGCTGGTGACTGTAAACAAGGATGCGGTGCCGATCTATGAAAAATTGGTGGAACGCGGGGTACCAGCGGACATGACCGCCGGACCGGGACTTTTGGATATTCCCGAGGTCGCTGACGTGTTCTCTACGTTGCGCGTGCTAGTGGATCCCACGGATGACGTAGCACTTTTACGCCTGCTGACCGGACCACGGTGGAACATTGGAGCCGCAGACCTTGCTGTGCTTACTCGCCGCGCAGAGCAGATCGTCAATCGTGGAGCCGCGCAGCCTGGTGAAATGGATGAGACCGCAGCGCAGCTACAGGCCGAGAAGATCGACGCTTTCCGAAGCGCCGGGGTGCGGGAGGAGCTTATCGACAAGGTACTGGAGGCCATCCCCGACCCCACTGAGTTTTCCGTGGGGCTGACCGACGCGCTTGCAGACATGACTGATGCGGAGGAAATGGGCATGTCGGCTAAGGGAGCTAGGCGGCTTGCACAGCTCGGGCGAGAGCTCGGATACCTGCGCCGTCATAGCCTGCAAAAGAATCTGCCGGATCTGGTGGCGGATATCGAGAAGATGCTGGGAGTGCGCACGGAAGTTCTGATGCGTTGGCACCGTCAGCCGGAGCAGGCAATCGGTACCAGCCACCTCGACAAGTTCGCGCAGATTGTACGCGAATTCTCCCGCGTTGTTACTGCCAGCCCCCAGGCATTGGTCGAATACCTGCTGGCAGCTCATGCGAAGGAAGACGGCCTGGACCCGGGCGAGGTTCAGCGCAAGGACAACACCGTACAGATCCTCACGGTTCACAAGGCAAAGGGGCTGGAGTGGGACATCGTCGCCGTTCCACATGCCTCCCGCGAACGCTACGGCGATTATTCCCAGCCTAGGAGTGAATCTTCGTGGACGACCAATGCAAAGGTGATGCCCAGCAGTCTGCGTGGCGATGCCGGCGACCAGCCGGGAGCATACCCAGTGCTCTCGCTGGCCGAAGCGGACGATCGGAGTGCACACACCGGCGAATACAAGGCGTTCAACAAGCAAGTCAGTCGATTCCGTGCAAAGGAGAACGACCGACTGTTCTACGTGGCAATCACCCGTTCCGAGCGGGTGCTTTATGTCAGCGGATCTGCTTTTAAAGGATCGACAGCGAAGGGCAACGACCCATCCATCTGCCTTTCCCAGCTGCGCGAGTATATGCAGGAAAATGGCATTGATAGCCAGGTGGAATACTGGTCTGATTTGGGGAAGTACTACAAGGACCTGGATCAATTGCTGGAAGACTCAGACGGGCCACTTGAGGACAAACTCTTTTTGCCAACCCCTGAGATCAACGCACAGCGTTTGGACTACGAAGAGGAACGCAAGAACCGTGAATCCGAGGGCACCGTTGGTGCTTCTTGGCCCCGTACCGACCTGGTCGGGAATCGCCCCGAGGTCGCTGAAGCCGCAGCTCAGCTGAGGGCGGAAATCACAGCGCTAGAGGAGAAGACCAATGCAGGTACGGCAGGCGACGCCGACACTCCCGGCGCTGACCGCTCCGCACCCTCGACACTTGTCGAGGCTTGGGATCTGGAGACAGATCTGCTGCTTGAAGAGCTCGCCGAGATGGATAATACCGAACTATTGGTTCCCATGAACGTACGGATGACAGCCACCGAGGCTGTAAGTCTGCGCAAGGACGAGGAAGAGTTTGCTCTCCGCGCCCGCCGACCGATCCCACTGGAGCCGAAGCCCTACGCCAAGCGCGGCACCGCCTTTCACAACTGGGTGGAGCAACGCTACAAGCAGGTTTCGCTGCTGGACGAGGATCAACTCCCCGGAGCCTCCGATGCAACCTTGGAAGACCCCTATCTCGATACCCTCAAGGAGGCCTTCCTCCGTTCCGAGTGGGCACACCGACAGCCCACCAGTGTGGAAGGCGCTTACTCCGTCACCATTGGCGGCCATGTGTTCGAAGGGCGAATCGACGCGGTGTTCCACGAAGGGGACGACCCCGCCAACGGCTGGTTCGTCGTCGACTGGAAAACCGGGCGTAAACCCACCGGTGCGGACATGGATGCCGCCGCTATGCAGCTTGCCGTCTACAGGCTGGCATGGGCGAAGCTGCTTAGCGCAAAACTGGGGGTGGAGGTGCCCGCCGACAACGTTCGCGCTGCGTTCCACTACGTCGTGGCCAATGAAACATATGAACCGCGTACACTACTTTCTGCAGACGAGCTCGAAGGGATGCTTGGGGGCGTCACCAAAGGCAACGAGCAATGACGAGAGGATGTAGATGAAGTACCGGTTGCGCGAACGCTTTAGCGCCGACGATGAGGTCGATGAGCTACCGCCGCATGCGCTACTCAATATCGTCCACATTCCAACGTCGGTGGCGCAAAGCCCCTGGTGGCTCATCATTCGGCGTATGTTCTACGCCTTCTTGCTCGTGTTCTTCGTTGCTGGACTGGCTTATGTCGACCGTGATGCCTACGAAGGTATGGAAACCTTCATAGACGCGCTGTATTACTCCTCGGTGTCTCTGTCGACAACCGGCTACGGCGATGTATCACCGCAGACCCAAAACGCTCGTCTCGTCAACACACTGATCGTTACCCCGGCTCGCCTGGTGTTCCTGGTGTTGTTGGTCGGCACCACGTTGTCAGTGCTCACCGAAGAGTCTCGTAAAACGCTTGTCATCCGCCGTTGGAGGAAGAAAATGCGCAACCACACCATCGTCATTGGCTACGGCACCAAGGGGCGCTCCGCCATTGCAGCGCTCTTGGCTGACGGCGTATCGCCATCGCAGATCGTTGTCGTGGATACGGATCGGGAGGTACTGGACCAGGCCTCGGCACAGGGGTTGGTCACCGTGCAGGGCTCGGCGACCCGCTCCGACGTGTTGAAGCTCGCAGGTGTGAACCGTGCCCGTGCCGTTGTCGTCGCGCCCAACCAGGACGATACGGCTGTGCTGATTACCTTGTCCGTGCGTGAGATTGCACCTTCGGCCACCATTGTGGCCAGTGTCCGTGAATCGGATAACTCGCACCTGTTGCGCCAATCCGGTGCGGATTCCGTGGTGGTTTCCTCCGAGACTGCTGGCCGCCTGATGGGACTGGCTACCGTTACACCGTCCGTGACGGAAATGATGGAGGATCTGCTGTCACCGGATGAAGGATTCTCCATTGCCGAGCGTCTCGTCAGCGAGGAAGAAGTCGGCGGTAATCCCCGCGTACTGGAAGACGTCGTGCTGGGTGTAGTGCGCTCCGGCGAGCTATACCGCATTGATTCCTCCGAGGCAGAGACCATCGAGCCTGGAGACCGCGTACTTTATGTGCGTTCCAACCCGGGTGCCGACGAGATCCCAGGCGCAAAGTAGGGATATTTGTGAGCTCCCTGCTGGACGGACTGGATCCGGAACAGGCTAAGGCTGCCTCCGCCCCGCGCGGCCCCGTGAGCATCATTGCCGGCGCCGGAACCGGTAAAACCCGCACCATTACCCACCGCATTGCGCACCTAGTCGACGGCGGTTTTGTTAACCCCGACCATGTTCTGGCCGTCACCTTCACCGCCCGCGCCGCTGCAGAATTACGCGAGCGCCTAGCGCTGATGAACATCCCCAAAGTGCAGGCCAAGACTTTCCACGCTGCGGCACTGCGACAGTTGAAGTACTTCTGGCCCGCCTATGCGGGTGATCTGCCATGGGCATTGTTGGATAACAAGTTCCGCGTTGTCTCCCGTGCCGCCCGCGCGGTTGGCGTCGAGACCAGCACCGCCATGCTCGCGGACCTCATCGGGGAAATCGAGTGGGCAAAGTCCTCCCTGGTCAGTGCGGAGGACTATCCGGATTATGTAGAGCCGCGTCGCCGCGATTGCCCGGTAGATCCGCAGACCTTCGTCAAAGTGTTTCAGGGGTACGAAAGACTCAAGACCACGCCCGAGGGTATGCTGCTGGACTTCGACGACCTGTTGCTACATATGGCAGCGGCCATTGAGTCGAATGTCGGCATCGCAGATGAGTTCCGCTCTCGCTACCGGACTTTTGTCGTCGACGAGTATCAGGACGTCACGCCGTTGCAACAGCGCGTTCTCGACGCTTGGGTCGGTGACCGCGATGACCTCACAGTGGTGGGGGATGCCAACCAGACGATCTACAGCTTCAACGGCGCAACCCCGGAATATCTGCTGGACTTCACCACCAAATACCCAGAATCCACCACTGTCCGCCTGCATCGCGACTACCGCTCTACCCCGCAGGTTGTAGATCTTGCCAATAGCGTGATTGGCAAAGCGAAGGGGCGCGTGGCGGGCACTCGGCTGAAGCTGGAAGGCCAACGCCCCGCTGGACCTGTCCCGGAGTTCCACGAATACCCGGACGAGCCTGCGGAAGCAGCGGCGGTGGTCAAGGAAATTCAGACCCTCATCAAAAAGGGCGTGGAACCGGCGAACATTGCGATTCTGTACCGCATCAATTCGCAATCTGCGAACTACGAATACGAGCTTGAGCAGGCCGGAATTGGTTACCAAGTCAAGGGCGGTGAAGGCTTCTTTAAGCGTGCGGAAATCCGCGAGGGTATGAATGCGATCATCGCCGCGGCCAAGAAATACGACCCAGACCCCGAAGATGTGCCAGATGCTATCCGCGCCGCTTTGGTACCCGTCGGCCTGACGTCCACGGAGCCCGCGGGTTCCCAGGAGCGTGCTCGATGGCAATCCCTGCAAGCACTTTTTGATCTGGTCAAGGAGATCACCTCCACTGCCGCGGAACCTTTAAGCATGCAGGGAGTGGTTGCGCTGCTTAAGGAGCGCATGAGTGCTAAGAACCCGCCGAAGTTCCAGGGCGTGACCCTCGCCAGCATTCACGCCGCAAAGGGTTTGGAGTGGGATGCGGTGTTCCTCGTTGGCCTTAATGAAGGCACATTGCCGATTCGCCACGCCCTGAAAGGGGCGGGCTCGGAAGAGGCAATCGAGGAGGAGCGTCGCCTGTTCTACGTCGGTATCACTCGTGCGCGTGAGCACCTGCACCTCGGTTGGGCGCTGGCCAGGCAGGAAGGCTCTACATCGAACCGACGCCGCACGCGCTTCCTTGACGGGTTGGTACCACAGGAGGAGGCCATGGAGGCGCAGCGCCGCGAGGGCAACCGAACCCGGGAGCGCCTCGGCGCGCCCAAGAATGCCTGTGTTATCTGCGGCACTCGTTTGGGAAGCCCGGAGCTGAAGATTCTTGGCCGTTGCGGCGAGCACGCCCCGGAAACCGACCACCTCCTGCTCACCGAACTGCGGGAATGGCGCACTACTCAGGCTAAGGAAAAGGCTGTGCCGGCGTATGTCATTTTTACCGACGCCACGTTGCGTGCCATCGCCGAACAACTTCCCACTACGGCCGACCAATTGGTGGCGGTGCCGGGCATTGGTCCGGTGAAGGTCAAGGAATTTGGCGAGGACGTGCTGGCGATCGTCAGCAACTACGCCTGACCCGCCTGAACTAGCCATACCCTAATAGAAAACGTTCGGCGCAAGGTCGCTCTGTCTCGCACCGAATAGCGGCTTACTTTGATGATGCCTATTTCCAGACAGAGGCGTACCCCACTGTTCAAGAGGCAGCGGCAGAGTTCGGCGTATCGAACCGGACAGTCCAGTGCGCGTTAGCCAAGACTGGTATCCAGCTCCCAACTGGCCCCTTAGGGCAGTTAGCTTTTAGATAAACCACTCAACTAAAGGAATCCATGGAATGCTGACTTCAGAGACTAAGCGAGATCTTGCTTTCCGGCTTGGGTTGACTCTTGGGGAGGTTCGTTGGGTTAGCTTATGCTCGGAAAGAGGTACACCCCAAGCGAACAGTTCGTAACTCACAAGAACTCCTGTTCGGCAGGGTAGGTTGATGTATAAACGAGCAGATGTGTCGCTTCCTCTAGACATTGTCGAACAGCCCGAGGCGATAGTCGGCGAGAAAGTTGGCTATGCGCGCGTCAGCTCCAAGGATCAAAACCTAGAGCGGCAGACCGAACTGTTGCGCAAAGAGAGAATCTTCTCTCTTTATGAAGACCGCATGACTGGTTCGACGCGGCATCGCCCAAGACTCGAAGAAGCTCTGCGGTATGTGCGCAAGGGTGATCAGTTGATTGTGTCATCCATGGATCGCCTTGCCCTCTCTCTGACCTGTATTCCATTGTTGGTGACCTCACCGCACGCGGTGTCTCGGTGAAGTTTCTCAAAGAGGGGCAGTTCTACTCGAAGGAATCGACGCCTGTAGCCAAGCTCTTGCTTGGTTTGCTTGGCTCAGTGGCCGAGTTTGAACGTTTCATTATTCGCGAGCACCAGGCCGAGGGCATTGCCCGGGCTAAAAAGCGCGGCGTCTATAAGGGACGAGCGAAAGCACTGACGGCGGAGCAGGTTGAACAGGCGAAAAAGGTGGATTGATGAGGGGATGCCGAATAAAAAGTGGCTGAACGTCTCGGGGTGGGGCGTACGACATTGTATGAATACATTAAGCTTGGCAATCCTTGATTCCGTGGTGGAGGGAAATCCAAAGGAAAGGGAAGTATCCTCCAAGTCGTATCTCTATTTTCTTTTTGTCGAGGATGATGATTCCTTGCTTTCGATTCTTCCGATCAAAAACGCTACCGCAAGTAGAACGAGAGACGCCTCAGGAAAAGATATCTTTGCGATCGCTAATACAATAGAAGCGATCGCAAAGATGCTGCTCAAATAGACTGGCAGGCTCTTCATTTTTGGCACTCTAACACTTCTCGACAGCAAGGCCGATTCCGCTTAGCTCGCTCGCTAGGCTGAGTAATCCATCCCTGATATCGGTTGCCTTGATCGAGCCACCCTTAGTAGCCAAGATCTTCTTGATTCCGCCTGCTTCTTCAATTGCAGCAGCTGCCTTCTTGGCTCCACCTAGGCTCTTTACTAGGCGAACGACATTGACTACCTTAGCGATGGGAACCACCGTACCTGCGAGGATAAGGGCGATTGCACCAGCACATTCCCAAGCGTTACGCGTCTGAACGCCCGTATTGTTCTGCAGATATGCGGCTAGCTGTTCATCCGTACTGTTCTCAACCACATCGTCCGGAATCGTGTCGATGTAGGCTAGCAGTTCGTCGATTTCCTGTTCATCCTCTGCGGTAAGTTCTTGTGCTTGCGCAGAAGGGCTTTCTGGGGATTGTTCGAGGTTTGTGGTTGCGCCTGCAGCGTGTGCCGTTCCGACTGGAATAGTGATGGCAAGACCTAGGGCAACTAGGCGAGAAAGAGTCTTTTCTTTCATCTCAAGCTCCTGTTCTGGTGAGTTTTAGGTTGAGCGATTCTAAACCTAGAAGATTGTTCACTCTTTCTAAACAGGTGTGCGGCTTTTATATCGCATGCGATACTCCTTAAAGGGGGCAATCAATAGATTGAGACTGCCTCGTGTCAGGGAGAGGAGAGAATATTTGCTTGAGGTTGACGTTAAAATGAGTGTTTGATCGACAGGTATTTGATGGCGAGGTCTAAACGGTTCTTCGCGGAGAAGCGAAGAAAGAGCTGCGAGATTATTTTCCTGATGGTGACCTCTGCTAGGCGCATTGATTCGCCAATTTCTACATTTGTTTTACCCTCGCAGATCAGGGATAAGACAATCTGCTCACGATTAGTGATTTTTGGCATATGAAGCTCACTACTAGCGGCTTTGGCGTCAAGAAGTCGGCTGAGGCAGTCGGGAGAGAGAACTGTTCCTCCGTGCGTGGCGTCGCGTAGAGAATGAATGATTGATTCTGGGGCTTGTCCTTTGATGATGTAGCCCACCGCGCCCAGGCTAAGACACTTGAGCATCGTGTCATCGGTGTCGAAGGCGGTCATGGCGACGAATAGGGGCGGGTGTTCAAGGTCTTGGATGTGTTGGAGTAGTTCAATGCCGTCGATATCCGGCATACGAACGTCAGAGAGGACGAGATCACAGGTGTTGGTGTCTATCCAGGCTAGTGCTTGCCTACCAGTTCTGGCCGTACCGGAGACCTCTAGGTCGTCGGTGGTGGAGAAGTATACGGGGAAAGTATCGAGGATGGTAGGGTCATCGTCGACTAGCAGGATGTGCGTGGTCATTTGTTGCACCACGGCAAGTGAGGCTTCTTGGAGCAGCTTAACCAGTCAGTGACGCTGAAGGGTGCTAACACGTTGACTTCATGTGTCAGCGGGTCAGTGATAGCGGGAGCCAGCGGTAGGAGCACACCAAGGGCTGCATATGTGATGGCTTTGGGCATGTATCTAGTTGTAGCCCACGGCTATCTTCACAGGAAGGGAAAATGGGCGACTGTGACCCATTCTTGATCATTGGAGCGAGTTGTCAGTGTGCCGCCGAGTGCGTGCAGTGTCTGGGACATGCTGGTTAAACCCAGATGGGTTGAGTCGGTGGGCGTTGCCTGTGTGGGGGTGTGATGGTTGGTGACAGTAATGGTTACACCCTCATCATCGGATGTTGTGTCGATAGCCACAGTGCTGTGGGGTGTGGCGTGCTTGATGATGTTGGTGGCTGTCTCGCTTAAGACACGTTCAAGAGCGGTGTTGTGTAGGGCCATGGTCACAGGAGTGTCCAGCCGGGTGGTGGTTGTGACGGTAAAGCCGTGGTCACGCAGCCGCTTTGTCGTGGTGTCCAGTGTGATCGGCAGACTGGTCGTTGGTTCGGAGTTGGGGTGGGTGTTGAGTGTGGTGAGCAGTTGCCGGGTGCGGTCAAGGGCGTTACGAGCGGTGCGTGCGATGTCTTTTAGTTCGTCGTGGCGCTGTGGGGTGGTGATGGCGAGTTTTTCTACCTGGACGATGACGGAGGTGAGATCTGCGGCGATGGAGTCATGCAGCAGGCTGGTGAGTTGTTGGCGACGGGCTTGTTGGGTGCGTTGGGTGTTGAGGTGTTGTTGGTGGTTGCGGTGGATCCATAAGCCAAGGAGGTAGGCCAGGGTAACGATGATACAAAAGATCATCAGCGCGATGGCCTCGAAATTGAAGTGTGCTTCGGCTGGTGAGTAGAAGCCGCCGAGGGTGATGGTGACTGCAATTAATAGGGCTAGCAGGTGGTGTCCGGTGGCAGTGATGGCGGTGATGAGGAAGACGCCGAGGAAGAGTTCCATACCTGTGGAATGGCCTGCTAGGAGTGCGCCGAAGAATGCCGTGATATAGATGCCTGTGCTGATGTGCGGGTGACGGGGTGCGACGATGAGGCTGAGGGCCTGGGTGATGATCAAAAAGGTAATCAGCGGCGTGATGGAGTGTTCGTTGAGGATGCTCGCGCCGCTGAAGATCAGTGCGAGAGTGGCCAGGATCACGGTGGTGGGCAGACGCTCGACAAGCATGAGCTTCAGGCTACCGGCCGTGGTAGTGCCTGTTATCTGCATGGGGCTCATCATACTGAATGCTCTTTACTCGTTGTCGCTGCCATGGGCAAAGAATCTTGCCCGGGGCGTGGAGACCGTACTCGAAGCGTCTTTGTGTTGAGTTTTCTCGTTGCTGTGTACCGCACTACGGTGACCTGGTTTGTTCGCTACCGCTGTATGAAAATGTCTCATCACTCAAACGAGAGGCCGCGATGTGCCCCTAAAGCCACTGAGGCGCGCACTGCGATGTTCGCAGAAAAATGCAATAGCGGAACAGATGTCTCGACGATCGTGACATGCTCAACTGCCACACACCTCTTGCATCTTTACCCATATCGTTTTGTCGGTACGGAATCGGGATGGTGTTACGCCTCTGCTTGGTGGGCGTGGTCGGGGTTTTCTCGGATCCAGCGGCGGGCCTGTTGCCGGGTCCACTGGGAAGGAACACGGAAGTCTTTTTCCGTTCATTGACACGGTCTTGCAGCCCCACAGACGGTCTGATCCGTCTGTGCGTTGCGTAGACCGCAGCGTAATCCGTCTAGTTGTTCTGCCCTCCCAGCGTGACCGTCAGACCATGGCACGCCGTGTCCGCGGCTACGTGCTGTCCGGCAGCCGTAGAGCCGGGACATCGACGTTCTCCGGAGACACCGGGAGGCGTCGGCATGCGCGAGCGTAAGGCTCTCTCCACGATGGATCGTATGGGTGGCCAGAAGGCCGCAGAGCGCTGGAAAGACCGCGTCAGTGAATACGCGCAAGCCGAGATCTCGAAGCTGTCAAAGGTTGCCTGATTAGCTCCGTACCGCTCGACAAGACAGACAGTTGTCGTTGAAAGGCACTTGATAGGTGCGCACTGCGCCACTGGCGAAATCCACGAGGCGCCGCTGGCTAAGGACCTCTGGGATCTCCGGGGCCGCGGGAATTTCCTCCTGCTGCAGTCGCGCCATTCGCCGCTCGCGTACGTACGCCCGGTGCGCGCGCCACCAGGGCAATACGTGTTCGTTGAGCATCATCGCTAGCTGTGTAGAGGCCGCTTGGACCAAGTGCCGTTCCGTACTTCCGGGACGCCCTGTTGCCTGCAGACGCACCCCACGCCAACCGTCGTCGATCTGCCCGTAGTAGCTATCCATACAAGCCAGGCAGGGAGTAACTCCTGGCACCACTAATGGTCCCAACACATTCCGACCATCCACGATCCCGGCTGGGTAGTGGGCTACGCGGTTGACCATAAGCGCATGCTGCACGTCCGGGGTGGGGAACACTGCTCCGGGGAGGACGATGAGTGACCGTCGTGCTTCGCTGGGTGCGGAGGTAATGCGAAAACTCAAACCCAGCGCTTCTAAAACGGGCTCTAATCTCTCGCTGGACACGCCGGACGCGAGCACGTGGAAGTCCACGTCCGCCTGCGATGGGCGCAGTATCTCTGCCCGCACCATCTCGGAGAGAATCAGCCGGGCATCTTCCTCGTCTACTCCGCAGTAGCCCAGTTTCTGGTGCAGCTCGTCGAAACCGATTCCGCTACGGGCTAGGGCAAAAACGTGCGCAACCTGGCTCGGATTCACGCTTTTCGGCAGCGGCAGGATCATAGATTCGTGCGGCAGCACGCCGAATTGCAGGCCGATCGTGGGCCTTGCCAGGATGGCTGTACTCGCCGGCAGGTTAAGCTTTAGCATGATTGCGTTCCCCAAAATCCCCTCTACAACCCCTCTGTAAAGACCCCTCGCACCGCGTACTCCCCACGCGCTGTGATTCGCCTCTCACCCTAGCAGGGAGGCATAGTCCTCGCAGGTGGAAAGGATAATCCGTGGTTTCCTCCTACCGCCACCGGGCGCTTGACCCGCAGCAGCTGGCTCGTGATGTGGAGGCAGAGCTCGCCCGCCAGCTCCAGGCAGGCGCCGAACCAAACCGAGTGCCGCCTGTCACCTTCCGGCTATCCGCTAGGCGCAAGAAAACCGTTGCAGTGCGGGAAGAAGGCAATGGGTTTTTGGTCATGGCTCCCGCGGCCATCGGAGAAGCCGAACTGCGCAGCATTAGCGTGGAGCTGCTCGGAAAGGCGCTGAAGAGTAGGCGTCATGCCCTAGGCAACGACGATCTTGCCGACCGCGCGCGGGAGCTAAACCGCAAGTACCTCGGTGGGCGGGCAACGATCGGCGAGATCAAGTTCGTAGCGAACATGAACACGCGCTGGGGCAGCTGTTCGGTGCAGTCCAAGCGCATCCGGATTTCGCATTACCTGCAGGACGTGCCGGGCTATGTGCTGGATGCGGTGATTATCCACGAGCTGATTCATACTTTTGTGCCGAATCACGGCCCGGAGTTTCACCGCTGGGAGGCGCACACCCCGCAGCTGGAGAAAGCACAGGGGTACTTGGAGGCTTTCAAGCGCTGGGGGATGCGCGATTAGCTAGTCCTCGGGGGTATCGGTGGTGTCGTCACCGTTGTCGCGCTTTTCATTGAGCTCCCGCTCGAGTTTTTCGATCTCGCTAATGGGGTTGAAATCCTCCATCTCGTCCTCGTCGAACGCGATGTTGCTGATGAAAGCTGCCGGGTTGTCGAGGTCGGACGCGACCGGAAGGAAGTCCGGGTGGTCCCACACGCCGTCGCGCTTTTTGACGCCCACCGCATCATCCAGCTTGCGCCACAGCTCGACTGCCTCGTTTGCCTTCGGAGCGGTGAAGCTAATTCCGAGGGCCTTAGTCAGATTGTCCATGGCAGGGGAGCCGTTGTTGCGGAACTCCGACCACGCGGCGTTGATCATGGCTGCGGCAGGGATGCGGGAGTCCAAGGCAACACCCGTCACATAATCCACCCACCCTTCGATCAGCGACAGGCTCGTCTCCAGGCGCTCACGGGCATGGACATTGGACGAAACGACTTGTGGGGAAAGATCCTGACCCTGCATGCGTTCCATCATTTCCTGCATCTTCGCCGGGTCGTTAAGGGATTCTGGGGTGAACTCGCCGGTGGCTTCCTCGATGGCGGAGTAGTCCAGCGATAGCCCGGCCGCGAACTCTTCGACATCCAGGATCAGACGTTCCACCAGCCACGGGACGTGCTTGAACAGACGTAGGTGCGCGGCTTCGCGCGCGGCCAGATAGATCAGCGCTTCGCGGGGCTCGCAGCCCAGCTTCTTGGCCATGACGTCGAGGTGTTCGGTGGCGATGGCTGCCGTCTCGCCCTGCGCCAGGGGTACGCCCCACTGGGTGGAAAGCACCACGTCGGTGGCCATCTCGCCGAGGGTATTACCCAGCTGCACGCCGAAATTCATGGCGTTGATCTGCTTCATCATGCCGGCGAGTGGGCCAAGCTGGCTGCGCATCTCCTCCGGCACACCGCCGAGTGCAGCATCGCCCAGCTTGTCGGCCAGTGGGGTAACCACACGCTTCCATGTTTCGAAGGTCTCATCCAGCCATTGCGCCGGGCCGAAGGCCACAGAGCCGGACGCGCCTGCGGGCAGGATAGTGGCTTCGTCTAGCCACAATTCAGCAAGGCGTACCGAATCTGCCACGGCTTGAGAATCGTTGTGGGTCGGACGAGTGTCCTTCCGGGTGGCTGCAATGCGCTGGCGGGCGGTGCGCTTGGCCATAGCATAGTTCACCGGCCCTTTGCCTTCGGAACTGTTCATGTCCGAGCCGAAACCGGAGAGCATGGAACCGAACTGGTTCAGGATGTCCCCCAGATTGCCCGCGCCAGCTCCGGGACCCATGCCGCCTGCACCCGTGCCACTGGTGCCGCCGCCCATCGGGCCGCCAAAAAAGAAGCCGAACGGGTTGTTTTCGTTCCCGTTGTTCTCGTTATTACGGTCCTGATCACGATCCCGGTCGTGATCCTTGTCGCGGTCCTTGTCGCCATCGTCATCGGAGTTGTGCGGGCCGTGGAAGCCAAAGCCGAATTTACTCATGTACCCCACCGTACCGACTCTCTCAGTGCGGAAACGACCCCGAAAGCCCGTTATGGTGCTATTTCCCGTGTGCTGATAGCGAACAGAGCGGTCGGGGTGCTTCGGCGGTGGTGGCCAACCTCGTCGGGGGATGCATGTAAAGTTAGGCGGGTGAAATTCTGGAACAGGCGAAATCGCACTATCGTCGTGGGCGCAGTGCCCGTCGTGGCGGTGCTTTCCCTCATCGGTCTGCCCTCGATTCCCGGCACCAACATCAACATCACCGTTCCCTATGCCGCCGAGGGCAACGGGCCGACGTTTAACACGCTGGGGCAGGTCGACGGTCGCGACGTTGTGGACATTACGGGCGCAAAAACCCATCCGACGAGCGGGAACCTGAACATGACTACCGTGTCGGTGCGGACAAATATGACGCTCCCGCAGGCTCTTAAACGATGGGCCACGACCGACGACACCCTGGTTCCAATCGAGCACGTTTTCCCCTCCGGAAAGTCCTCGGAGGAAGTACAGCGCCAAAATGCCGCAGCGTTCTCCAGCTCGGAATCCAATGCCACCATTTCGGCTATGAATCATTTGCATAAGCCGCTGGAAACCATGGTGATGGAGGTGACCGAAGATTCTCCGGCGCAGGGGAAGATCGAAGTCAACGACATCGTCACCAAGGTCAACGGGGAAGAAGTCAAGCTCCCCAATGAGCTGTCGGACAAGGTCAAGGACCAAAAGCCAGGCGATGAGGTGACGATCACCGTCAAGCGTCAGGGCAATGAAAAGGACGTGAAGGTCACTCTCGGTGAGCTGCCGAAGGAAATGCGCGCCGAGCACCCGGAAGGCACCGCGTTTCTCGGAGTGGCAACTGCGGCCCAGCCGGGCGGTGACATCAAGGTGCAATACAACCTCACCGATATTGGCGGCCCTTCCGCCGGTCTGATGTTCTCTTTGGCGGTGGTAGACAAGCTATCGCCCGAGGAAATCACAGACGGTAAGTTCGTCGCTGGTACTGGCACTATCGACGCCGCAGGCAAGGTTGGCCCGATCGGCGGCATCACTCACAAGATCGCCGCCGCCAAGGAGGCCGGCGCAGAGGTGTTCCTCGTACCGGAAAAGAACTGTGCAGAGGCGGTCCACGAGCCGCCGGAGGGAATCACCCTGCTTAAGGTCGACACGTTGGACGACGCCATCAGCGATCTCAAGGATTACAACGAAGGCAAGCAGGCCGATACCTGCAAGTAGCCCGTATCGTGTGCGGGGGTTTACTCGTCTGCCTCGAAAGTCGCGCGAAGTGTGTGGATCACGCCGGGGGCGATGTCATCGCCGCCGAGTAGCTGCACCTTGTCCTGGCCGAAAGGATCGGCCTCCAGCTCTTCTTCGCTGGGGCGTAGCTGGATAAGGGAACGCTCGGAGCCGGAAAAGTCGGCGTCACAAAGAACTCCGCTAAACAGGCGAGCCTGACGCGGGGCAGGGTCGGCGCCGGGGGCGGCGTTGGAGAAAGTGATTTCCTGCGCCAGGATCGCACCGACGACCGGGGCAGGCCAGCGGATAGTGGCGAGGAATTGGCCGAGCTCTTCACTACCGGGGCGAATGTGCTCCGGAATATCCTCCTGAACGACGAGTGCGAGGGGGTTGGATGGAGCCTCGTCATCGAATGCCTGCGGGGCCGCGTCGGCGATCAACGTGGCAGGGACTAATGCAAAAAGAGTGGCAGGCCGATCCCATCCCTCTGCCTGTACAAAGTCCACGGCCTCGCGCAGAGCAGCGTTGAGCACGCGCTCATCCTGCAGGTCGACGGAGTGGGAGGGATTGGAAGAGGTCATGCGGACAGCCTTTCTCAAAGTTACGTTGTGGGTAGGGGACGGAACTGGGATTTGTTATGACGCTGTAAGAATTGTACGTATCCTTGTGGAAACATCGCGATCAGCGACAGATACAGGCGCGATTAGCAGGAGAGTAACAAAGCCTTGAGCACGCCCATGCCACCGTCTTCGGGGCGACCGAAGCAGCAGTTCCCATCCGGTCCAGTGTCGAGCAGGCGCTCGAAGATACTGGGCATTGCGGTGGCGATTATCGCCATCGCCGTGTTCATCATCCCGGTGGTGGTGAGCGTCTACACGGACTTTGCCTGGTTCCGCAGCGTGGAGTATCAGGGTGTGTTCCAGAACGTGATTGTCACGCGTGCAGCGCTGTTTGTGATCTTCGGCCTGATTGGTGCGCTGATCTCTTGGCTGGCTGCGTTCTTGGCCTATAGGGCGCGGCCGGACGAGATCGACTCGCTGGGAACGTCTTCGCCCCTGGCGGAGTACCGTCCGCTGATCCGGCGCAATATGCGGCCATTCCTGGTGGGTATTCCACTGTTCGTCGGCGTGATCACCGGCATAATCGTGCAATCGAATTGGCGCTCTGTGCTGTTGTTCTTGAATGGCTCTAACTTCGGCGTGCGCGATCCGCAGTTCAATATGGATCTCGGTTTCTACGCATTTAACCTGCCCTTCCTGCAGCTGCTGATCTCTACCTTTAGTGTGCTGCTGATCCTGGCTTTCGTTCTTAACGGCGTTGGCCACTACCTGCTGGGTTCCATCACTACGGGCAATCCGCGGGTGGGGGAGAAGGCCTCTATTTCTGTCCACGCCCGTCGCCAGCTGGCCATCATCGCGGGTGCGTGGATGTTGCTGAAGGCTGTGGGGTACTGGTTTGACCGCTATAGCCTGCTGACCCGCTCGCACGATACTTTCACCGGTGCGTCGTACACGGATATCAACGCGGTGCTGCCGGCACAGATCGTGCTGCTGGTGATCTCCATCTTCGTGGCTGCCATGTTCTTCATCACCATTGTGCTGCGGGATCTACGAATCCCGGCGCTGGCTGTGGCGCTGATGGTGGGTTCGTCGCTGACCGTGGGCTTCGCCTGGCCCGCGCTACTAGAGCAGTTCTCCGTGAACCCGAACCGTGCGGAAAAAGAGCGCGAGTACATTGCCCGCAATATCGAGGCCACCCGTTTCGCCTATGGCATCGGTGACGACAAGGTGACCTACGACCGCGACTGGGGTTCGTCAGGCGATGCAGCGTCTAAGGAGCAGAAGAAGGCCGTCGCCGACGATTCCGCCACTTTGTCCAACGTGCGTCTGCTGGATCCGGAGGTACTGACTCCGACGTTTACCCAGCAACAGCAGCTGCGTAACTTCTATGGTTTCCCGGATGAGCTGGCCATTGACCGCTACAAGGTCGATGGCAAGATGCGCGATTTCGTGGTTGCTGCCCGCGAGTTGAACCCGAATACCCTGGATGGCAACCAAAACGACTGGATTAACCGCCACACGGTGTACACACACGGCAATGGCTTTGTGGCGGCGCCGGCCCGCAAGGTGGATGAGGTCGCTCGCGATGTCGGCTCGGCCCGCGGTGGCTACCCGGTGTACACGGTCGCGGATCTGCAGTCCATGGAGTCCGGTAAGCAGGGCGGCGAGCTGAAGCTGGATGTAAAGCAGCCGCGTATCTACTTCGGTCCGGTCATTGCCTCGTCGAAGCAGAGCAATGCTGACTATGCGATCGTCGGTAACACCGAGGGTGAGCCGCTGGAGTACGATACCGACGCATCAAACTACTCCTACACCGGCACCGGTGGTGTGGACGTGTCGAACTACTTCAACCGCCTGATGTTCTCGGCTCACTTCGAGTCGATGAACATGCTGCTGACTGACCGCATCGGCAAGGGGTCGAAGATCCTCTATGAGCGCGATCCGCGCGAGCGTGTGCACAAGGTGGCGCCGTGGTTGACCACCGATTCCAAGACCTACCCGGTTGTGATTGACGGCCGTGTGAAGTGGGTTGTAGACGGGTACACCACGCTGAATAATCTTCCCTACTCCGAGCGCATTGGGCTCACTGATTCTACTGCTGACGCCATTAATCCCGATGGCGTGAGCGAGTCCCAGGTGGTCGACAACGAGGTTGGCTACATTCGCAATTCTGTGAAGGCTGTGGTGGATGCCTATGACGGCAGCGTGGACCTGTACGCCTTCGATGAATCGGATCCGGTGCTGAAGGCGTGGCGGGGCGCGTTCCCGGGTGTGGTGAAGCCGCGTTCGGAGATCAGTAAGGAGCTGGAGGATCACCTGCGCTACCCGGAGGATATGTTCAAGGTGCAGCGCGAGCTGATCGCTAAGTACCACGTTTCCGACCCAGGCGTGTTCTTCCAAAACGACTCGTTCTGGTCGGTGCCGACGGATCCGACGGCACCGCAGGATCGACAGGACAATGCGCAGCCTCCGTACTACGTAGTGGCGGCGGATCCGAAGACGAATAAGCCTTCTTTCCAGCTGATTACTCCGTTCCGTGGTCTGCGTCGTGAGTTCCTGGCTGCACACATGTCGGTGAGCTCCGATCCGGATAACTACGGCAAGATCAGCGTGCGGGTGCTGCCGACGGGCACTCAGACGCTGGGCCCGAACCAGGCGCAGGACACCATGATGTCCTCCGACGAGATCGCCCGCGAACGCACCCTGCTGAAGGGTACGAATGACCTGACCAACGGCAACCTGTTGACACTGCCGGTGGGCGACGGGCAGATTCTGTACGTCGAGCCGGTCTACTCGCAGCGCAGTGGGCAGGATTCCGCTTTCCCGAAGTTGTTGCGCGTGCTGGTGAGCTACAACGGTCAGGTGGGTTACGCGCCGACTATTGCCGAGGCGCTGAGCCAGGTGGGCATTAACACGTCCTCCACTACGGATATCCGCGAGATCGACGGTTCTGTGGTTGACCCGGGCAAGGATAAGGACAAGAAAAAGTCCAAGGACGAAGACAAGAGCAACGCTGACGGCAAGGACAGCGGCAGCAACGACGACAAGGATTCCAACGCGAAGGGTGCAGCGGGTAAGACGGACAAGACCGACGGCAAGGGCACTGATACGTCTCCGGAGCAGCGTGTGCGCGATGCTATGGACAAGGTGAACAAGACTCGCGAGTCCGGTTCCTTCGAGGAGTTCGGTAAGGCGCTGGACGAACTGGATAAGGCGGTTCAGGATCTGCAGTCGGATCGTTAAAGCGAAAGTGAAACCGTCTGTGACCAGGCGATTTCACTTTATCCACGGTCTGCGTTACAGTAGTGGAGTCGCTGACGCGGTAGCGTTAAGCACTCGTCGCGGGGTGGAGCAGCTCGGTAGCTCGCTGGGCTCATAACCCAGAGGTCGTAGGTTCGAATCCTGCCCCCGCTACCAATAGCGCCCTTCCTCTAGCTTTCACGTTAGAGGAGGGCGCTTCTTTTTGTCTCCTGGATATATGCGGGGGTTAGCAGCTTCCCTTACAGTTGTGGGTTAAGTAAAGAAAAGTGTGTCTTTTCCGGGCGTGTTGCGGTTATTTGATCCAGCCTTTTTGGATGCCGAGGTTGTGTTGGTAGCTGGTGTCGATGGCGGTGTCGTATTCTGCTGGTGCACCGAT